>NZ_JARVRI010000016.1:0-105142 GCF_030209785.1 Arthrobacter sp. efr-133-TYG-120
TGCCGCGCGCGGCCTTGACCGGACGGGCTCCGGTAGTGAAATCAGCGGGTGCCATTCTTCGTACTCCTTGGTGAGCGGGACTAGTTGCTTCGTGCTCGAACTAGGCCAAGTTCTTGGACTTGAGCCAGTCCTGGGCGATCTGTCCCATGTCCTCGAACTTGGCGGTCCTGCCGTTCATCTGGATCAGGTCATCGGTGGTCAACGCGGCAGATACCTTGTCCAGCACGCCCTTGACGGTGTCGCTGGCCTTCTTCTGGTTGATGACGGGAACGATGTTCTCGGACAAGAACAGATTTTTGTTGTCTTCCAGGGCAACCAGGTTGTTGGCGGCGATGGCGGGATCGGTGCTGAAGAGGTCGGCAACCTGTACCTGACCGGAAAGGAGGGCGTTCAGCGTGAGCGGACCGCCGGCGTCAAGCGCTGAGAACTCCTTGAAGTCGAGGTTGTAGACGGACTTCAGGCCGGCAACGCCGTTAATACGGGTCTTCCACTCCGGCGGGCCGCCCAGGACGAGGTCCTTGGCAGCAGGCTGAAGGTCGCTGATGGACTTGAGGTTGTACTTGTCGGCGGTTTCTTTCTTGACCGCCAAGACGTCCTTGTCCTGTGCCTTGGATGCCGTCAGCTGCGTGAGACCGGACGGAATCTTGGTGCTCAGCTCTTTGGTGACCTCATCCGAGGTTACCGCTTTGGTGGAGGCATCGAGGTACTGCAGCAGCGCGCCGCCATACTCCGGCATGAGGTCGATGGAACCGTCCTTCAGTGCCGGGATGGTGACTTCGCGGCTGCCGATGCTGGGCTTCTCCGTGACCTGGACGCCCTTCGACTTGAGGGCCTCGGCGTAGATCTTGGCAATGAGCTGGCTTTCCGGGAAATCCGCGGAGCCGACGATGATGCTGTCCGTCGATCCTGCGGCCTGGGAGTTGTTGTTGGTGGAGCTCATGGGATCCCCACCACAAGCGCTCAGGGCGATGGCGGTGGCAGCCGCCAGGGCGAAACCAGTCAGGTACTTTTTCATGTCAATTCTCTCTGGGAGGGCCGTTGCAGGGCATGCGGTGGCCAAGTGGGGGTGGTTTGAACGGTGTTGCCGCCGTAGGGCAGGGCGCCCGACGGCGATGAAGCGGGAAGCTGCTTAGACCGTGACGGGGGTTTTCACGGTGTCAGCCGCCGCGGCCGGGGCGGCCGCCTTGACGGTGCGCCGGGTCAGTCCGGGTGAGACGACCCTGCGGGTGATGAAGGCGAGCAATTGGTCGAAGAACAGGGCCAGCAGCGCAACCAGCACGGCTCCGGCCACCATCTGGCTGTAATCGTTCTGGGCCTTGCCGTCGATCAGCAGCCGTCCGAGGCCGCCGAGCGAAATGTACGCGGCGATGGTCGCCGTCGAGATGATCTGCAGCAACGCGCTGCGGACCCCGGAAAGCATGAGCGGGAGCGAGCAAGGGAGCTGGATGTCCGTGAGGATCTTCATGGTGCGGAAGCCCATGCCCTTGGCGGCGTCGACGGCGGCAGCGTCCACCGCGCGGACACCGGCGTATGTGTTGGTCAGGATGGGTGGGACCGCGAGGAGCACCAGGACGATGAGGCTCGGCAGGATGTAGCCCATTTTGGACGGGAACGCGGGCGAGATCAGCAGGACCAACAGAATCAGCAGGCCCACGCTGGGGAGGGCGCGGAGGGCGTTGGCCAGGCCCGCGATCATGAAGACGCCCTTGCCTGTGACTCCGATGTAGATACCGAGCGGAACGGCGATGATGGCCGCGACGACGAGGGCAATGAGGGAGTAGAGCAGGTGTTCGCCGATCAGGGTGGGGATGCCGTCGGCGCCGCTCCAGTGTGCGGGATTGAACAAGTAGTTGATCATGATGCCACCACCTTGGGGGTCCACGGTGTCAGCCACCGGTTGAGGAGGATGATCAGTCCGTCAAGGATCATGGCCAGGACCACGCAGAGGATGATGCCGGCGATGATCGGGGTGAAGAACCGCAACTGGAAGCCTTGGGTGAAGAGCGAGCCGAGCTGCGGGATGCCGAGCAATGCTGCCACGGAAACAAGGCTCACGTTGGAGACTGCCGCGACGCGGAGTCCGGCACTGATGACCGGGACGCCCACGGGTAGCTCCACTTTCACCAGGCTCTGGTATCCGCGGTAGCCCATCGCCTTGGCGGCTTGGACCGTGTCTTCCGGCACGGAATCCAGGGCGTCGGCTACGACGCGTACCAGCAGCGCCACGGTATAGATGGTCAGAGCTGCCACGATGTTGAGGGGATCCAGGATCTTGGTGCCAAGGACCAGCGGCAACAGGACGAACAGTGCGAGGGAAGGGACTGTGTAAAGCAGGCCCGCCACGCCTACCAGAAGGGGATAGATCCGGCGGCTGCGGTGTGCCCACCAGCCAAGGGGCAATGCGATCAGCAGGCCGAGGATAAGGGGAGTGACGGCGAGCAGCACGTGCCAACCGAGGAGGAAGACGATGTTGTCGGACTGACGGCCGAGCCATTCAAAGTTCATCGTGCCGTCTCCAAGTGCGGCTCGGCCTCGATCGCCTTGACGACGTCGGTGGCCGTCACTGTGCCGATAAGCTCGCCGTGTTCGTTGACGACGACGCCGCGCCGGCTGGGGGAGGAAAGTGCGGCGTCGAGCAACTGGCGCATGGTCCCGGACGACGACGCGGAGGTGCCGCTGAGGTTGAGGTGCTCCCTCGTGAGCTCGCCCTTGATGAGGTCCGCTTGTGCCCAGCCGAGCGGCTTCCGCAGCGGGTCGACCACCAGCACCCAGGCCCCCGTGGCCTTGCTCTGGGCCTCGGCGGCAGATGCGCCGAGGGTGACCACGGCTTCTTCGGAAACAGCAACCGTGCCGGCCGCGTTGGTGAAGCCGAGGGAACGGTAGCCACGGTCGCGTCCCACGAAGTCGGCCACGAATTCGTCAGCCGGGGACGTCAGCAGCTCTGACGGCGTGGCCATCTGGGCGAGTTTTCCGCCGACACGCATCACGGCAACCTGGTCGCCGAGCTTGAGGGCCTCATCGATGTCGTGGGTGACCATGATGATGGTCTTGCCGATCTCGCGCTGCAGCCGGAGGAACTCCTCCTGGAGCTGTGCGCGGACCACGGGGTCAACGGCACTGAAGGGTTCGTCCATGAGCATGAAGGCCGGATCCGAAGCCAAAGCCCGGGCCACGCCCACGCGCTGCTGCTGTCCACCGGACAGTTGCCACGGGTAGCGCTTGGCGAAGCTCGCGGGGAGTCCGACGCGCTCCATGAGCTCGAGGGCTTTCATACGGGCCTTTTGCCTGCTCTCGCCGAGCAGCACGGGCATCGTTGCCACGTTGTCGACGATAGTGCGGTGCGGAAAGAGGCCGGCGTGCTGGATGACGTAGCCGATCCGGCGGCGCAGCAACGCAGCGTCCATGCCCGACGTCGGCTGGTCATCGAGGTAGATGGTGCCGCTGGTGGGTTCGATGAGGCGGTTGATCATCCTGAGGGACGTGGTCTTGCCACAGCCGGACGGGCCAACCAAGATGGTCAGCTTGCCGGTGGGCGCCTCGAGGTTCAGGCCGTCGACGGCGACCGTCCCGTCCGGGTACGCCTTGGTGACATTTTCAAACTTGATCATTTCTTTTCCATGCTTTCCTGGGGCACTTCATGGTCTCCGGAGGGTTCCACGAGGATGTTGTTCGCCACCCTCGCCAGTTCCTCGCCAAATGTCTGGGCCTTCGCCTCGCCCAAGCGGTAGCTCGGTGCGACGATGCTGAGGGCTGCCACGGTGCGGCCGCCGATCACGATGGGTGCGGCGACGGCCGTAATGTCGTCTTCTACGCCGCTTCGCACGATGGCGAAGCCGCGGCCGTTCTGCCCGCCAGTGAGGACCTTCCCGGCGGCGGATCCTTCCAGCGGAATGCTCCTGCCGACCCAACTGGTGTGCCGGACAGAGTGCGTACCTTCGACAATGGCGATGTAGATTCCGGTTTCCCCAGGACCAGGAATGCTCAAATAGCAGGACTCGCCCGTGTCGGCCACCAGCCTCTTCATATGCGGTGTGCACAGAGACACGAGGGATTCCTGTCCGAGCGCGAGTGCTCCCAACTGGATGACACTGGCGCCGGGCCGGAAGTTTCCGCTCGGGTCCCGCTTCACGAATCCGCTGCCCTCCAGTGTGCGGAGGAGCCGGAGTGCGGTGCTGGCCGACAAGTCAACAACGCGTGCGGCGTCGCTCAAGCTGATGGCGCCATCGGTACAGACCGCGCTCAGGAGGGCCAACGCCCTTTCGACCGTCCGGGTGGAAGAGTCTGCTGCCACTGACTGACCTGCTTTCAAGTGGTCTGAATCACCATGTCTTGCCACTTAGTAAAAATCAACTTTCATCGAATGGCAATAGATTTCGTGAAATTACCTGAGATTCCGGGATTTGAGACGCTTGGTGGGAACAAGCCGTTTCGACGGTGTTTCAAGCCTGTTAATTGTCACGGTTCTGCGCTCAAGGTCTTGTCATGGGGTGACAAGTGGTTTTTACTTGGTGGCAGTCTTCATTCATCGGAGGAACAACGTGGAAACCGTCAATCAGCTCCTTGACTCAATCAAGGACGTGGGCCGAGATGCGGTTCGCGGAGGATACTCAAGGGCTGTCTACTCGACGCCCGAGCTCGACCTCAGGCACTGGTTCATCGAACAAGCCCAACAGCGCGGCCTCGACGTCGAGACCGACCGTAACGGCATTATCTGGGCCTGGTGGGGAAAGCCCCAGGACGGTGCCCTCGTCACCGGCAGCCACCTCGACTCCGTCCCGGGCGGGGGTGCCTTTGACGGGCCGCTCGGAGTCGCGTCCGCACTCGCCGCCGTCGACGTTCTTGCCTCTCGAGGCGTCAAGCCGAAGCGTTCGCTGGCCATCACGGTCTTCCCGGAAGAAGAAGGATCCCGCTTTGGCGTGGCCTGCTTGGGCTCGCGGCTCCTGACCGGCGCCATCGACGTCGACAAGGCGCTGAACCTGCGCGACGTCGACGGCGACACTTTCGCCGACGTCGCCCGGAGCAATGGCCTGGATCCCCGGCACGTGGGTCCCGACCCGAAAGCCATGGCGCGAATCGGCGACTTCGTCGAACTGCATGTGGAACAGGGGAAGGGACTGGGCCAAAGCGGGCCGGCCATCGCCGTCGGCAGCTCCATCCTGGGCCACGGCCGCTGGAAGCTGAGCGTCAGCGGCCAAGGCAACCACGCCGGGACCACCCTCATGGCCGACCGCGCCGACCCGATGGTAGCGGCCGCGCAGATCGTCGTTGCCGTCCGTGATGCGGCCGCGAAACAGGCTGATGCGCGGGCCACCGTGGGGCGCTTGACCCCGGTTCCCGGCGGCACCAACGTGATTGCCTCCCGCGTTGATCTGTGGCTTGACGCCCGCCATCCCGACGATGCCGTGACGGCACAACTGATCGAATCGATCTACCGTGCGGCCCGGGAAATCGCGGCAGGTGAGGGATGCACTGTCACCCTCACCGAGGAGTCCTACAGCGACACCGTCCATTTCGATCCCGAGCTGAGCCGACGCATCGGCGAGCTCCTGCCGGGCGCGCCGGTGCTGGCGACCGGCGCCGGGCACGACGCCGGAGTCTTGGCTGGACATGTCCCCTCGGCGATGTTGTTCGTCCGTAACCCGAGCGGAATCTCGCACTCCCCGGAAGAGTACGTGGCCGACGAGGACGCATCAGCTGGCGTCGTCGCCCTTGCCGACGTTCTGGAGGGGCTCCTGTGAGCGGGATCTGGTGCGAGGCTGCGCTTATAGACTCCGACGGCGGTTCTGTCGCGGGCGGCGCGGTAGTCGCCACCGGCGTTCGGCTGGAAGTGCAGGAGGGCCGGATCTCCGGGATCTTTACCGGCGTCGAGCCCGAGAGCGGTGACCGGATACTGAACGGCGTCGTCTTCCCGGCCGCGGCCAACGCCCATTCGCACGCTTTTCACCGGATCCTGCGTGGACGGACGCATGACGGGCGCGGTGACTTCTGGGTCTGGCGGGAGCAAATGTACCGGAGCGCTGCGGAATTGACACCGGAGAAGTACGAGAAGTTCGCCACGGCAGTGTTCGCCGAAATGGTGGTGTCCGGCTTCAGCAGCGTGGCGGAGTTCCACTATGTCCATCACCAAGCGGAAGGAACGCCGTACCCGGAGCCGCACGCGATGGAACTGGCGTTGGCCAGGGCAGCCGTGGCGGCCGGGATCCGGCTGACCTTGCTGGACACCCTGTACCTCGCGGGAGGCATAGGGACGCCGCTGAGCCCGGAACAGGCGCGGTTTGGCGACGCCGATGCGCAGGCCTGGTTGGATCGGCTCGCATCACTGCGGGCCGCGGTGGCACGGAGCTTTCCGCCGGAAATGGTCGGCGTGGGGGCCGCCCTGCATTCCATCCGAGGAGTGCCCGAGGAGGCGCTCAAGACTGTCGCCCGGCAGTTGCCCACCGATATTCCGCTGCACATCCACCTCAGTGAACAACCGGCTGAGAACGAGGCCTGCCTGCAGGCCTATGGCGTCACGCCTGCCGGGCTTCTTGCCCGCCACGGCCTGCTGTCCCGGCGGCTCTCCGCCGTCCACGCGACCCACCTGACGCCGGACGACATCCAACTCCTCGGAGATGCGGGATCCACGGTGGTGATGTGTCCCAGCACCGAGGCCGATCTAGCTGACGGGATCGGCCCGGCACGCGCCCTGTCCGACGCCGGCTCGACCATCGCGCTAGGTACCGACCAACACGCCGTGATCGATCCCTGGGTTGAAATGCGGACCTTGGAACACGGGGAACGCCTCGGCTCCGGCCAGCGGGGCAGGTTTTCACCGCAGGAACTGCTCCACGCGGCCACCATCGGCGCAACTGGATCCATGGCCACGCCCATTGCGTCGGCACTAGAGGTAGCTGCGGTGTGCGATCTCATGGCGGTCGCTCCGGACTCTGTGCGGACCGCCGGTTCCATGCCACAGCAGTTCGCGTTCAGCGCGACGGCGAGCGACGTCACCGCCGTCGTCATTGCCGGTGAACTGGTGGCTTCGAATGGCGTCCATGTCCGGCTGGGGTCTCCGGGAGGGCTGCTCACCGAGGCGTTGAAGGAGTTCTCCTAGGGGCTTTCCTTAAGGGCTTTCCTTGAGCGATATGACCGGGACTCCTTGGTTCAGCTCGCTCACCCCAGACGCTCGCTCACTTATGTGGTTGTTTTCCGGATCCCTCGCTCACATCTAGTGAGCAAGGGATCCCGGAATTGGCCCTATATGTGAGCCGGCGTCGGCCGAAACGGCGCTATATGTGAGCGGGCGTCGGCCGGAACGGCCCGCGTTTCGCGCTAAAAACTATTCGGGGTTTTCCACCATGTGGAGGACTTCTTCGAATACGGCGGACTGGGCGCGCTCAATCTCGGGGGAATCCGCGGTGCTCACGGCGATGCAGACGTCGCCCGCGGAGAGGAGCTTGGCGGTGATGTGCTGCGAAACAATGTCGGATGGCGCCTCCCATCCAACGCCCGCGGCCAGAAAACGCAGGGCAAGCGATTGGGCCGGAGCGAGTGAACCACCATTGGCCACCACCAGCAGGCGTCCGCCCTGGCGAATCGCGCGGATTTGTACGGGGTCATTCGCCTTTCATACCAGATTCACTTGAATAGCGAACCAGCAGCGCCGAAACCGACGACGGCGGGTGCCTGCCGCCGTCGGGCATCGACGCCTATCAGTCGAGCGGCAAAGTGACGGTGACGCAGGTACCCTTGCCTGGGCTGGAGACGACCGAGACGTCGCCGCCCACTTCGCTGACGGCGATGGACATGAGGCGGAGCCCGAATCCGTGGTGTGCGCCCGCGGGAGTCGCCTGGCTGTCGAAGCCCGCGCCGTTGTCCGTGACAGTCAGCCGGATCCCGTGGTACACGGCGGCCAAGCGGACGGTGACGTCGTGGGCATGCGCATACTTGAAGGCGTTGCTGAGCACTTCCTTGGCGGCGTGGTAGAGCAAGGAAGCGGAGCCGGACGAGATTTCGACACCGTGGTGCGGCGTCTCCCAATGGATTTCGGTCCCTTGGCGGCGGAGCGGTGAGGCCAAGCGGTCGATGCAGCCGGCGAGCCCCAAAGCGTGGAAGTCAACGGGTTGCTGATCGGTGATTACGCCATTGATGGCGGTGACCTCGTCCAGGGCTGTTGTTGTCTTCATGGCCGGTCCTGCTCCCCTTGCAGCTTTAGTGCTTTCGCCGGCGAATGGGTTCCGCCTGTGCTTGCATTAAGACTGGACCAGAGGCGTTAAGGTTTCCGCGATATTCAGTTAGTTTCGCCCTAATTTTTTGTCAGGAATCCCTACTTCGCGAGGAAGCCGAGCAAAGCCTGGTTGATCTCGGCGCCATGCGTCCACAGCAGGCCGTGCGGGGCGCCGTCGATTTCAACATATTCGGCACTGGGGAGCGCTTCGGCGAACCTCCGGCCGGTGACGTCGATGGGGAGGATGTTGTCCGCGGTGCCGTGCACGATCAGGGCGGGAACGTCGATCTTGGGGATGTCGGCCCTGAAATCCGTGAGCCACGTGGGCTGCGCCGCCACCGAAGCGTAGGCGCCTGACTGGGCTGCCAGGTTCCAGCTGGCGGCGACTGCCTCGTGGCTCAGGCGGTGCGTTCCGAGGAAAGTGGAGGCGTTGTAGAAGTTGTTGAAGAATTCGGTGAAGAAAGCATAGCGATCGGAAATGACGGCTTCCGTGAGACCGTCGAACACTGACTGCGGGACGCCTCCGGGGTTGTCCGCCGCCTGTAGGAGGAACGGCTCCAAGGATGCGAGGAACACTGCTTTCGCCACCCGGGCCGAGCCGTAGGTGCTGATGTAGCGTGCCACTTCGCCGGTACCCATCGAGAAGCCCACCAGGACGGCATCGTTCACATCGATGGTGTTCAGGAGGGTGTTGAGGTCCGCGGCGAAGGTGTCGTAGTCGTAGCCGACGGTCGGCTTGCTGGACTTGCCGAAGCCGCGGCGGTCGTAGGTGATGACGCGGTAGCCGGCGTCGAGCAGTGCGGCGGACTGCTTCTCCCAGGACGAACCGTCCAAGGGGTAGCCGTGGATAAGGACCACTGCCTGGCCGGTCCCGTGGTCCTCGTAGTAGATCTCGATCTCGGTGCTGTTTTCATTTCCGACGGTGATGTAAGCCATGACTACGGTCCTTTCGTAGCGGATCTTGCCGAGCGTCTCCAGCCTACTGTCCGGGTACGACGCCGGCACGCTCCGCGCTATCATGACGCTCGCTCACGTATGTGGGGGTTGCGGCGGACGCTCGCTCACTAACGGCTCGGGAATGAATCCAAATACTTGAATGTTCAATTAATTATGGATTTTGGAATCTTCACTTTCGGTGAGCTATCCCGCGACATCAAGACCGGAGCCTCCCTGTCACCGCACCAGCGGGTCAAGGACATCATTGAGCTGGCGAAGCTTGCCGAGCAGGCAGGACTATCGTTCCTGGGCCTGGGGGAGCATCATCGGCACGATTTCGCCCTCTCTGCCCCGGAAATGGTGCTCGCGGCCATCGCTCGGGAAACCACCAACCTTCGGCTGGGCACCGCCGTCACGGTTCTCTCCACCCAGGACCCTGTCCGGCTCTTCGAGCAGTTCTCCACGCTGGATCTAATTTCGGGCGGGCGGGCAGAGATCATTGCCGGCCGTGGCGCCTTTGTGGAGTCGTACTCCTTGTTTGGCCACAGATTGGAGGACTATGACGAGCTGTTCGAAGAGAAGCTGAACATGTTGCTCGCGCTGCGTGACAACGACAACCTTCGCTGGGAGGGAAGCCTGACCCAATCCGTCTCCGGGATGGACATAGCGCCGCGTCCGATCCAGGAAAAGTTGCCCATCTGGGTGGGCGTAGGCGGTACTCCGCAAAGTTTCGTCCGGGCGGGGCGGTTGGGCCTGCCGTTGTTTATCGCTCTGCTGTCCGGGCCGGCACGATTCCGCCGGCTCGTGGAACTGTACCGGGAGACCGCTGAAAACGCGGGACACGACGGTGCCGCCCTGCCAGTCGGCGCGGGTGGCCATTTCTATGTGGCGCCGACGTCGCAGCAGGCACGGGACACCTTCTACCCCTACTATCGCGCCTACTTCGAGCAGAACATGCCCCGGTCAGTTGACCATTTCCCGCGGAACACCTTCGATGAATGGACCGAACCGGGTGGCGGCCTGCTTGTGGGAAGCCCCCAACAGCTCGTCGAAAAGCTACTGGAAATTCATAGCGCCCTCGGTAACACGCGATATCTGGCTCAGGTCGGTCTCGGCGGGTTGCCTTTCGCCGAGACGGCGCGGTCCATCGAGCTCCTGGCCACCGAAATCATCCCCGCAGTGAATCGCGAGATCGGCGTTGCTCTTGCGCGGTAAGCCCCACGATCTGAGCGAGGGTTGGGGAAAGAGGCCCCATATCTGAGCGAGGGTTGGGGAAGGGGCCCCATATCTGAGCGAGGGTGCACCTGATCGCCGGCCACGCTTCGCCCTGAGGGAAAGCTCTAGTTGCCCCCAGCAACCAGTCGTAGACTGGCCTTCGAATCACTACGTGAGTTGGAGAACGATGCTCTGGAAACTTCTCGTTCAGTACCTGCGGCCACATCGGCGGCTACTGATCGCCGTCGTCATTTTCCAGTTGGCGCAGTCCATCGCGTCGCTGTATTTGCCCACACTGAATGCCGACATCATTGACGAAGGCGTGGCCAAGGGGGATACCGGGTACATCCTGGGCACCGGCAGCCTCATGTTGCTCATCACCCTCCTGCAGATCGCGTGTTCGATCACAGCCGTGTATTTCGGCGCCAAAGCCGCCATGGGCCTGGGACGGGACCTGCGCGGGGCCATTTTCACCAGGGTGGGGGAGTTCTCCGAGCAGGAGGTCACCCGTTTCGGCGCTCCCTCGCTGATCACCCGCTCCACCAACGACGTGCAGCAAGTCCAACAGCTCGTCCTGATGTCCTGCACCCTCATGGTGGCGGCGCCCATGCTCAGCATCGGCGGGGTCATCATGGCCGTCCGGCAGGATGCGCAGTTGTCCTGGCTGATTGCCGTGAGCGTCCCCGTGCTGCTCGTTGCGGTGGGCCTCATTGTCAGCCGGATGGTTCCGCTGTTCCGCAAGATGCAGGTCCGGATCGACACCGTGAACCGCGTGCTCCGCGAACAGCTCGCCGGCATCCGCGTGGTACGTGCGTTCGTGCGCGAGGAAATGGAGACGGAACGCTTCGCCTCCGCGAACCGGGACGTCACCGAGATGGCGCTGCGCGCGGGGCGGCTCATGGCCCTCATGTTCCCGGTGGTGATGCTGGTGCTCAACGTCTCCAGCGTGGCCGTGATCTGGTTCGGATCGTTCCGGATCGATGACGGATCCATGCAGGTGGGAACCTTGATCGCCTTCCTGAGCTACCTCATGCAGATTCTCATGTCCGTCATGATGGCTACGTTCATGGCCGTCATGATCCCGCGTGCGGCTGTGTCGGCGGACCGCATCGGGCAGGTGTTGGAGACCCAATCGAGCGTGCGGCCTCCCGCGAACCCGGTGACGGAGACCGCAGGCCGCGGCGAGCTGGAATTGCTCGACGTCGGATTCGCCTACCCGGGTGCCGAGCAGCCCGTCCTGAGCGGCATCAGCTTCCGGGCACGCGCTGGCCAGACGACGGCGATCATCGGCAGCACGGGCGCGGGCAAGACCACCTTGGTGAACTTGCTGCCACGGCTCTTCGACGCGAGCAGCGGCTCGGTGCGGATCGACGACGTCGACGTCCGCGAACTGCACCCGGACCTCTTGTGGGGGCACATCGGGCTGGTCCCGCAAAAGCCCTACCTGTTCTCCGGCACGGTGCGCAGCAACCTGCTCTATGGCAAGCCCGACGCCACCGAGGAAGAACTCTGGCGGGCCCTCTCCATTGCGCAGGCCCAGGACTTCGTCGAGGAGATGGAAGGCGGGCTTGACGCTCCGATCTCGCAAGGCGGCACCAACGTTTCCGGCGGTCAGCGGCAGCGCCTGGCAATCGCCCGGGCACTCGTGAAGCAGCCCGAGCTCTACATCTTCGACGACTCCTTCTCCTCGCTGGACACTGCCACCGATGCCAGGCTTCGCCAGGCACTCAAGCGCCACACTTCGGGCGCCACCATGGTCATCATTGCGCAGCGGGTGTCCAGCATCGCGGACGCCGAGCAGATTCTGGTGCTCGACGACGGGCGGCTGGTGGGGCGCGGAACCCACGAAGAGTTGCTTGAGACTTCCGAAACGTACCGCGAGATAGTTTCCTCGCAACTGGCAGCGGAGGAGGCGGCATGAGCAGCACAGCAGGCACCGCCAACCGCCCGCAGCGTCCCCCGATGGGACCAGGCCGTGGCGGACCGTTCGCGGGAATGAGCATCCCGGCCGAAAAGGCCATGAACTTCCTGCCCTCGGCCAAGCGGCTCCTGGGTACGCTGCGGCCCGAGCGCTTGTGGCTGACCCTGGTCCTCTTCCTCGCCGTGGCCAGCGTGACGCTGTCCGTGATCGGTCCCCGGCTTCTCGGCGAGGGCACCAACTTGATCTTCGCCGGCGTCGTCTCCAAGCAGCTTCCCGCCGGAGCAAGCAAGCAACAGGTCATCGACGGGCTGCGCGCTTCCGGCCAGGGCGCCAAAGCGGACATGTTGAAGGGCATGGACCTGACTCCCGGCGTCGGAATCGACTTCGGGGCGTTGTCCTCGATCCTGCTGTGGGTGCTGGTCTTGTATGTCCTGGCCTCAGCGTTCGGCTGGATCCAGGCGTACGTGCTCAACGGCGTCGTGCAGCGAACCGTGTACCGGCTCCGCGAGCAGATCGAAGCGAAAATCAACCGGCTCCCGCTGCGCTATTTCGATTCAGTGCAGCGTGGTGAACTGCTCAGCCGCGTGACCAACGACGTCGACAACATTTCGCAAAGCCTCCAACAGTCCATCAGCCAGGCAGTCACCTCCCTGCTGACAGTGGCCGGCGTCATCTTCATGATGTTCCTGCTCTCGCCGATCCTGGCGCTGATCACCCTGGTCACAGTGCCGTTGACGCTCGTGACCACCGTGCTGATTGCCAAGCGCTCGCAGAAGCTGTTCGTGGCCCAGTGGAAGAACACCGGCGAGCTGAACGGCCAGATCGAAGAAACCTACACCGGCCACGCGCTCGTGAAGGTGTTCGGCCGCCAGCGCGAAGTGGAGGAGCGCTTCCGCGAGAAGAACGCAGAACTGTTCTCGGCCAGCTTCGGCGCCCAGTTCATCAGCGGCTTGATCATGCCGGCACTGACATTCATCGGCAACCTCGTCTATGTGGGGATCGCCGTAGTGGGTGGCCTTCAGGTAGCTTCGGGCGCCATGCAGTTGGGCGATGTCCAGGCGTTCATCCAGTACTCACGGCAGTTCACGCAGCCCCTGGCCCAGCTTGGGTCGATGGCCAATCTGCTTCAGTCCGGCGTCGCGTCCGCCGAGCGAGTCTTCGCGCTGCTCGACACCGAGGAGCAAAGCGCTGATCCTGAGCCCTCCGCTGTTCCCGAGGTGACGCGCGGACGCTTGGTGTTCGAGAACATTTCCTTCTCCTACTCGCCGGACAAGCCGTTGATCCAGAATCTGAGCCTGGTGGCCGAGCCCGGCCAGTCTGTGGCGATCGTCGGGCCAACCGGGGCGGGCAAGACCACCCTGGTGAACCTGATGATGCGCTTCTACGAGCTCGACGCCGGGCGGATAACGCTCGACGGCGTCGACGTCGCCTCGATGTCCCGCTACGAGTTGCGCTCGCGGATGGGCATGGTACTCCAGGACACCTGGCTGTTCGGCGGTACCATCCGGGACAACATCGCCTATGGACGGCCAGACGCCACCGAAGCCGAGATTCTGGAGGCGGCACAAGCAACGTACGTAGATCGCTTCGTCCACTCCCTCCCGGAGGGCTACGACACAGTGCTCGACGACGAGGGCAGCAACGTTTCCGCCGGTGAGAAGCAGTTGCTCACCATCGCCCGGGCGTTCCTGGCCCGTCCGTCGGTCTTGATCCTGGACGAGGCCACGAGCTCCGTGGACACCCGGACCGAGGTCCTGGTCCAGAAGGCCATGAATGCCCTGCGGTCTGACCGGACCAGCTTTGTGATCGCGCACCGCCTGTCCACGATCCGCGACGCCAACCTCATCCTGGTGATGGAGGCCGGGCAGATTGTGGAACAGGGCACCCATGCGGAGCTGCTGGCCTCCGGTGGCGCGTACTCGCGGCTCTACGAAGCCCAGTTCGCGGCGCCGGTGGCGGAGGTCTGAGGCTCATCAAACCGCCAGACCTCCTCAGCCTGCCTGGTGGGCAGATTGGACTCCGGGACGCGCGCAGCGGCCGCACCAACTCGGTGGACCTTGTCGCCTTCGAGATTGGAAGGACAGCGGTCACTCGAGCCGAGTTTGCCGGGGTCAAGAATGACCCCAGCCGTGGTCACTCTCCAAACGCGCCGGCACACGGTGTCACCTGGCTTGAGGCCATCGACTGGTGCAATGCGGCATCTGAAGCGGAAGGCATCAGCCCGGCCTATGCCCGCACCGGACGAAACGTCGAATGGAACGTCGCGGCCAACGGCTACCGGCTGCCCACAGAGGCGGAATGGGAATACGCATGCCGTGCCGGATCGGTTGGCCCGCACTATGGTCCGCTCAATGAGATTGCCTGGACCGCGAAGGATGGGCTGTCCGCGCCCAGCGACGGGGCGCTTAAAGCTCCCAACGGGTTCGGCGCCTACGACACGCTCGGCAATGTCTGGGAATGGTGCTGGGACTATGCGGATCCCGCGAGATACGGCGACTACAGGGCATTCCGTGGCGGTGGCTGGGCTGACGACGCCTGGAATGTGCGTGCGTCGGTGCGGCGCGGCAGTGCTCCTGATGCCGTCTTGGAAGACGTGGGCTTCCGGGTGGCTCGGGGCGCCTGTGGTGCACCCATGGCAAAGTCCGGGCAGGGTTGGTCGGACGAAGCCGATAGAAGCCGGGCAAGAGTACGCGGCCCGATTCCGTTCGGCTGGACTCCGCTGAAGTTCGACTAGTGCAAAGTATCCATGCCCGTTGACACCCCTCCGCCATCGGAATATCCTACAACCAAATGGTTGTAGATCAGCTCAGCGAAACCGAACTTGACCGCCTGTTCCAGGCACTTGCCGATGCCACGCGCCGGGATATCGTCCGGCGGGTGACTGTCGGGGAGTATTCAGTGTCCGGCTTGGCTGCCCTCTACGCCATGAGCTTCGCCGCCGTCCAGAAACACGTGGCGGTTTTGGAGCGCGCCTCCCTTGTAACGAAGGAGAAGCGTGGAAGGGAGCAGATCGTGCGGGGTAACCATGATGGCTTGCAGAAAGCCCGCCAGCTGCTCGATGAGTACGAGGCGATCTGGCGGCAGCGCGTCGAGCGGATCGCAGACATCCTCGCCGAAAAATAGGAAGGGTTCCGCAATGACGGTTATCAGTTCCACCCAGAATCCCGAAGCGTTGACCTTGACCCTCGTCGCTGAGTTCGATGCCAGCCCCGAACAGGTCTGGCAAATCTGGGAAGACCCGCGCCAGCTTGAGCGCTGGTGGGGTCCGCCCACGTGGCCGGCCACGTTCGAGCAGTACGAGTTCGAGCCGGGCGGGAAGGCCAGCTATTACATGACGGGTCCCGACGGCGAGAAGCCCCGCGGCTGGTGGCGCATCACGTCCGTCCAAGCTCCGAACAGGCTGGAGTTCGACGACGGTTTTGCCGACGAAAATGGCGCACCCGTCGAGGAGATAGGTGCCGGCCACGCGATCGTGACCATCGAGGAGACAGGCGACCGCACCCGCATGACCATCCTGTCCATCTTCGAATCAGAAGAACAGATGAAGAAGATGATCGACATGGGTATGGAAGAGGGAATGAAGGAGGCCGCCGGCCAGATCGACGCGCTCCTTTCGGAGCACTCCCGCGCCTGACCCTTCACTTCGAACAGGCCCGGAAAAGCGAACGACGGCGGGAGGTGACTCCCGCCGTCGTCGTCGCTTCGTGCCTCGAAGGTGCCGTTACAGGGACTGCGCGTCGAAGGACGTGGCCTTGGCAGCGCTGCCGGTCAGGCTGACAGTGAAGGTGTTGGGCCCGCTGCAGGTGACCGCGATGCTGGCCTTGGAGGTGTTGTGGCGCACCGAGAAGTCGTGCACCAGTGCGTCCAGCGTGTAGTGGGTGGTTGAGCGGTCCCAAATCTTGAGGGTTACGGAGTCGGCAGTTTCAAACGTCATTGTTCAGTGCTTCCATTCATGAATCCGGATATCCGGCCATCGCGCCAGTGCGAAGGCCGCCGTACAGCTTTTCCATAGTGCACAGCGAGGCGCGGACTGCTCAAGCCAGAACGGCGTTTGTTGCTAGTGAGACTCATCACAGCGGTGCCTAGTGGGATGCAAGACGCAGAGCGCCGAAGACCGGATCCTGGGTCAGAACCTGCAGAGTGTGGAGACCCCGGGCAGCAAGGGCTATCCGCATGGCCGCCTGCAAAGTGGGCTGGTTCATCCCTAGGCCACCGCCAAGGACGATGGGCCCCTCGATGTTCAATTGCCCAGCGCATTTCGCCGCCAACGAGGCAAGATCGGCCCCAGCCTGGAGGATCATGTCCAAGGAAGCGGTATGCCCCGAGGCCGCGCACTCGAAGACAATCGATGATTTCGACGCCCAAAACTCGCGTCCCGCGTCGCCATGGAAAAGGGCGATCAAACCTTCCGGGCCGAGGAGTCCACAAGATTTCATAAGCGCCTTCGTCAGTTCGTCCGGGCGCAGCCCGCTGTTCACGCGTTCAAGGCTGTACCTCACCGCTTCTCGACCGAACCAGTATCCGCTGCCTTCGTCGCCAAGCAAGTAGCCCCAGCCGCCCGCGCGCGCCTCGTCCTCGCCGTTAGTGCCCCAGGCCGCGGATCCGGTGCCGGCGATCACGGCGATTCCCGTGCTGCAACCTGCGGCCGCCAGCAGCAGGCGCGTGTCATGGACAACGGAGACGACGGCGTCGGGAGCCAATGGTTGGATCAGTTCCGTCAGCGCGTTCGCATCTTCGGGGGTGTCGATCCCTCCGGAACCAACCACCACCCGCGCAACGGACCCTCCCTGTAGGGTGGCGAAGACGCCCTCCAGATTGCGGCGGGCCTCGGCACGGCTCACGTTCTGGACATTGGCGCTGCCGCCGGAAGTATCGGCGACGGCGGTGCCATTCAGCCATTTGATGCCGCGCGTCTTCGAACCGCCGATGTCCAAACCTACGACCGCGCCGATGGTGCTGGGGTGCGTCACTCTTAGCCCTGGTCTGCCCGGTAGAAATACATCTCCCGCGATCCGGACGGGGCATCCCAGCCTTGGGCGAACATCCAGGTTCCGCCGAACTTGAGCAGGCCGCCCCAAGCCAGCGAGCCTCCCCTGTGCATCGCCTTCTGGGTGAACGGTTCGTTCACGTCGTAGAGCGCCTGCGCTGCGGAAAATTGGCCGTCTGCGTCGCCGTAGAAGAAGTCCAGGACCAGCTTGCCACCGTCGGTCCCGGGGTTGCCGCCGTCGTCGACAATGGCGCAAGCCACTTCGTGCAGTGAGCCGCCCAGCGGCCCAAGGTCCAGGTACTCCTGCGGTTCAAACGTCCAGTTCACCATGTCCGTGGACCGTCCCACATGCGTGGTCCCCCCGCAGCCCTCGGACAGATACATCAGGTAGTGCCCACCGATCTTGACGGCGTCGCCCTGGGCGTTCCGGGGGATGACCGCCCCCTTCGCCCAGAACCGCGAAACCTCGTAAGGGACAGCCAGGCCGAGCTTTTCCCAGTGGATCAAGTCGTCGGACACCGCGACATTGATGTCGCAGCCGACGTTGCCCAGGGGATAGACGTCCGGGTCTTGGCCGGCCTGCTCCTCGCTGCGGTCGATCGTCCAGATCCCGTTGTAGAACATGTAGTAGCGGCCATTGGCGTGGTACACCTTGGGATCTTCGCAGCCAAGGATCTCATTGTCCTGGGTGGGGTAGATGACCGGATTGGAGGGGCTGTCCTGCCACCCGGTTTCGGGATGGTAGACGGCGACGCCGATACGGCTCGAGACCGATTCCTTGCGGGGGGATGCGCGGTAGAAGAGGTAGAGCTTGCCGTCCCGCTCCATGACGGAGGGATTGAAGATTGAATCCGCGGTCCAGCCGATGCCGGTCGGATCGGCCCAGTCCTGGACTTGCCGGAACGTCAGGGAATCGTCCTTGCGGAACGGGCCCACCGCCCATTCCGGGTGCTCGGGATACGCGGCGGAAAACTGGTCGGTAGAAATGGTGTCGGTCAGCGGATTGCTGAACGTGAGCGCTCCCTCGTAGCTGTGGAGCAAGGCTTCTTTGGTGATTTTCTGCATGGGTTCTTCCTGTGGTGATAACTGTCAGTTGCGGACCAGCGTTACCCAGGTGAATCCACCCGGGGCTACAGTGACGCGGCCGGAGTGGTCGGCGCCGTTCTGGTCTGGGCCCGGTGTGACGGGCTGGCCGGAAGCGTCAAAGGCCTCCTGGCTCAAATGGAACCCTTGGGGCATGTCCACTTTTCGATCGGTGCTTCCCGTCGCCGCGCTGATGTACAGGGTCGATTGGCCTCCGGAACCGGAGACGGAAACCGAGGAAATCTGCGGCTGCAGCAGCACGCCGTCGATCGACACGTCGCTTTCGGCCTTGGCGGTCAGGCTGTCCTGGCCCGCCGGGATTGCGTGGTCAAGGGAGAACGGGAAGAGCTTGCCCGGAGCTGCCGTGATGCCTTGCTCCCCGGCGCCACCGTTGGGCGTGCTGCCGAGGAATGTGGTCCCGGATGTCCACGACGTCGTGCCGGCGGCTTCCGGGCGCTGGTTCACGATCGGGTATGCGTTCCGTGCCTGGTCCGAGACCGGGACCGTGATCTTCAGGGTGCCGCCCGCGTTGAGGGCGACGTATGCGCCGCCGGACCAGTTCGCCTCACCGGTCCATGCGGAGGCGGGTTTGACGACTGCGCCGCCGCTGATGGTGCCGGTCTCGGCCTCGGCCACCTTGAGTCCGTCCGTCCCCACGGTGCTGCTGATCCCCAAGGCCTTGGCCTTGAGCTCCGGATTGGCGTCCAAGGCGAGCATGGACAACAACGTGTGGATGGTGGATTCCGCCCCGGAGTTGGGGTTGACGCGTCCGTCGGTTTCGATGCCGTCGATCGCGGTACCTGTTGCCGGGTTGTAGGCGGGCTTTCCACTGCGGTTGGCACCGAAGTACCAGCCGGCAGCAACTGCCGCGACGTCCAGCAGGCCGGGAGCATTAGCGGCTCTTGCGGTCGCCACGAGTCCTTCGACCCGCGAGTCCACGCCATAGGCTATCTGCGCCTCACCCGGGGTCGGGCTCCAGGCATTGTCCGGTCCACCGGCGGCGAGGAGCTGCGGAGTGAATTGGGCGGAGTCCTTCACGGCAGCCGTCAACAGATCGGGGCGATGCAGTACCGGGGACGCGTTCGCGACGGCGGCCGCGGCCATTCCGCCCCAAGCGTGCCAGAGTGTCCGGGACTGGTTCCACGGAAGAATTGCGCCGAAGGGCCACTGCTGAACTGATCCCGAGGACATCCCGGCGACACCTTCGGTGAGCTGGTTCAGCGCGGTGGCGGCAGCTCCGTCGTCGGGCGCGGCCTTTGAGTAGGCGGAGAGTCCGAGCACGGCTTCCGCCGAGGCGTCCGCCCCTCCGGTGATCAGCCAGGCAGGGACCTTGGCACCGTCGGCAACGTCGTACTTCCCGTACTTGGCGAGCGACTGCTTGTTCAGGGACCCGACGGCGAGATCAAGCCTGGACTGCAGGAAGGCGGCAAACTGGGGATCGGCAGACTTGAACGCCGCATACCCTTCGCCCAGCGCCCACACGGTCCGGGCAAGCCAGTAGGACTCGGCCGAGTCGCTGGGGTCGGGAAGTTCCACAGGCTTGGCGCTCGGCGTCAGTGTGCCATCGGCTTGCTGCCACAAGACCACGTTGCCGGCATTGGGGCCGGATGTTGTCTGCAAATACGTCAGCTCGCGCAACAGGTCGAAGGCGCGGGTGCGGCTCGAGGCATCGCCGGTCTGCTGCCAATGGCGCAAGTAGACCACGGCGGTGCGCGCAATGTCGTCCGCGTTGAAGGCTCCCTGGCTCCAGTTGCCCGTGGCCGGGTCCTTGGAACCTCCGCCTACCCGCGTGTAACTGCCGTCGGCATTCTTGTTGGCGTACGTCCACGGTGCTTGTGCCGCGGGATGTTCACCGATCTGGTACGTCGTGTGGCCCTCCACGGCATGCAGGGGAACGATGTCCAGCAGGAAATTCAGGTGGGACAGGTTGGTCAACGGCGCCTGCGGTGCCGCGGCCGGCGCCTGCGGCGCAGCGGCCGGAACCGGCTGCGTCGCCGAGGCCACGCCTGCCCCGGCCAGGAGCATCGACAGCGTTGCAACAACTGCCACCGGGGCGGATTTCAGCCGTGCATAAACAAGGGGAGGTGTCATGTCTAACTCCTAGGGGGCGTGGAAGAAGGGCTGGACTAGTGAAGCGGTACTGCTTTTACGCGCGGTCCAGGCGTGCCACGCCGATCTTCGAATCAGCCATGCCATAGAAGACGAACAGTTGCTCGCCGATCTTCTCTATCGCCGTGGGGAAAACGACGTTGGGGACGATTCCCGAGATCTCGTCTTCCGTTTCCGGTGCCAGGAGCGGCTTGTCGCTGCGGGCGATGACGATCGAGGGATCGTCACTGTCGAGGATCATCGCAGCGGCTGTGTAGTTGACGTTCTGCTGGTGGTCGAAGGCGGACTTTTCCATCGATCCGGAAACGCCGTGGTAGATCAGGAGCCAGCCCTCGTCGACCCGGATAGGTGCCGGTCCGCCGCCGATCTTGAGTTCTTCGAAAGGGAACTCACTCAGGGCCACGAGCTTGTGCTTGCGCATGTGGACGAGGTTGCGGATGTCCTTCTCGACGTCGGCAACTGCGACGTAGGAAATCCAGATACCCGGGCGGTTATCATCGAGGCCGGCCGGCAGGTGCTCGCCTTCGCCCTCGCGGATCCAGCCGAGGTCCCACATGGGGCGGTGCAGCAAAGCGTAGGAGGGAACGCCGTCGGGATCGTTGACCGGTTCCGGGAAGAACACGGCGTCCTTGTTCGCGAACAGGTTCAAGTCCATGGACAAGTCCGCCTGGTACTCGAAATGGCAGGGACCCAGGCGGTCCCAGGTGCGCAGGTCCTCGGAATGGGCGAAGGCCAGGCGGGGACCAAGCGGTCCGTAGGCAACATAGGTCATGAGGTGGCGGCCGAGGGACGGCACCCAAGTGATGCGGGGATCTTCCGTTCCCGCATTGTTGAGGCCCCGTTCCCACCCTTCGTCCGGTGCCAGGACAACGCCCTGGCGCTCGACGCCGGATGGCACGCCGTCGTCGCCGATGATCACTTTGGCGAGCCCGACGCGGGAGACGTTGCCCTTCGCCACGAGGCGCGGCAGGAGGTACAGCTCACCGTCGGGTCCGCGGCCGCTGGCCGGGTTGAGGACGCCTTCGGCTTCGAACTCGTTCCCGTCCTCCGGGGTCATGATGACGCCGGCGCGGGTGAGGGTGAACGGGACGGTGGGGAGTGCTGAAGTTGAGGAAGTCATAGAGCTTAGCCCTTTACGCTTGAACCGATATTGGTGGAAATGAATTGGCGCTGGAAGAAGATGAACAACGCGACGGCGGGCGCCGCGAGGACGCAGGCACCGGCAAGGATGGCGCCGAACGGGTTGGATGCCGTGGCGGCGATGTTCGAGATGTAGTTCGCCAGGGAGACGGCGAGGGGCTGGATGGCCTGGTCCTTGGTGACGAGGAACGGCCACAGGAACTCATTCCACGGACCGATGAAGGTCAGCAGGATTGCGGTGACAATGGCGGGCCGGACCAGGGGGATCGCGATCTGCCAAAGGATCCTCAGCTCGCTGGCTCCATCGATGCGGGCGGCCTCGAACAAGGTGGAGGGGAGTTGCATGAAGTACTGACGGAACACGAACACTGCGGTGGAATTGATCGCGAACGGCAGGATCATGCCCAGGTACGTGTCGGCGAGTCCGTAGTCCCGCACGATCATGACGTACAGCGGAATGAGCAGGAGCTGGAACGGGATCATCTGCACCAGCAGCATCATTCCGAAGACAACCCCCTTGCCGCGGAATTGCATCTGGGCGAGCGCGTAGCCCACGAGGAGCCCGAAGACCACCGTGAAGAAGATGACGCCACCGGTGAAGATACCCGAGTTGACCAGGCCTTTCAGCAGGTCGATTGAGTTGTTGATGTTGCTGTAGTTCTCGCCGGTGATGTTCGCCGGGCTAGGGAAAGCTCCGCCCACCGAAGTGTCCGGGGAAGTCTGCAGCGAGCCGATGAACATGTAGTAGAACGGGAACAGGAAGACGAAAGCTCCCAGGGCCAGCAGCAAGAAGCTGCCCACGCCGAGGTTCTTGCGCTTCGCCACAGAACTGCCTTTGCGGGAGGCCGTGGATACAGGTGCCTCAGCACTGGAACCGGCTTCGGACGTCGCTCCTTCGGAGGCGCCGGCACGTGGCCTGCGGGCGTCGTCGTCGTCGTTCCTGAGAGGCGCTTTATTGAAAATCGACACGTCAGTCCTCCTTCCCGCCAACGAGGCGTTTCTGGATCAAGGCGATCAGCAGCACGCCGATCACGAGCACCACACCGAGGGCTGCGGCCACATCGGGATTCCCCTGCAGGATTCCCTTCTGGTACATCAGGAACACGGGCGAGGTCGAGGCTCCGTCCGGTCCGCCTCCGCCGGTGAGCAGATAGGGCTCGGTAAACAGGTTGGCTCCGGTAATGGTGGCGAGCAGGGTCACCAGCACGCTGGCCGAGCGCACTCCCGGAACGGTGATGTTCCAGAACTGGACCCATTTGTTCCCGCCGTCCACCGAGGCGGATTCGTAGAGCTCGTCCGGGATGTTCTGTAGGGCCGCCAGGTAAAGCAGGATGAAGAATCCCAATTGCTTCCACGTCACGTACAGGGCCACTGTTGGCATTGCCAGCCAGGAGTTCGTCAACCACGAGGGGTTCGGGGCCAGCGGGCCCAGAATGGCGTTGACCAGCCCGTCCTGCTGGAACAGGAACAGCCAGACTCCGACGACGGCGACGCTCGCCGTGACGTACGGGACGTAGTAGCTGACGCGGAAGAAGGTCTTGAGCCGCGTCACGCGGTTCAAGGCGTTGGCCAGGACCAAGGATAGCCCCACGGTCAGCGGCACGTTGATGATCAGGAAGATGCCGATGTTGGCGAAGGAACGTTGCACTTCGGGGTCGGACAGGACAGTGATGTAGTTGTCCAACCCCACGAAGGGACGGTCAACCTGGACGCCCGGAGCGGTGAAGAAGAACTGGTGGAAGGAGATGTAGACGGCATACCCGAGCGGGTAGGCCAGCACCGCAAGGACGAAGATGACGTAGGGGGCGCTGAACAGCAGTCCCAGTGGCTGGCGGCCCAGGAAGTTCTTGCGTTTCCTGGGCGCCGGCCGCTGGTCCACAGCCCGCCCCGCAGAGTCTCCCGTAGCGGGAACCCCAGCTGAGCGAAGTGACATGGGGATTCGCCTGCTACTTCTGGGCTGCCAGTTGGTTGATCTTGTCGGATGCACCCTTGAAGGCGTCATCGATGCTCTGGTTGCCAAAGATCACGGACTTGCTCCAGGCATCCCGGAAGGTCTGCCAGATCTGCACCGAGTTGGTCACGTTGGGAACTTCCACCGTGCGTGCGGCTTCGTCGGCGAAGGTCTTGTAGGCCGGGTTCTGGCTGAAGTAGTCCGCGTACGTGGTGGCCAAGTCCTTGCGCATCGGCATCTGGCCCGTTCCGGAGAGGAGCTTGCCGTCCTGTTCCTTGCTGGTGGCGAACTTCATGACCTCCCAGGCGGTTCCTTGGTTTTTGCACGAGGAGTACATGGCGATGTTCTTGGCGTCGGAGAAGGTGGAGCCGTCGGTCTGGGCTTGCGCACCCGGGACCGGGACCGTGCCCCAATTCACCTTGCCCTTGTAAGCGGCGACGGCCCAGGGGCCTGCGAGGGACATGCCGGCCTTGCCGTCGGCGAAGGAGTCACCCTTGTACGCTTCCTTGGATGCCAAGTTCTCCTTGTAGAGGGTCTGGAACATGGTGGCGACCTGCTTGCCTTGATCGCTGTTGAAGGTGGACTTGCCATCCTTGAGCAGGGTCGTCCCACCCGAATTGGCTGCATAGAACGGGTAGAAATCGAACCAGGGCTGGTAGAAGTCGCTCGTGGGCGAAGGCCACACGGCATTGGCGACGGCGCCGGACTTCACGAGGGTGCGGGCAGTGTCCAGGAACTCGGACTGCGTGGCAAGCTTGGGCTTTTCCGGGTCCAGGCCGGCCTTCGCGAAGACGTCCTTGTTGTAGAAGAGGACCACCGGGTTGGACTTCCACGGAAGCTGGTACGTCTTGCCGTCGGAGGACTTGTACTGGTTGGCGAGATCGCCGGTGCGGTCCTTGATGTACTGTGCGCCGTCCGGGAAGGAATCCAGCGGGACCAAGCCACCCTGCTTCTGGAACTGCGGAACAGCTACCGGGGCCGTGTTGAAGACCAGGCAGGGGGCGTTGCCGGCGGTAATTGCCGCCCCGATGACCTCTTCGGAGCTCTTGCCTGCCGGGATTTCCTGGGCATCGACTTGCTGGTCGGGGTGGGCGGCGTTCCAGGAGGCCACCATGTCCTTGCCCCACTTCACCTCGAACTCGTTGTTTGAGTACCAGATCTTGATGGGACCCTTGGCCGTGGTGGCGGAGTTCGCTCCAGAAGCCGTGCTGCTGGAGGCGCCTCCACCGCATGCGGCCAGGCCGGCTCCGATAACGGCAATAGCGGTAAGGGAGAGGACTCTCGAACTAATTTTTCCGTGCTTCATTGCAACTCCTTTTGCGGGTAAAAACTGAAAATGCGGTGGCGACATTGCCGTCAAACGGGAATGGCAAATAACCCCACCCGATTGCGGGTAGATCGGTATTAGTAAGGATTATTTATTCGGCATGCTGGGGACCGGCCCAGTGGATGCGCGGACTACCAGTTTTGGAGATGGCAGATAGACGTCTTCCGCAGGGGCTCCGCCGAGGAGGCTAAGCAGCTGCTGGGCGGCAACCCGCCCCCAGAGCAGCGGATCGGCGGGGACAGTCGTCAACGGAGGATTGAGGTACCTGGCGAGCTCGGTGTCGTCGTAGCCGGTGATGGATAGATCATCGGGAACCGCCAGTCCGAGGGACTGGGCGTAGGACTGTCCGGCGGTGGCCATCAGGTCGTTCGCGTAGATGATCGCAGTTGGCCGTTGGGCCGAGCGAAGCAATTCCGCGGTAGCCGCCAATCCGCCCGCTGCGGTGAAGTCCGCCTCGATGAAGGAACCGGCCCCGAGCCCGGCTTTCGCCATGGCGTTTTGCCACGCCAAGCGCCGGCTTCGGCCGTGGATGTAACTCTGCGGTCCGCCCACGTGGCCGATTTTGGTGTGTCCCAGGGAAACGAGGTGCTCGACGGCGGCCGCAATGCCTTCGGTATCGTCCATGCAGACAGCAGGGAACGGCGAGGGGGTTTCGGGCCGGTTAAGGGTGACGGCCGGAATCTTGAGGCTCGTCAACAAAGCGATCCGGGAGTCGTCAACCCTCATGTCCGTGAGGATGACGCCGTCCACGCGGCTGTCGGCAGCCAGCTTCCGATAGCCCAGTTCCTCGGCGTCGGCGCTTGCGGCCACCGTCAGGACCAGGACGTATTCGTGCTCGACCAAGGTGGTCTCGATCCCGGCGATGAATGCGGGGAAGAAGGGATCAGTTCCCAGAAGCCGGGGGTCCCTTGCCACCACGAGTCCGACGGCGAAGGCTTTGGCAGAAGACAGGCTCTTGGCTCGAAGATTCGGCTTCCACCCTAGTTCCCGGGCTACCCTGAGAATGCGCTCCCGGGTGTCATCACTGACGCCGGGCTGCCCATTCAACGCGTACGAGACGGCACCCTTGCTCACGCCGGCTGCCTGCGCAACGTCGTTGATGGTCACTGTCATGTTTGCCTCATTGCCACTTGGTGATTGGGGTCACTGAACCGGTTTTGTTATCTCTACTGAACCGGTTCAGGGAACTCTTGTCAAGGGCAAACGGGAAATTGATCGGTATGTGCGGGTCGTTTCCAGGCCGTCGACGACACTGGGGATCGCTCCGACGACACCGGCGGCCGCCCCGTCGTCGGAGCGGCCGCCAGTGTCAAAACGCTGCGGGTGTTAGTGCTCTGTGCCTGCTGCGGCAGCTTTCTTGGCTTCTTTCTTGGCGTCCTTTTCTGCGCGCAAGGCTTCCGATTCCTGCTGTTCTTCGGCCTTTTCCTGATGGATGACCTCCGCGAGGAGTTTCTCCATCTCTTTCGCTACGCCCGCGGCGGAAGCAGGGTTCTGCCCGGTCACCAAGCGGTCGGAGACTACAACCTTCTCTGCGAAGACGTCGGCGAAGACGTGGATCGCACCCTGTTCCTTGAGCCGATCGGCCAAGAAGAACGGGATGACCTTGTCCATTCCTGCGGCAACTTCTTCGTCGTTGGTGAAGGCGGCCACCTCCCGGCCCCCGACGAGCCTGAAGCCGTCGGCCAGGTCCACGTTCACCAGGCCCGCGGGTCCGTGGCAGACCGCGCCCACCACACCGCCGGCGTCGTAGACGCTCGCGACAAGTTTCTGGAGTCCTTCGCTGTCCGGGAAGTCCCACATGGTGCCGTGGCCTCCCACGAGGAAGACTGCGTCGTACTGGCCCGGATCAACAACGTCCACGCGGGCAGTGTTGTAGAGGCCGGCCCGTGTGGCCTCGTCTTCCGTGAAGGCAACCTGGATGGGATCTTTCGAGTCCACCTCGTCGCGCGGGGGCTGACCGCCCTGGATGGATGCGAAGTCGACGAAGTGTCCGGAATCCTTGAAGACCTTCCAAGGATGTGCAGCCTCGGCCACGTTGTAGCCGGTCTTCTTTCCCGTATCGCCAAGCTCGGAAACGCTGGTTAGTACCATGAGGATTTTCTTCATGAAATGCTCCTATCGTCCACATTCCACCCTACGCCTAGCCCAAATTCAGGCCCACCCCGGCGCTGCAGGACCCAACTAGCTCGCAGTTGTTGTCGTTATGAGGGCTCAAAACGACAACAACTGTCAGTCAGTTGGGAGGGGGCAGGACGACTCAGCAGCCTTCGAAATCGGTGAGCACCTTGACCTTGTCCGCCGACGCCGACGTTGGGTCGAAGGCGTAGCCGAGCCATTCCCGTGCGAGCCTGCTGGCCAGTTCCACCCCGACGACGCGCTGGCCCATGGTGAGCACCTGGCAATCGTTGGACAGGATGGACCGCTCCACGGAGAAGGGATCGTGGGCCGTGGTGGCGCGGATGCCGTCCACTTTGTTCGCGGCGATGGCCACGCCGATTCCGGTACCACAGAACAGGATGGCACGGTCTGCATGGCCGTCTCGAATGAGTTCGCCGGCCTTGATCCCTACGTAGGGGTAGGGCGTGGTGAATTCTTCGGTGGAGTCGCTGCGGTTGACGCCGATGTCGATGATTTCGCTGACCCGCGGATCGTCCCGCAAGTCCGCCATAATCCGGTCTTTGTAGTCCACGCCTGCTTCGTCGGCGCCCAGGATGAGTCGGAAACGTTTCGTGGTCATGCCGTGACCTTCCCGGCACTCACAACATGCGGGCCCATGACGGTGAAGATCATCGCCAGTGACGTGGCTCCGGGGTCTGCTGTGCCCAGGCTCTTCTCGGCGAGCGGCCGGGCCCTTCCTTTGAGGGGACGGAGCGCGGCCGTAGCTTGCGCAGCCGAGGTGGCCGCCGAGGCAGCTTCAGCCCAGGCACGCTCCGGAGGGACACCCTCGGAGACGCGTTCACTGAAGGTTTCGGCGAAGGGGAGCAGGGCATCCACCATGGTCTTGTCGCCTATCTCGGCCTTGCCCAGTTCGGTGATCCGCGCGGCGAACGCTGTCACGGCTGCGGCGAGTCCAGCCGGTTCCGGCGCCTCGTCGTTGCCAAGGGATTCGCCGAAGGCGCGGAGGCCTGCGCCCCACAGAACGCCCGAGGTTCCCCCCGCTTTGTCCGCCCAGGCATCGCCTGCGGCACCCAACATATCGCCGGCTCCCGCGCCACCGGCCAACGCAGCAACCGCTGCCGCGGTTGCGGCGTCAATTCCGCGTACCATTCCGCGGCCGTGGTCGCCGTCGCCCGCTACCGCGTCCATGTCGCCGAGGCGCGATTCGGCGTCGTGCAGTGCTTTCCGCGCCGCCTCGAGCGCGTCCGCGCAGCTCGCGGCGTAGTTGCGCGAGTCCAGGGTGGCCGCGAAAGCGATAGCCTCAGCGCCGCCGTCGTACGCCTCCTCCGAAAGCAAACCGCCAGCAAGGGTGGCGTTGCCGCGCCGGTAAGCCGGTGTTTCAGCGGGTGCCGTCCACAGCGGTTCGAGTTCTTCGTCGAGCCAGGTGATGGTGAGGGAGACGCCGGACATGTCCAGGCTCGTGACCAGTTCGCCGACCTCCGGCATGACCAGGGTGTAGCCGGCTGAGCGCAGCAACGGGGCCACGGTCAGCCACAGGACGAAGAGTTCTTCGTGCTTCGTGGAGCCAAGTCCGTTGAGGATGACGGCGAGGCGGTTGCCCGCTCCGTGCGGGGTTTCCGCCAGCAGCCGAGCGACGAGTTCCTGGCCGAGTTCCTTGGCCGGCGGGAGCTCGGTGTCGAACAATCCGGGCTCGCCGTGGATGCCCAGGCCAAGTCCCATCTGCTTGTCGTTCAGCGTGAACAGGGGCGCTTCGGCGCCGGGGAAGGTGCAGCCATGGAAGGCGCTGCCGATGGTGCGGGTCAGGTCATTGGCTTTGCGGCCCAAGCGCACGACGTCGGCCAGTCCGGCTCCCGCTTCGGCGGCGGCGCCCATGATCTTGAAGACCGTGAAGTCGCCCGCGATGCCGCGGCGTTTCGCGGATTCCGACGGCGGTGCGCTCGCGATGTCGTCCGTCACCAGCACGTTTTCCACGGCAATGCCTTCTGCAGCCAAGCGCTCGCTGGCCATGCCGAAGTTCAGGACGTCCCCGGCATAGTTGCCGTACGTGAACACCACGCCGGCCCCGGAATCCGCAGCCTTGGCCACGGAATAGGCCTGTTGGGCGGAAGGCGAGGTGAAGATGTTGCCCACGACGGCGCCGTCGGCCAGTCCCGCGCCGATGAGTCCGGCGAATGCCGGGTAGTGCCCGGACCCGCCGCCGGCCAGGACGGCCACCTTGGGCTGCTCGGGACGACGGCGGCGCACTGCGCCGCCGGGAACCTGGCGCACCAGGCCGGAGTGGAGGTCGCAGAAGCCGGCGAGGGCTTCGTCTGCGAAATCGGCGGGATCATTGAAGATTTTGGTCATCGTGGGCTCTTTCGGCTACGGATGTGGGGACTGCTAGTGGATGTGGCTTCCACCGTTGATGTCGATGGTGGTGCCTGTGAGGTAGGCGGATTCCTCGGAAGAGAGGAACGTGATGACGGCCGCGATTTCCTCGGTGGTGGCGTTGCGGCCCAGGGGAATCCCGGCGTTGATGGCGGCTTCCTGCTCGTCGGTGCTGCCGACGCGGATGTTCGTGTCCACGGCGCCCGGAGTAATGGCGTTCACGGTCACGCCGGTGGCGCCGATTTCGCGTGCCAAGGCCTTGGTGAAGCCGAGGATAGCGGCTTTTGCGGCGGAGTACGGGACCTTGCCGAAGACGCCGCCCCCGCGCTGGGCGGAGACGGAGGACATGTTCACGATGCGGCCCCAGCCGTTGGCGATCATGTCCGGCAGGAAGGCCTTGGTCACCAGGTAGGTGCCGGTGGCGTTGACGTCCATGATCTTGTGCCACAGTTCCAGCGTGGTTTCGAGGAACGGCACTGGCGAGGTGATGCCCGCGATGTTCGCGAGGGCGCCGACGGCGGGGAGGTTGCCTGCGCTGATCTCGGCGGCGACTGCGTTGTACGCCGCGGTGACGGAAGCCTCGTTGGCGACGTCGATCTCGTAACCGAACGCGGGGACGTTGAACTGGTTGCCGATTTCCGCCGCGACCTTGGCGGACTTCTCGCCGTCGAGGTCCAGGATCACGACGGCCCAGCCATCATTGGCGTAGCGGCGTGCGGTGGTGATGCCGATTCCCCGGTCCGAGGTTGCCCCGGTGAGGACTGCGGTGCGCTGGATGGTGGTGGTCATGATGCTCCTTGAATTTGTTGGTGTGAAAGTCAGATGAGGTCTGTGATGTAGCTGGCGGCTTTGGCGGCCGCCGCCGGACGCTCGTCGTGGGTGACGTCGCGGGTTTCGAGCTCGAGCGAGAAATGGCCGCTGTAACCGGTGGCTGCGAGCGAGCTGAGTCCGGCGGCGAAGTCCGCCTGGCCGTTTCCGATGCTCAGGTTGATGTTGCCCGGAACGGCGTCCCGCAAGTGGACATGGGCTATCCGGCCCCGATGGCGTTCGATGTATTCCAGCGGATCTTCGCCCGCGGCGACAATGTGGCTGAAGTCCATGACAATCCCGACGCCGGAGCCCGCCAGCCGCGTGGCGAGCTGTTCTGCGCGGTCCAGGTTCCAGCAGAACCGGAGGAAGTGCAGCGATTCTGTCCAGAGTTCGACGCCGAACTCCGCCGCGCGCTGTCCGGCACCGACGAGTTGGGCTGCGATGGTGTCCAGGTCCTCGTCGAGGCCGCGGACGGGATCGTGGGACAACGCTCCGCACGGGAGGACCAAGGCCTTCGCCCCGGTGTTGGCCGTAAGGGTGAGGAGTGCGTCGAGGTGACTTTCGCGGGCGGCGCGCTGGCCGGCGTCGAGTACTGCGTTGAGGTCTCCTATATCGCCGTTGACCGAACGGACCCGCAACCCTGAGGCGACGACCTCCGCGGTCACGGCCGAGACGGCGTCGGAATCAAGCTCATAGGGAACGTGATCGCAGACGCCCGGCAGCGCGCCGAGGTCGATTTCCTCAAAGCCCAAACCGCCGATGGTGCGCAGGGCGGCGGGCAGATCCTGGTGCCGGAAGCTGATGGACGAGCAACCGAGTCGGGAGTTGAACATCTTCGTTTCCTCCAGTCGTGCCCGAAGGCAGTAGTGATGGGAACCACAGTAGCTAAGTTAACTGTTAACAGTCAACCCTTGAAGTTGACTGTTGACAGAAATGGATGATGCAGGTCACACTGGCGTATCATGTGTTAACAGTCGACAGTGCTGAAGCGCCTAGCCTCAGTCGCTCTTCGAAAGGGATTCACCAATGAGCAAAGAAGCTCTGACCATGCGCGGTCCGGTCCACGGCACCAAGGACGCCAGGCGCGTCGCCATCGGCTCCGGAGTGGGCGCGGTTATCGAAACCTATGACTTCATCGGATTCGGCACCGCGGCTGCCCTATACTTCGGAACGGCGTTCTTCCCCACGGGCGACCCCGTGACAGGTACCCTCGCCGCTTTCGCGACCCTCGGCGTCGGCTTCGCGGCCCGTCCCATCGGTGGCATCATCGGCGGCCATCTGGGCGACAAGCTGGGTCGCAAGCCGGTCCTCGTGGCTTCCCTCATCCTGATGGGGGTGGCCACCTTCCTGATCGGCCTGCTTCCCACCTACACCCAAGTGGGCCTGTTGGCTCCGGCACTGCTGGTGTTCGTCCGCATCGTCCAAGGCCTGGCCTTCGGAGCCGAATGGGGCGGAGCCATTCTGATGAGTTATGAGCACGCGCCCTGGAAGAAGAAGGGAAAGTACACCGGCATCGTCCAGGCCGGATTCCCGGTGGGCCTGCTGCTGGCCAACCTGGTCTTCCTTGTCAGCGTCCAGCTCGGCGGCGAACTCGCCTGGCGCATCCCGTTCCTCGCCAGCATCGTCTTGGTTGTCGTTGGCTTGATCATCCGCTCCAAGGTCCCGGAATCTCCCGTCTTCGACGAGGTCAAGGACAGCGGCGCAATCGTGAAGTCGCCCATCGTGGAGGTCCTGAAGACCGACTGGCGCAACATCGTCAAGGGCATCGGCCTCCGGATCGCCGAGACCGCAGGCTACGCCGTCTCCATCACGTACATGATTTCCTACCTGAACAGCCAGCATTTGGCCGATAAGACCCAGACGCTGGTGGCTCTCTGCATCGCTTCGGCCATCGGCATCTTCGCCACCCAGGCCTGGGCGCGGCTCACGGACAGGATCGGACGGCGCCCCGTCTACATCTGGTCCTGCGCCTTCGCCGTGCTGTTTGCCATCCCGATGTTCCTGCTGGTCAACACCGGTTTGTTCATCTTCATCATTGCCACGATCGCCGTCTCCTACGGTGTCTGCCAGAACTCGCTCGCCGGTGCCCAGGGCGCCTGGTTCCCCGAGCTTTTCCAGGCGAAGACCCGCGCTTCAGGAGCCTCGCTGGCCTACCAGATCTCAGCCACGATCTCCGGCTTCACCCCCTTCATCACCACGCTGCTCTTCGTCGCCATGGGCTGGATGGGCCCGGCATTGCTCTTCGGCCTGTACGCAGCCATCGGTCTCTGGGCGGCATTGGCTACCCGCGAAACCTGGGGCAAGAAGGAACGCCAGTTGGCCGATGAGGCCACCAAAAGCACTCCCCAGTCGGTGAATGTCTAATGACGGTGGCGCAGGAACAAAACACGGCAGGACGAATCGGAGAAACCGCGATGGAACGCATCGAACGCGTGCGCGCTGCCGCAACCCGGATCCGGCACCACGCCCTCAACATGGGCGAAGTCCAGGGGCAGGGCTACGTCGGACAGGCACTCGGTGCGGCGGACATGCTCGCCGCGGTCTACGCGGACCAGCTCCGCTACCGGGCCAATGATCCCGAGTGGGAGGGCCGGGACCGTTTCCTCCTTTCCACCGGCCATTACGCAATCGGCCACTATGCAGCCCTGGCGGAGGCCGGGATCATTCCCGTGGAGGAGCTCGAAAGCTACGGCTCGGACGATTCCCGCCTCCCCATGTCCGGGATGTCGACATACACGCCGGGCATGGAAATCTCGGGAGGGTCGCTTGGCCACGGGCTCTCCATCGCTGTCGGAATTGCCCTTGGCCTCCGGCACCGCGCTCAATCGGGAGAGGGCTCCAGCGCGAGGGTGTACAACTTCCTCTCCGACGGTGAGCTTGACGAAGGGTCCACGTGGGAAGCCGCCATGGGCGCGCACCACCACCAGTTGGGCAACCTGACCGCCATGGTGGACATCAACGCCCTGCAGGCGGATGGCAAGACGGACACCGTCCTCCGGACCGAACCCGTGACGGAGAAGTGGGAAGCCTTCGGTTGGTACACGCAGCGGGTGGACGGGAACGACGTCGGTGCGTTGCTGGCTGCGTTCGACAACGCGGCTAGCCAGGCCGCCGCCGTCGGGCGTCCTTCCGTCATCCTGTGTGACACGAAGGTGGGCCGCGGCGTGCCGCTGCTCGAAGAACGCGAAAAGGCGCACTTCATGCGCATCGAAGAACACGAATGGCAGCTCTGCCGCAAGCAATTGACCGCAGGATCCAACGGGAAGGCCGGCCGATGAGCACCGTCACCGCTTCGAAAGGCGCAGCTTTGAAAGGCGCAGCATCCAAGCTGAAAACGTCGGCCATGATCGCGTCCTTCGCCGACCCGGGCCAGAAGACTTCGTCGGCGCCTTTCGGCCACGCTTTGGTGAAGGCCGCCGAGGCCGACCCGCGAATCGTCGGACTCACCGCCGACCTCGGCAAATACACGGACATGCATATCTTTGCGAAGGCGTTCCCGGAGCGGTTTTTCCAGATGGGCATGGCCGAGCAGTTGCTCTTCGGTGCGGCGGCAGGCTTGGCGGAGACAGGTTTGATTCCGTTTGCCTCAACCTATTCTGTGTTCGCCGCGCGCCGGGCCTACGATTTCCTGTGCCTCGACATCGCCGAGCCGAACCTGAACGTGAACATCGTGGGCGGGCTCCCGGGCCTGACCACGGGCTACGGCCCCAGCCACCAGGCCACCGAGGACATGGCGATCTTCCGTGGCATGCCGAATCTGACCATCGTCGATCCGTGCGATTCCGTGGACATCGAACAGGCCGTGCCGCAGCTGGCAGCCAGCGACGGGCCTACGTACCTGCGCCTCCTCCGCGGCAACGTCCCCACCGTGCTGGACGAGTACGACTACACGTTCGAACTCGGCAAGGCGAAGGTGCTGCGCGGCGGAAACGACGTCGTGTTCGTCTCGAGCGGGCTCATGACCATGCGTGCGCTGCAGGCAGCGGAGGCGCTCGCCGCACACAAGGTGGATGTCGCCGTCGTGCACGCGCCCACCATCAAGCCGTTCGACGCCGCCACCGTCCTGGCGGAACTGAACACCGATCGCCTGGCGGTCACGCTGGAGAACCACAGCGTGGTGGGCGGCTTGTTCGAAACCGTGGCCTCGGCCGTGGTCACCGCCGGGCTGGGCAAGCGCGTGGTTCCCGTTGCACTTCCCGACGAGTTCCTCGACGCTGGCGCGCTGCCCACCCTGCACGAGCGCTACGGATTGTCCGTGCAACGGATCGTGGCAAAGGTCCTCGCGGAACTGGGCTGACCCGGTTCTTCAAAGGACGCAGGAGCGCGGAGCAGGCGTGGGCCGGTTCCGCGCTCCTGACGTAAGATCAACAGTTAACACACCGACTGTAAACAGTCGACCACTGACATTGAGGACGGACATGATGGCCGGAGCAACAGCACCCCTCCTGGGACTGGAAAAGAAGAGCCTCCGCGAGCAGGCGCTCTCTGCCCTGCGCACCGCCATCACGAGCGGCGAGCTGGCGCCCGGCCGGCACTTGGTGGAGACCGAGCTGTCGGACATGCTCCAGATCAGCCGCGGAACGCTCCGGGAAGCCCTGCGTCAACTCGAGCAGGAGGGTCTGCTGTCTGCAGGACCCCGCGGCCGGCTTTCCGTCCGGCACCTCGATGCCAAGGAAATCCGCGATATCTACTCCGTGCGGGCGGCCCTCGAGTCCCTTGCGGCGCGCACGCTCTGCGAGCTGCCGGACCGCCAACAGGTGATCACTTCGCTGCGTACCGCCATCGATGCCATGGCGGCCGCCGCCAAGGGAAGCCTCGAGGAACGGATCGAGTCCGATCTGGAATTCCACCGCACCATGTGCCGCCTCACGGGCAACGAGACCCTGCTCCATTCCTGGGAATCGCTGGAGGGATCCATCCGGATGTCCATCATGTTCGCCGGCCTTGAAAAGGGCGTCAAGAACATGAGCGTCGAGCGTCACCACGACATTGTGGCCGCCATCGAGACCGGCGACGTATCCCTGGCCCGCAAAACCATCCTTGAGCACATGGACAGCGCTGCCGCGGAGCTGGTGGCTTAGCGCTCGACGGCGGCACATCGAGTGAGGGCATCTCTGAACCTGTCGCCACAGCGGTGTTACATGTAACATGGATTCCATGGCAGTTCGAGATCGGGTCAGCGAGTACCGTAAGCGGATGCGCGAACACGGCTTCCGCCCAATCCAGGTGTGGGTACCGGACGTTCGGGCCGACGGTTTCGACGCCGAAGCACACCGGCAGGCCGCTGCCGCAGCAGCTGCTGATCGCCAGTCCGATGACCAGGAGTTTATCGAGGCTGTGTCAGCGCCTTGGGACGAAGAGTGAACCGTGGCGAACTCTGGACCGTGGCTGGCGGTGTCTACGCCTCCAAGCCGCGGCCAGCGCTTGTGATCCAGGATGACCGATTCGACGTCACCGATTCCGTCACGGTTCTTCCTCTGACAACAAACCTCATCGACGCACCCCTCCTTCGGGTCAGTGTCTCAGCCTCAGAGCTGTCCGGCTTGCGGCAGGAAAGCCACGTGATGATCGACAAGTTGACGACGGTCCGGCGTTCCAACGTGCAAAGCCGCGTCGGCCGTTTGACATCCGCACAGCTCGTAGAGATTGAAAGAGCTTTGCTGGTGTTCCTTGGACTTGCCGGTTAGCGCATCGCCGGGTGGCGGCACCTCCGTTGGGGGTCACTGCCAGTACCCCTCAAGACAGAGACTCCCTGATGTTCTCAACACGCTGTTTCCTTAAATCATGACTCGTCCCGAAACCACGTTGCCGGCTCCGGTTCCTCCCTCGTCCATGGCCGATGCGCCCCGCGCACGGCTCACGCTCATGATTGCGTCGCTGGGATTTTTCCTGATCACCCTCGACATCCTGATCGTCAACGTCGCGCTCACCAGCATCGGCAAGGAACTCGGGGGCGGAACAGCCAGCCTGCAATGGGTCATCGACGGCTACACGCTGATGTTCGCTTCGCTACTGCTGTTCGCGGGTAACCTGTCGGACCGGATCGGCGCGAAAAGAGCGCTGGGATGGGGCATCGCACTGTTCCTGGTGGCGTCGGTCGCGTGCGCCCTCGCGCCGACGTCGGGGATCCTCATCGCTGCCCGCTTCCTCCAAGGAGGTGCGGCATCGATCATGCTGCCGGCGTCGATGGCGCTGATTCGGCAGGCCTTTCCCGATCCCCGCCGTCGCGCACATGCGCTGGGGATCTGGGCAGTCGGCGGGGCCGTGGCTGGAGCAGTGGGACCCCTTGTCGGCGGGCTCCTCACCACCCTGGACTGGCGGCTCGTATTCGGCATCAACCTTCCCGTGTGCATCGCGATGCTGGTGCTCCTGGCTTCCGTTGCCACGTCGCCCCGACGGCCGACTCCGTTCGACTGGGCCGGGCAGGCTGCGGCGATCGTTGCCCTGACCACGTTGATGTATGGCCTCATCACGGGAGGGACCGAGGGGTTCGGCACGGTGCCCGTCATCGGGAGCCTGGTACTGGCAGCCGTAAGCCTCACGGCCTTCCTCTTGATTCAGGCGCGCGGCCGGCACCCGATGATGCCGCTTGAACTGTTTCGCTCCACCGGCATGAGAATCTCGCTCTCGGTGGGCTTCGCGTTCATGGTGGGCCACTTCGGCACGGTGTTTGTCGTCAGCCTTTTCCTCCAGCAGCACCTCGGGCTGACGCCACTTCAGGCCGGTTTCACGTTCCTTCCGTCCGCGGCGTTCAGCATCGTCGGCAACATCGTCAGCGGAACCCTCTCGAACCGGTTCGGGACGCGGGTGCCGGTGGTTGTCGGATTGACGTCCATGGTGGTGGGACTCACCGCGATGCTTCTCACCGCACCGTTGGGATCGCCGCTACTCGTCGGTGCCTTCCTGATTTTCACGGGTTCCGGCGGATCGATCGCGATGCCGCAGGTCACCGCCGTCGTGCTCGCGAGCGTGCCGAGCGAAAAGGCGGGCACGGCCAGCGCAGTCTTCAATACTTTCCGCCAAGTGGGCGGCGCCGTCGCCATCGCAGTCTTCGGCGCCCTCATCGCCGATCGCAGCAACTTCGTCCACGGGATGCAGACCAGCTTCATCATCGCGGCGTCGCTGCTCCTCCTTACCGCGTTCGCCAGCCTCTTCCTCCATTCACCGGGCGCCGCCAAAAGCTAGGGAGCGCCCTCCCGCGAGCTCACCGGCCGATGTAGGCCGCCAAATGCTCGCCGGTAAGGGTGGATCGCCCTGCGATGAGGTCGGCGGGGGTGCCCTCGAAAACGATCTGTCCGCCGTCGTGACCGGCGCCGGGGCCAAGGTCGATAATCCAGTCGGCATGCGCCATGACCGCCTGGTGGTGCTCGATGACGATGACCGACTTCCCGGAGTCGACAAGCCGGTCCAGCAAGCCGAGCAGCTGTTCGACGTCGGCCAGGTGCAGGCCCGAGGTGGGCTCGTCGAGAACCAGCACGCCGCCCTTTTCGCCCATGTGGGTGGCCAGCTTGATCCGCTGCCGCTCGCCGCCGGAAAGGGTGGTGAGCGGCTGGCCGAGGCTGAGGTATCCGAGTCCGACGTCGGCCAGCCGCTGCAGGATTGCGTGCGCTGCGGGGATCCTGGATTCGCCCGCGGAGAAGAACTCCTCGGCCTCTTTCACTGACATCGCCAACACCTCGGCGATGTTGCGGCCGCCGAGGCGGAATTCGAGCACCGACGCCTGGAACCTCTTGCCTTCGCATTCCTCGCACGGAGTGGAGACCGTGTCCATGAACCCGAGATCCGTGTAGATGACGCCCGCGCCGTTGCAGGTGGGGCATGCGCCCTCGGAGTTGGCACTGAACAGCGCAGGCTTCACGCCATTGGCCTTCGCGAACGCCTTCCGGATGGGCTCGAGCAGACCGGTGTACGTCGCGGGGTTGCTCCGCCGCGAACCCTTGATCGCCCCCTGGTCAATCGAAACGACGCCGTCCCGCTTGGACAACGAGCCGTGGATCAGCGAGCTCTTGCCGGATCCGGCGACGCCCGTGACGACAACCAGGACCCCGAGCGGAATGTCGATGTCGACGTCGCGCAGGTTGTTCTCGCTCGCGCCACGGATCTCCAGTGCGCCGGCGGATGCCCGCACCGTCTTCTTGAGGGTTGAGCGGTCCTCGAGGTGGCGCCCGGTCAGGGTGCCGCTGGAACGCAGCCCTTCGAGGGTGCCTTCAAAGACCACTTCGCCACCGGCGGTGCCCGCGCCGGGACCGAGGTCGACGACGTGGTCGGCGATCGCGATCGCCTCCGGTTTGTGCTCCACGACGAGTACGGTGTTGCCCTTGTCCCGCAGTTGCAGCAGCAGCTTGTTCATGCGCTGGATGTCGTGCGGGTGCAAGCCGATGGTGGGCTCGTCGAAGACGTAGGTGACATCGGTGAGCGAGGAGCCCAGGTGCCGGATCATCTTGGTGCGCTGTGCCTCACCGCCGGACAGCGTTCCGGCCGGCCGGTCGAGCGAGAGATAGCCGAGCCCGATCTCCGCGAAGGAGTCGAGGAGGTGCCGCAGTCCCTTGAGGAGTGGTGCCACGGAGGGTTCGTCGAGGCCGCGCACCCATTCGGCAAGGTCGCTGATCTGCATCGAGCAGGCGTCCGCAATGCTGATTCCCTTGATCTTGGACGAACGGGCCGCCTCGGTGAGCCGGGTTCCGTTGCAATCGGGACAGATCGTGAAGGTGATGGCCCGCTCCACGAAGGCGCGGATGTGTGGCTGCATTCCCTCCGGATCCTTGGAGAGCATGGACTTCTGGATCTTGGGAATCAGGCCCTCGTAGGTCAGGTTGATTCCCTCGACCTTGATCTTGGTGGGCTCCTTGTGGAGCAGATCGTGGAGTTCCTTCTTGGTGTACTTGCTGATCGGCTTGTCCATGTCGAAAAAACCGGAGCCGCTGAAGATGCGCCCGAACCAGCCATCCATGCTGTAGCCCGGGATGGTGAGCGCGCCCCCGCTAAGTGACTTGCCGGCGTCGTACAGTGCGGTGAGGTCGAAGTCGGTGACCGAGCCCCGTCCTTCGCAACGCGGGCACATGCCGCCGGTGATGCTGAAACTCCGCCGCTCCTTCGTGGTGGTACCGCCGCGCTCGACAGTGACCGCGCCCGCGCCCGAGATCGAAGCGACGTTGAACGAGAACGCCTGGGGCGATCCGATGTGCGGCTGGCCGAGCCGGCTGAAGAGCATGCGCAGCATGGTGTTCGCATCCGTGGCGGTACCCACGGTGGAGCGGGGGTTCGCGCCCATCCGCTCCTGGTCGACGATGATCGCCGTCGTGAGCCCCTCGAGCAGGTCCACATCCGGCCGCGCCATGGTCGGCATGAACCCTTGCACGAAGGTGCTGTACGTCTCGTTGATCATACGCTGCGACTCCGCGGCGATCGTGGCGAACACGAGGGAGCTCTTGCCCGAACCGGAGACGCCCGTGAACACCGTCAACCGACGCTTCGGCAGCTCGATGCTGATGTCCTTGAGGTTGTTTTCCCGTGCGCCCTGTACGCGAATCAGATCGTGGGTGTCGGCAGTATGAAGCTCAGGCGACTGGGTGTCCGTGCTCGTGGCCGTGCTCATCGTGTCTCCATCTTTTACGCGGGGTCGTCTTCGGTCTTCGTCGGCTATCGCTTGGCTAGTGAGGATCCTGAAGCAGCCCGAGGACATTGCCGTCCGGGTCGGTGACGGTGGCCACCAAACGGCCGCCCCCGACGTCGCGGGCTGCTTCCTTCAGCGTAGCGCCGGCGGCAGTCACCTCTGCCAGCTTTGCCTCGATGTCCGAAACGTGCCAGTAGGCGACGGGCGAGGTCATGGCTTGCGGTCCGCCTCCAGGGACGAGCCCGATGTGCTGGCCCGCGACGTCGAAGCCGACGTAATACGGTCCGTCGGCCTGCGGCGGCGTCCCGAGCAAAGCGGTGTACACCGCCTTCGCGGCGGCGAGGTCGGAAACGGGATGCAGCACGGTCTTGATTCCCTCGTTGGAAGAGTCGCTCATGATCACTCCTGAAGTCATTAGGGGACGAAGCTGGCGTGGACGGTGTTGTCCATGACCGCCATTCTAGGCGCGGCCCGGGAGCAGCGCTTCTCCATTCCTGACCGGTCTTGTTGCGGGATATTCGTTGTATGGACATCCCCGGTGAGTGGTGCCACCATGGCCGAATACGGGGCCTTGGCGCCGCGCCAGGGCAAGAGCGTGGCTGGAGGAAGCAATGCCGGAATCCGATCTCGACCTGATGGTGGAGAAGTACCACCGAGCGCTCGATGCATTCATCAGGGGAGACCCGGAACACCAGAAGAAACTGTTCTCGAAGCGCGACGACGTCACGCTCGCTAATCCTCTCGGCCCGCCTGCGCGGGGCCCGAGTGCAGTCGAGGCGACCATGGATCGGGCGTCTTCCGGGCTCAGGGAGGGCGAGCCGATCAGGTTCGAGCGAATCTCCGGCGATGCCGGGACGGAGCTTGCGTACATCGTCGAAATTGAATGGGCGCGGGCCAAAGTTGGCGGATCTGATGAGGTGTCCCCGATTCCCCTTCGGGTGACGACGATTTTCCGCCGGGAAGACGGTGAGTGGAAGGTCGTCCACCGGCACGCGGATCCCATTCTTTCCCCGCGGCCAATCGAGTCGCTCGTCCAGAGCTAGTGTGGCCCAAGGTGCCGGATCAACGCGTCGAGGATCGGCACCTGCCCGCTCACCAATTTGGTGCGGGCGACGGCTTCCGTGGCCCACATGGCGTCGTCAATCTCCGGATAGCTCCGGATGACACCTGATCCGCGCGGCCACTCAAGCTCGAACGTGTTGCTCACGATGTTCTCCGGTTCAAAATCCGACTCCGCCGTGAAAGCCGCCACGAGTTTGCCCGACGGTTGCCGGAAGATGCCTAGCTGGTGATACTCGACGGCCGGCGGGGGAGTGCCTATCTCCTCGGCGAATTCGCGCTTCGCGGCCATCAGGGGGTCCTCATCCTCGAGGTATTCGCCTTTGGGAATTGACCAGGCGCGTGCATCCTTGTGGGCCCAGAAGGGTCCGCCCATGTGGGCTATCCATACTTCCAATTCCGTAGTGGAGCTCCGGCGGAACAACAGAATGCCCGCGCTTCGAACTGTCATTTGCCCTCCCAGGCACAGGTTATCCGCCGGGCCGGGAAGCCGGAACCCGCAGTACGCCAACGGCCTCCGCCAGGTAAGGCCCCGGATCCGGATCCGTGCCGGCGGCCCATTGCATCCAGGCCTCGAACGTCGCCCCGAGATAGGCGGCGCACAGATAGCGTGCCGCGCTTTCGCGGACGCCCTGCGCAACGAGGTAAAGCCGTGCCCGGTCCCGTTGTGGAGCCAAGGCATCGTAGCTCCTGCTCGCCAGCTCCGGGTGCTCTGCGATCAGGCGCAGGCGCCCTCGCGTTACGGAAAGGTCGGGGATCGCCGAAATCCCGGCGATGGCGGCCGCCCGCAGTCCTGCGAGGATACCGCCGTCGGACGCTCCGCCGTCGGACGGCTCCGCTGTGCGGGCGGCCTCCAGCACACGGCCCGAAGCTTCCACTACCGGTTCCATGCCGCCCCAGACGAGATCAGCCTTGCTGGGGAAGTAGCGGTACAGGCTCTTCCGCCCGATTCCCGCCTCGCGCGCGATGTCCTCCATTGACGTCCGCTCGTAGCCGTTCTCGGCAAAAAGCCGGAGCGCGACGCCGGCCACGGCGTCGGGATCAATCGTCGCCGGGCGTCCGGTGGAGCGCCCGATGACGGGCTTCGTATGGTCTGAGGGCATCTCTCCAGTATCCACTCTTACATAATGACACGGAGTGTCATAAAGTGGACGGAAAGCCACCAGCACCTTCAGGAGGAACAACATGGGCAACGAAACTCCATGGCAGGAAGCCGCCATCAATGGCCGTTTTGCCGGGAAGACAGTCATCGTCACCGGAGCTGGCTCGGGCATCGGCCAAGCTACGGCCCTGCGCATCGCGAAGGAAGGCGGCAGGGTCATCGCCGCCGACATCAGCAAGGAGCGCCTTGACGCCTTGGTGGAGGAAAACAGCGGCCTGGACCTGCTGCCCGTGGCCGGCGACATCTCAACCGAGGAGACCGTTGCCGCCGTCGTCGTCGCTGCCGGCGGCCGTGTGGATGCCCTCGCCAACATCGCCGGGATCATGGATAACTTCACCCCGATCCACGAGGTGGACGACGCCATGTGGGAGCGCGTTTTCCGGATCAACGTCACAGCCCTCATGCGCCTGACCCGCGCCGTGGTGCCCTTGATGTTGGAGGCCGGCACCGGCTCCGTGGTCAACGTCGCCTCCGAGGCCGGGCTGCGCGGCTCCGCCGCCGGCGCGAGCTACACGGCGTCGAAGCACGCCGTCGTCGGACTGACCAAGAACTCGGCCGTGATGTACGGGCCGAAGGGGCTTCGCTTCAACGCCGTTGCCCCCGGGCCAACCATCACCAATATCGAGGCAACGTGGGGGTCCCAGCTGGCCGCCGAACGCCTCGGTCCGCTCATGCAGGCCACTGTCCCCAACCCTGCGACGGCCGCGCAGCTGGCGGCATCCATCACCTTCCTGCTCAGCGACGACGGCACCAACGTCAACGGCGCCATCCTCGCGTCCGACGGCGGCTGGTCGGCGCTGTAGAGCGCATCTTCAAGCAGGATGACGACGGCGGGAGCGTCCCGCCGTCGTCGTCTCGTGATGCTAGAGCGTACCCTGAACCGGATTTCCCGCAGGGATCGGCTCGTGGCGCATCACGTCGACCGGGCGTTCAAGGAGACCGTGGAGGGCTGCGTTTAGCCTTTTGACCGGTTCGCCGTCGCCGTGGGCGTCGAGCAGTTCGGCGGACTCCCACTTCTCGATCATGAGGATCTGGCCGTTCGGTGAGTCGTGGATGGCGTACAGCAGGCAGCCGGGCTCCTGGTGGACTTCTGCGATGGCAGGGGACAGGGCGGCGACGACCTGGGCGAACGATCCTTCCTTGGGCGTGAACGTGGCGGTGACGATGACGGGCATGGGTTCTCCTTAGTGAATAGCGGTTTGGGCGAGAGGCGCGCAGCTGCTGCGGGCCAGGAAATCTGCTTTGACTTCGATGAGGCGGGGGCCGTCTGGCAGTTTGCCCTGCATCCTGCCCAGTACCAGTTCGAGGGAGTGTACTGCGAGCATGTCCAGGGGCTGCCTGATCACGCTAAGCGGCGGTGACATGAGTTCGGTCCAAGGGTTGTCATCGAAGACGATCACGGAGAGTTCCTCCGGGATTCGGGTACCGACTTGGACCAGTCGCCGGATCGAGCTTTGGACCTGGGCGGTGTTGGCCACGATGAGGCCAGTTGGTGGCTGGGGCATGGCGAGGAGGGAGCCGACGGCGTCCCCGCCCGAGTCGCCACGGAACGGCACATCTCGGATCAGGAGCGGATCGACGGCGAGGGACGCGTCCTCGTGTGCGGCCCGGTAGCCATTGATTCTTGCCCGTCCCGTCGACGTGCTGCGCGGACCTGTCACCAGGGCTATCCGTGTATGGCCGAGGCCAATGAGGTATTCCGTGGAGCGCTTGGCGGAGTCAAAGTTCTCGATACTGACGACGTCCACATCGGTGAGTTCGTCGATGGTGCGGTCAACGAACACCACATTCACGCCCAGGTCCTGCAGGCGCGCCCACTTTTCGATGTTTCCTCCAGTGGGAGTTGCTATGACCCCGCTGACGGAACGGTCGAGGAGTGTGTCCAGGGAATCGGCTTCCAGGTGCGGATCTTCCTGGGTCGTCATCAACACCACTTGGATCCCGTGGCTGCGGGCCTCCCAGACGATGCGGTCAGCGAGGCGTGCAAAGAACGGGTTGGACAGGTCAGTGACCACCAAGCCAATGGTGAGCGCGTGTCCTGCGCTCAGTTCGCGGGCCGCGGCCCGGGGACGGTAACCCAGTTCGTCGATCACCCTGAGGACGTCCTGCCGCTTGGCCGGTGCCACTGGTCCTGAGTCCGGGTTCAATACCCGGGACACCACGGAGACGGAAACGCCCGCGGTCGCCGCCACATCGCGAATGGTCGGGGCCTTCTTCACCGCTCCTCCTTGAGGGAATCGATTGGGCATAAGTCTTATGCTGCGGCTCCTCGCGGCCCACCGTCATCGTCATGAAGGCGCTTGGCTTGGAGTCGTTGACACAGCTTAGCACCGGGTGGTACAAAAGTGGAACCGGTTCCACTCCGGATAGTTTTCACGCAAAACGCGACAAAGAAGTTGTCCCTCCGCTCAGGCGGCCAGGTTTCCTTCGCATCGCACTCCTATGAAGAGAGACTCCAGTGAACCTTCACAAACTCCTTGTCGACCGCGAGCAGGAAGGCCGTCCCATCAGGGTTGGCCTCATTGGTGCCGGGCGTTACGGCACGATGTATCTTGCCCAGTCCAACAACATTCCCGGGATCCACGTGGTGGCCATCGCCGACATCAACGTGAAGCGCGCGGAAGGCGCTTTCGCCCTTGTCGAATGGCCGGCCGAGCAGATCGCCCCGGACATTGCGACGGCACTCAAGGACCGCACCACGGCAATTGTGGCCAACGCCGACGAACTGTTCGACGTAGACATTGACGTGATCGTTGAAGCCACCGGCAACCCGATCGTGGGAATCAAGCACGCCCTGCGGGCCATCGAGACCAAGAAGCACATCATCATGGTGACGGTTGAGGCGGACGCATTGGCGGGCCCGGCTCTGGCTAAGCGTGCAGAAGCTGCCGGGGTCGTCTATTCGATGGCCTATGGCGACCAGCCGGCCCTCATCATGGAACTGGTTGACTGGGCGCGTACCAGCGGATTCGACGTGGTCTGCGCGGGCAAGGGTGCCAAGTACCTTGAGCACTACCACGAGATGAATCCGGGCAACGTCTGGGAGAACTGGGAATTCTCGAAGGAACTCACGGACTCCGGACAGCTCAACCCGTACATGCACACCTCGTTCCGCGACGGCACGAAGGCGGCAATTGAGATGGCCGCTGTCGCTAACGGTGCGGGACTGGCGCCATCGGACTCCGGTCTCAGCTTTACACCGGGCAACGTTGAGGAGATTGCCACGATTTGCCGGCCAAGCGACGTCGGGGGCTCGCTCGCCCATGAAGGCAGCGTCGACGTCATGTCCAGCGTGAACCGCGACGGCAGCTGGATCAGCCACAACACGCAAGAAGGCGTCTTCGTCGTTGTCAAGGCAACGAACAACTACGTTTCCGGCTGCTTCAACGAATATCCGTGGCACCCGGACCCGACCGGCCAGTATGCAGCCCTGTACCGCCCTTACCACTACGTCGGCCTCGAACTGAACGTGTCGATCGCAAATGCGGCGCTCCGGGGAATTGCGACAGGCGCACCCGTCGGTTTCTTCGGCGACGTGGTCGCCACCGCGAAAAAGGACCTCAAAGCCGGCGAGTTCCTCGACGGCGAGGGCGGATTCACGGTGTGGGGCAAGCTGGTGTCGGCCAAGCACTCGGTGGCCACCGGCGCACTTCCAGTCGCCCTGGCGCACCACGTGGAACTGCGCAACGACGTCGCGAAGGGCGCGATCGTCGGCTGGGACGACGTCATCATTGATGACTCACTGTCCCAGGCACTTGAGCTGCGCCGCGAAACCGAAGCTTTCATTGCCCAGGCCGCCTCAGTGGGCGCCTGACCCAACCCGATTGCTTCCGTCATCCGGATCGCATCCTTCCAATGAAGAAAGGCATCGCATGAATACCAAGACCCGCGCCATCACCGGAGTACTAGCCTGCAGCTTGGCTGCAACTGCCCTTGCCGGATGTGCCGCAGCCGGTGCGTCCGGCGGCGGCCAGGCCGCACCTGTAGCAAAGATCCAATTGTCGATACCTGATCCGCTCACCTCCTCAGTAGGCGTGTCTGCCCAGCACTTCGCGGACCAGGTGAAGAAAACCTCCAACGGATCGGTGGTTGTCACCGTCGTCCCCAACGGCACGAGCTTCAGTGGTGACCAGAACGCCGCCGTCACCCGCCTCCAGGGTGGTTCGTTGGATGCCCTGATCCTTTCAACCTCGGTATACGCCTCGGTGGTGCCCGAAATGAACGCGATCAGCATTCCCTACCTCTTCAAGGACACTACCGAAGAGGCAGCGTTCCTGGCGGGCAAGCCCGGCCAGGACCTGAAGGACAAGCTCGCCAAGAAGGACACTATCGCGCTGGGCTTCCTCACCAGGACAGGCCGTGAAATCACCAACTCCGTCCGTCCCATTACGCAGCCTTCCGATCTCAAAGGACTGAAGATCCGCGTACCGGGCAATACCTTGTGGACGGACTTCTTCGGCAAGCTAGGCGCCAGCCCCACCACCATGGCCTTCTCCGAAGTCTTTACAGGCCTGCAGACGGGCACCATCGACGGCCAGGAGAATCCCATCGAGGTGCCGTGGACCAACAAGTTCTCGGAAGTACAGAAGTACGTGTCGCTGACCAACCACATCAACGACGCCTGGGTGCTCGCCCTGTCGTCGAAGAAGTGGGGAACACTCAGCGCGGACCAGCAAAAAGCGCTCACGGACGCGTCGACGGAAACCGCCTCGTTCAAAACCACCTACGACACAGATCAGGCGAAGAAGCAGTTGGACGAGCTGACCGCCAAGGGCATGAAAGCGAACGAGCTGAGCGCTTCCAGCATCGAAGAATTCAAGGCCGTCTCCAAGAGCTTGTACCCGGATTTCTCGAAGCTCATTGGAAAGGACTTCTTCGACCAAGCGGTCGCCTTCACTCCCGCTAAGTAATCCATCAACGGGTGGGAGCCCTCCCGGGCTCCCACCACAGCCCCACTCCGCCCGCACACCAATTCCGCTCTCAATGTCGAAAGTCTGGACACAATGGAACACACCCTCGCCCCCCGGGACCTGGAAGAGGCCCTCCCGCCCGATGCCGAAGAGATCCTGCACGCGGGCCACGTCGCTTCGGGCTGGAGCGGCGCGAAATGGCTGGACCGGACCTTGGAGTGGATCGTGGGCGCCGCGATCCTCGCCGAGCTCGTCGTCATCCTTCTGAACATCACCGTCCGCGTCATCACAGGTGATTCGGTTCTATGGACCCAGGAAGTCTCGGAGATAGCACTCCTGACTATCGCGTTCATGGGCGGGGCAATCGCGTATCCCAAGGGCGCCCACATGTCCGTCCAGGCCCTCATCATGCGCCTCCCCGCCGCATGGAAGCCCTATCTGGCCGCGCTCGTGGACTGGCTCGTCTTCGTGATGAGCGCCGGCGCCTTCGTGCTTTTCGTTCCCACGCTCGTCCAGCAAATCGAGGAAAAGACCCCTATCCTCCAGCTCCCCGTGTTCTGGGTCTCCATGCCGTTTTCACTGGGCATGGTCCTCATCGCCTGGTTCGCGCTCGTCAAGCTTTGGCGGCAGCAAAAGCGGGCCGTCCTGGTAGCCGCGGGCATCGCGGCAGCCCTTGTCGTCGTCGTGCTTTTGGCCCCGCCGCTCTTCTACTATGCCTCGCCGAACGTCCTGCTTGGTACCGTGCTCGCAGTTCTGTTCATCCTGCTGTTCCTCGGACTTCCGATCGCGTTCGTCCTCGCCCTGGCCTCCGGGATCTACCTTTACCTCGGAGGGATTTCCGAGGTCAGCGCTATCCCGATCGGCATGGCCTCGGGCGCCAAGGGATTCGTGCTGTTGGCGATCCCCTTCTTCATCCTCGCCGGCACAGTCATGAACTCCGCAGGGCTCACCCTGCCCTTGGCCAAGCTCGTCGACGCCCTTATCGGGCACCTGCGCGGGGGGCTGCTCCAGGTGGTCGTCGTGACCATGTACATTTTCTCCGGCATTTCGGGCTCGAAGGTCGCCGACGTCGCGGCCGTCGGCACCACGATGCGCGGCATGCTCGAAGAGCGCAAATATCCGCGCGGCGAGGTTGTCGCCGTACTTTCGGCGTCTGCCATCATGGGTGAAACCATCCCGCCAAGCATCGTGCTTCTCGTCCTTGGCTCCATCACCACGATTTCGACCACCACACTCTTCCTTGCCGGTTTTGTGCCCGCCGCATTCCTGGCGCTCGTGGTCATGGCGCTCGTGTTCCTGCGGGCACGCAAACAAGGTGGAGTCGCCAGTCCCAAGGCAAGCTGGCGGGCACGCGGTTCGGCCACCTTCTTCGCCCTCCCCACTCTCCTCCTGCCCGTCGGCATGGTGGCCGGGATCCTGAGCGGATTCGCGACGCCGACGGAAGTTTCCTCCGTTGCCGTGGCCTACGCGTTCGTCCTGGCCGCCGCCTACCGCCGGGGCAGCAAGCGGCTGCTCGGGGACACGCTGCGGGAAACTACGACGACGGCGGGCATGGTGCTCTTCATCATCGCTGCCGCCTCTCCGCTCGCCCAGACCCTTGCCCTCGCCGGTGTCTCGCAGCAAATCCACGACCTCATGTCTAGCCTCGGGGATTCCCCGGTCCTCTTCATGTTGTTCACCGTGATCCTGCTCGTCATCATGGGCCAGCTCCTCGAGGGACTTCCCGCCGTGCTGATCTTCGCCCCGTTGCTGCTGCCGATCGCCACTGACTTCGGCGTCAACCCCGTGCAGTACGCCATGGTGCTCATCATCTCCATGGGCATAGGCTCGTTCGCCCCACCGGCCGGTGTCGGCTTCTACGTCGCGTGCGCCACCGCCCGGGAAACCGTGGAAAACAGCCTCAAACACTTCTGGCCGTACCTGCTTGCCCTCTTCGTCGGACTTCTGGTGCTCGCGGCGGTGCCGTGGTTCAGCACCTTCCTGCCGGCCCTCGCCGGACTGATCCCGTTCTAAACCATGACGCAGATAACCAAGGCTGAGACACCCGTTCCCTCATCGGTAGCCCTGCTGGGTACCGGACCGATGGGCGCCCCCATCGCCCGGAACCTCATAGCTGCGGGCGTGCCGCTGAAACTCTGGAACCGGACGGCCCACAAGGCCAACGCGATCCACGGAGGACAGCCCACCGATTCCCCGGCGGAAGCATCCAGCGCGGTGGTGCTGACCGTCCTGCCCGACCTTCCCCAAGTCGAGCAGCTACTACACGGACCCGACGGGCTGCTTGCCGGGTGGAAGGTCAACCGGATAGACAACCCGGTCCTTGTGGTCCACGGCACAGTGTCGCCCGTCGCTGTCGCGGCCTTCGCCGCCGAATGCCTGGAGACATTTGGAATAACCGTCATTGACGCCCCGCTCAGCGGCGGCACCATCGGCGCCGAAGAGGGCCGGCTCAGCATCATGGTTGGCGGCCCCAGTGAGGTCGTGGAGCGCCTCAAACCGCTTTTCGAGCTCTACGGTGCCACCGTTCTGCGGTTCGGGAATACGGGCGCCGGCTCCATCGCCAAAGCCTGCAACCAAATCGTGGTGGCCGCAACAGTAACGGCACTCTCGGAGGCCATGGCACTAGCCGAGGCCTCCGGGCTCGATCTGGGGCATGTCCAAGAAATACTTGCCGGTGGCCTGGCGAACTCCGAAGTCCTTCGACAAAAGGGCCAACGCTGGATCGAGGCGGATTTTGATGGCGGAGGATCGGCAAAGAACCAGCTGAAGGACTTGACCTTCATCGCGGAAATCGCAGAAGAGGCCGGGCTGGATCTACCGGTTTCCAGCAGCGTCCGCAGTGCATTCCAAACGATGGTCTCCCAGGGACTTGGCGAGCTAGACCATACGGGCATCTATCTCAGCATCCGTGCCTAGCCAGGACGACGGCGGGAGCGTCCCGCCGTCGTCGTCCTGGGTTTCCTGCGACTTCAGCCCGTGTAGCCCTCCACCTGCTTTGGGGGCCGTGGCTTGGCCTCGTTCGGGTTCTCGCCGTATTGCCTCTTGGCCCGCCGCTGGCGCAGCAGGTCCCAGCTCTGATCCAGGTCCTGTTCGATGCGCTCCAGCCTTGCCCGGTCGGGGGCATGCGCAGGACCCGGCGGGGCCGCCTCTGCCTTCTCCCGGAGTTCCCGCTCCTCCTCCACAAGTGACTGGATGTGGTGCAGAATGCCCTGTTCGTCCATGGTTACCTCTTCCTGAACTAGCCGTTACCAGTCAGGTTAGTGAGCTGCGCTAGGCGTGAACAGAGGCGGTGTTTGCAAGTGCCATCCCGCCAATGTCCCATTTGCGGAATACTTGGACGCAGATCCAGGATTTCCGCAAGCGAAGGCGGTGATTAGCCGTGAACGGCGAAAACGGTGCGTTCAAGCGCCGGCTGGAGCGAGCCATGGAGCTGCGGAATGTCCGCGCCACCGGCATGACGGCCGGGGAAGAAGCGGAACTCGAGGCCGCCGACGACGAAGAGCGGCGGAAGCGCAAGAAGGTGGACGACGCCGCTCGGGTGGAATACCTGATCCGCGACGCCATGGCGCAAGGGAAGTTCGACAATCTGAAGTACGCAGGCAAGCCGATCCCAGGGCTGGGGGAGCGCTACGATCCCGATTGGTGGGTCAAAGGCCTCATCCAGCGCGAACATCTCAGCGGCCTCGGCCCAAAAGCCATTCTGCTCCGCACCGAGGATGCCGAATTGGATGCGAAGCTTGACGCCCTGTATTCGGAAAAGCAGGTGCGCGATCTGGTGGAGGACTTCAACGCCCGGGTCATTGACGCGCGGCGCCAGCTCCAGGGCGGTCCTCCAGTGATCACGAAAACCCGCGATATCGGCGTCGAGCTGGAACGCTGGCGCGAGCGCCGTGCTGCGGCTGCCGAGGCAACCGCGGCCCAGGAAGCCGTGAACCAGGAGCTTGTGGACACGCGGCCGTGGTGGCGCCGCATTTGGAGCGGATCCGGTTAGGCCGGGACCTTATGCGGCAGGAGGTTTGGTGTTGAACGCAGGCGTTCCGGCCAGCCGGCCGCCGTCGACTGCGAGCACGGTTCCGGTGACGAACGAGGACTGCTCCGAGCAGAGCCAGACGGCGGCAGCGGCAACCTCGGCCGTGGAGCCGATCCGCCCGAGCGGCACGGCGGCGGCCACCCGATCCTGGGCGGATTGGCCGGCCCCGGCCAGCCGCTCGGTGAGGATAGGGCCGGGAGCGATCGCGTTGACCCGGATCCCGTGCGAAGCGTAGTCGAGCGCGGCCACCCGGGTCAGGCCGCCGACGCCGAACTTGCTCGCCACATAGCCGCTCATGCCGGCGACTCCTTGTTCGCCGGCCGTGGAGGACATGTTGACGATCGCTCCCCCGTTCCCGCTCGCCAGCATGAGCTCGATTTCGTATTTCAGGCAGAGGAACACTCCGCGCAAGTTGACTGAGATGGCGCTGTCGAACTCCGCGCTCGCCCATTCGGCCAGGGGCGCCGGCGTCCGGCCGCCGCCTGCGGCATTATTGACGGCGACGTCGAGCCGGCCGAAGCGGTCCAGGATCTGGGCCAGCAGCGTCTTCACCGAATCTTCATCGCCCACATCCACGGACATCGCTACCGCTTTCCCGCCACCCGAGCTAATGGCGGCGAGCTGCCGAGACAGTCGAACGCTGTCACGGGAGGCAAGGACGACGTCGGCACCGGCACCGGCCAGTGCAGCCGCGATCTCCGCACCGATTCCCCGGCTCGCTCCGGTCACAAGCGCGACCTTGCCTGACATCGACCGGGTGGAATCCGCCGTCGTCATGGCGCTGTCCGGCTTGTCCGCGGCGTATGCGGCCGGGGCTCTTGGTTCGCGGCCGCCCGGTTGCGGGGGAGCAGGAAGCCTGCGGCAACCAGCCAGAGCAGCCCGCCGAAGCGTCCGAGCGGCAGAAGGAACTGAAGAGGCTCGATCGCCATCGACAGGAAGCTCAACTCTGACAGTGCGGCGACGACCAGGCCGGTCCAAGCCAACCAACGGGGCATGAAGCCAAGGATCAGGGCCGGGACGGCGATTCCCGCCATGAGGAGGCCGGTTCCGACGACGAAGCCGACCCCGCCGGTTACGAATGCGAGGAACGCGAGTGCGTGCGTCAGCGTCCCATCCGTGGTGATTTCCGGCCGGCTCAGCAACCAGGTCAGGGAGCCCGACACCATGAGGAAGATGGCCGCGCTGACTCCGCCAAAGAAGCTGATGGCCGGTCCGGGAACGCGTACGCCGAGCCGGAGCTGCCGGGCGTAGACGGTGGCCGCGTAGATCCCCAAGGGCACGGCAGAACCGAATTGGAGCATGCCGCCGACCCGCACCGCGGCGACGTTTTGCTGGAAGAAAGCGGCCACCTGTCCGGTTGAAGCAAAGGGCGAGACGAACGTTTGGCCGCCTGTCAGGATTGCGGACGTGATGAGGCTGGCGAGGAAGATGCCCAAGCTGACCAGGGCGAGAACGCCGGGGTGCGGGCCGCCTGACCTGGCTGGACGGCCGCCCTCGTCGGGAATCGAACGACTACTCATGGCTGAACCTTTCCTAATTGCATCACTACTGAAATAGTTCACCTCTAGAATTATTCTGTCAAGCCTGTATTCTGAATCCATGGACTTAGCCACACCGGGCCGGCCGAACCGGACCGCTTTTCTCTTGTCGCAGTTAGGCGCGGTCGCGTCGTCGCGCTTTGCCGACCGCACACGGGAGATCGGCCTCACGCCAAGCGACGCCGGCGTCATCCGCCTGCTCGGACGCGCCCCCGGGTTGAGCCAGCGCTCCCTCGCGGACAGGCTCGGCGCCGTCCCCAGTCGGGTGGTTTCACTCATCGACTCGCTGCAGGAGCGCGGCCTTGTTGAGAGGATCCGCAGCAGTACGGACCGGCGGAACTATGAACTGCACCTCACGGACGCCGGCAAACGCGTGTTGCGTGAACTGCGAGGTATCGCGGAACAGCATGAAGCGGAGCTTCTGGCCCCCCTGACAACGGAGCAGATTGGCCAGCTTGACGTGCTTCTCGCGCAACTCGCCAGTGGCCACGGGCTGGACAAGGACCTCCACCGCGATGTCGGCCGCCAGGCCGGAAGCGATGCCGGATCTGACGGCGTACGCAAGGCCTGATCGGGCGCCCGGGTCCCGTGCCGCCGTCGGGAGCTCTCATGACGATCGGGCCACGATTTTTGCCACTATGTGGGGAATAGCAGCTGCATGGTGTATGTTGCACATTCGCCAGCAAATATACAAGAGAAGAGATAACCCCAGGTGGCAACCGATTACGACGAACTCCGCTCCGACGTCGCGGAATCCCAAAGCACGTCACTCCAGGCCCTGCAGTCTGCCAATGCTCCGGACGCCCGCAGCGTTGTTCGGGAGCTGGACGAGGCCGATGCTTTTGAAGGCAATGAGGTGCCAGGCGGCGAATTCGTAGCCGAGGAACTCATCATTGCAGTCGTTCCCCAGAAGGAAGACGAGTTCACCTGCTACTCGTGTTTCCTCGTCCGTCACCGCTCCCAGATTGCCCGTGAAAAGAACGGCCACGCGTACTGCGTGGAGTGCGAAGGCTGAGCCTCTGAGGCCCAGCCCCGTGCCGCTTAGCCGCCTTTCCCGCAGTTGCGTTCATCACAGGGAATTCAGGCGCTTCTTGGCGAGCTTTTCATAGCGGGCCCCGGAGTCCGCTGCTCGCTGCTCTTCGGCAGCGAGCAAGGGAGCGAATGGCGAGTTGTCCTCCACCGATCCGTCGGTATCGCTTGCGAGCCGGAGCAGTATTGAGCGGCTGACAACGCTGTCCTGGTGCTCTCCCAGGACCTTCTGGATCTTCTGGGCATTCCGTGCCAGCTTCACGGCGGGTTTCTTGTGGACGTCCGCCAGTGCTTCGGCCGCATGGCGCAGCCGTTTCGCGTCTTTGCGGACCTGATGCAATGCCCTGTCGCCTTCGACGCCGGTTTGCCCTGCGGCTGCCTTCTGGGACCGGCGCAGCCGCTTGATCGCTCTACCGGCAAGCTTGGCCGTGACGGGACGGGCCTTCTTCCCGGCGCGAGGCTTCGCGGGAGGCTCGTCGCGGAATTCCTCAAGTGACTCCAGGAGCCGGAAATAGCGTTTCGTTCCTAGAGAGCGGAGCATGTTGCGATACCCGGAGTTGAAGGCTGTCTCAAGTTCGTCATTGATCCTGCTGGCAGCTGAAGCGGGCACTAGGCCGTCGGGTTGCTCATTCATCAGTTCCCCGATCCGGTCGCGCAGCACCTCGGCATCCCGGGCCTTGCCCAGGACCTTGCCCAGCCATTTCAGTTCGGTCTTGAGCTGATCCGCGGCGTCGGCGTCGAAGAGCTTGCCGTAGGCGGACAAAGTTGAGCGGAGCCTCCGCGTAGCCGAGCGCATGCCGTGAACGGCGTCGTCGGCGCCTTGCCGGACTCCGGAGTCCAGTTGGGTGATTTCAGCTATCTGCGCGGCGATGTAGGCAACTATTGCATCCCCGGCAGAGCCCTTCGGACGGGCTTTGGGCGGCGCCGGTACCGCAGCTGGCCAGGACGTTCCGAATGCGCGGGCCAGCTTGGACGCGTGCCCTGATGGGGTTGCGCCGGCGCCGGACAAGACGCGGTCCGCGCTCTCAAACAGGGCTTCATCGCCGTGCACCAGCTCGATTTCCCATTCGCGCCATTGCCTCTCCAATTGAGTTGGGTGCAAGGTCTCGGCGGTCACGTGGTCATCCACGAAATCGGCCAGGGTGACGTCCTCGCTTCCGTGTAGCCGGTGAAGAGTGCGGCGGGTGTGGATCCGGGCCACAGGCCTGAGCTCATCGCCGCGGGTGAACACAAGGAGCCTCTCCGCGAGTTCCTCGGGGACGATCTCGGGCTGACCCAGCGGCGCATGGATCTCCACGCGATTGTCCCGCTCTGCCGGCAGTTTCAGGTGCCAGCCTGAATCGGTGCCGCCGGTGCGGCGCCGCAAGGTGATGCGGTGCTTGGCAAGGATGAGGCCTTCGGTGTCGAAGTAGACGGCTTCGAGCTGATGATCTGCAGGGTCTGCGACCTGTTCGACGCCGGCAATGTCCTCGAACGCGGGAAGAGGCGTTTCCAGCTCAGCGTCGTACTTGCGTTCTGTTTCCACGGATTCCTGGGTCGACATTCCGTTTCCCGTCCTTCTCGTAGTTGCCCGCGCCTATAGGCATCCTCCCACCAGGCCTTCTGCAGGGAAAGACCGGGCGAAGGGATCTCATCGGTTCCCTTGCGGGCGCGTCGATCTGGGGAAGAATGTGGGCATGACTTCGACGCTGAGCCTTGGTCCGTTCGTCCATGATTTCTTCGGGGACGCCTCGTGAGCGCGTTCGTGCTGGTGCCCGGAGCAGGCGGCTCAGCCTGGTATTGGAGCCGCGTCGTCCCCCTCTTGCAAGAAGCAGGCCACGATGCTGTTGCGGTTGATCTGCCGGGAGACGACGAAAATGCGGGTTTGCCTGAGTACGCGCGCTTGGTTGAGGCGGCAATCGGTGGCCGGCCCGACGTCGTGCTCGTTGCGCAATCGCTTGGCGGTTTCACCGCGCCCATGGTGGGTGCCCGGACCGGCGTCGCAGAGATCGTCTTAGTGAACGCAATGATTCCCAACCCGGGTGAAACCCCTGGAACATGGTGGGACAACACCGGCTGGGAAGACGCACGCAAGCGTGCCGCCGCGGCCGGCGGTTACGGCGAAGAGTTCGATGTGAACGAGTACTTCCTCCATGACGTTTCACCGGAGGTCGCGGCCGAGGGAGAACCGCACCAGCGGCCCGAGGCAAACGCAGTCTTCGCGTCGAGCTGCGACTTCGTGGAGTGGCCGGCCGTGCCCATCAGGGTGCTCAGCGGCGCGGGGGACCGGTTCTTCCCGCTCGAGTTCCAGCAGAGGGTCGCGCGGGATCGCCTCGGGCTCGAGCCGGATGTGCTGCCCGGCGGGCATCTCCTTGGGCTGTCGAATCCGGTTGGGGTGGCCGACTACCTCTTGCACCTCTGAGCTTTTATCACTCCGGGCGTCCGATTCCCTAGACCGGAATCGACGCAAGCCCTAAGATCACTCTGACGGCACCAGCCTTGGCTGATCGATGTCCGTCGCGGTCTCACCCTCAAGCGTGAGCGCCGGGTCCGTTCCGCGACTCCTGGGTCTTCGAACGGGCCCGGTCGACCTCCGCTGGGACCATCTATCCAGAGGAGGCCTTCCTATGAGTGAAGCCAACAAGGAACTGGTACGGCGCCACTTCCGGGAAATCTGGAACCAGAGACAACTGGACGTTTGTGAGCAAATCATGGCCGATTCATACGTCGAGCACGCCCAGGCTCCTTTCGGGACTACCGAGCCGGGCGCCGTCGTCGGACCCCAAGCGATGCGCGCGACCGTACAGTGGCTACTTGCCCAGTTTCCCGACATGACCATGACGATCGAGGCGATTGCCGCTGACGGCGATACGGTAGCTGTCCGCGTCTTATCGGAAGGCACCAACCTCGGGCGCCTCAATGGACGGGGTCCTGCCACTGGCAAACGCATGTCCGCGCGTCAATCGCACTGGTTCAGGATCGAGGACGGCAAGCTGGCTGAGCATTGGGCCACTCGCGATGACCTCACCGCAATGCTCCAACTTGGCGTCGTCAGGCAGCCTGGTCCGCCTAAAATCGTGACGATCATCCAGCGAATAGCAGGGCGCAGAAGCGGGACATGACCCAACGCCCTCGCTGCGTTCGACGCAACCTCGCGATAGTTAGAGAGTAATTACTCGTAGAGGGTGACTGCGGCCTTCCAACGGAGGATGCTTGATTGTTGGGAGGGAAAATCATGACACGAGATGTGACTCATTTCGAGCGACTTTCGGCGTGGACCGAAAACGACATGAAGCCAGCCGTCGGCAAGTTGTTGCGCGGTGAGGGTTTGCCTGCCGAAGCCCGGGAAAGCAACCATCCCTCGCCCCTGGATTTCCAGATCCCTGAGGAACTGGACCGTGCCTTGGAGTCGGCTTCGCAAACGCTCAGCCTCACGCCCAGCGAGATCCTGCGCGAGGCCCTGTCCGAATGGCTGGGGAGCCACGGACAGCCAGCCACGGGCCACCATCCGTTCGGGAAGCACACCGCGCTTTAACGTGCGCTGGGCTGCGGGTTGCGGAGCTGCAGCTGTTACTGGTGGCTGCCCTGAACGGCGTCTCCGTGCCGCGCAGAGCGGAAGGGCGAGGCCGCCCGAGGACTGGGCGGCCATGGCCAGTCCTCGGGGAGGTAATGCAAACTGCCTTTAGCCGCCGCAATACTTGCTGTAATTGGTACCCGCGTTCTGGTAATCGTTCTTCATGGCATTGAGCTTCGCGGTATCCGGGTTGTCCTTCGAGGACTCGTCCAGGTAGTCCACAAGCGTCTTCAGAGTGGGCTTCAGCTCATCCGAGGACACGGCTTCGATCGGGCGGAGCTGGTTGGCTACCCGGATGGTTCCCGTTTTGTCCGTGGTGTTCGTGGGGTTCGAGATGACGGTCTTGACCCTGCTGCAGGTGTCCGCGGTGCTCAGCTGCTGCGATGCCGAGCAGGCTGAAGCGGAGAGGAGGAGCCCGGCCGCGAGCAGGGTTGTGGTGATTTTCTTCATGGTTCCCTCAGTAGTTGCTGACGTTTGATTGTAAGCAGACGGGGCGTCGCGCCCAATGCAGGCTTAGCCAGCGGACCGGTCCATTTCGTCCAGCCCAGGGTCGGATGAGTACAAGGGAGGAGCCCCTCGGCCTTCCGGCCGTGGAACCCCTCCAATGATTTGAGCGCGCTGGATCAGCGCTGGGGGAGGGTTTTGGTCCCCTCGATCTGCACTGCCTGCAGCTTGTTCGGGTCCAAGCCAAGCGTCTTCAGGATGGTCGGCGCAATCTGCGTCGTCTCGACCGCGGTGGTCACGGTCCGGGCGTGTTCGTCGTTGGCGCCGGAGACCACGAGCGGCACATCGCGGTCGTCCGCACTGGCTCCGCCGTGTTCGGCGATCTTGGCCTTGCCGCCGGTGTAAACCACCCCGGTCTGCGCGATGCCGAGGATGTCCGGGTAGCGTGCATCGCTGGTTTGGGTGCCGAAGTAGTTTGCAACTTCGCTGCCCGCATAGACCTTGCTCAAGCCTGAGGTTGTCACGGTCTTGGCGGCGCCGTTGATGTCGTTACCGGCGGCAGGGTGCGCTGCCAGGTAGTCCTTGGCGAACTGCGCTGCGGCCTGCGAGTGGTCCGAAAGCCAGAGCTGCATGATGTCGTCGTCGGTGGAGAACGCCACGAGGTCTGCGGAGCCGGGGTGGGCCGACTTCCACGTTGCGTTCAGGCCGTCGATGATTGCGCTGTCAGGTACCCTCGTCAGCGTCGAAGCGTCCATCGGCGACTGCCCGTGCTTGGCAGAAAGGATCACCGTGGTGTCCTTTGCGTGGCCGGAGGCGGCAAGCGCGGACTCGAGCTTACCGACAGAAGCGTTGACGAAGTCAAGGGCTTTGCTCAAGAGCGGCCCGGGAACGGTGCCGCCCTGGAGGTAACCGCCGGTGAGGCCGTCCGACGTCGGGAGCTTCTGGGCCGTCGACACGGCCTGGAAGTTCATCCCGAAGATTCCAGGTACTGCGGCCGTCTTGGTGCCGGAGTGGTCCTTGCCGTCGATTTCGTTCAGCACGGCCTGGACCTTGTAGCCGTCGTACTGCTGGGTTGCGGCGTTGTCCTTGGTCCAGTCGCCATTGAAGGGAGCGGGGGCGATGCTGTTGATCTCAGGGGTGAACAGGTCATCCAGGCCCTTGCCTGAAGGGCCGTTCAGGATCTCGTAGGCCGGGTGCTTGTCCGACCACGCCGTGGTGAGGCCGGCGCTCTTCGCCACCTCGAAGACCGTGTTCACCTTCAAGTACTGGTGCGGATAGACCGGCTTGCACGTCGCCGGGTCAACCGGGAGGGTGGCCGGGTCGAGGAGTGCGCCGGGCTGCCCCGTCATGTTCAGGATGCTGGCCGGAAGCCCGGCCAGGTCTTGGCCGGCGTCGAGGGCGTTCTGGTTCCTGTCCGCGGCTTCGGTGAAGGCCACTTCGGCGCCGGGCGCCGTGTTCTTGCAGTCCGTCGTGCCGGCCGGCAGGAGCGCCCTGTTGAACGTGTCGTCATAGTAGACGCCGGTGGTCCCGGGATTTCCGCCGGTCAGCTGGCCCACCATACCGGGGAAGGAGTCCGAAGGCACGGGTGTCTGGGCGTGCGTGTAGCTGGTGCCGTGGTTGACCAGCGACGCCAGTGCCGACGTCGGGTGGTTCTGCACGTACAAATCCAGGTCCTTCTGGTGGAGGCCGTCCACCGAAAGCAGCAGGACGTGCTTCGATGTTTCGCCCTGGCCGCCCTGGGCCTTGCTGTCGGATCCTTGCTGGCCCTGGACATCCTCGCCGCCGCGTGAAGCGTCGTCGGCCATCGCCGGCGCCACCGCGGATCCGGCCATCAGTATGGCGCCCAGGACCGCTGCTGTGGCAAGCCCGTTTTTCTTGGCTGTCTTCATCAAAATAAGACCCTTCGCTATTGCGTTCTTATCGATCGAGAATGCGTCCCCGGATGATTCTTGTTGCGGGGAAGGGATCTGTCCCGCCGATTGGGCCTCACTGTGGAAACGTTCATGACAGGTTCAATTGCGGGTAGCCGAACTCTTCCGAAACTCACAGGAAATCTGCGTACCCCGGGGATGCGGATGGGGGTACGCCGGCTTCTGTCATCGGTACGGCCCCGAGAAAGACGTCGTTAGCGGCGGCCACCCAGCCAGTGGGCGGCAAAGTACCTCTGGACCCGTTACCGTGGCGATCGCCGTGCATCAGTGGGCCTGGCTTCGTCCGCAGCGAGCAATTCTGCCAGCGCGAAGGCGAGAACTTCGGCGCTGAACCGGCTCCGCTCTTCGGAGGAGTTTTCAACGGAGTTTGAGACCGTCGACACTCAATGATCCCTCTCGGCACCACCTAATTTGCCCCTTTTTGCCACTCAATTGCGGGGAAACACCACTCAGTGGCCCAATTGCGACCTTAGTTTCTTGTTGGTTGCACACCGCGCGCCGGTGTTCAAGGGAATGTACCTGTCCCTTGCCGATGCAGTCACTCGCACTGTCGGCGAACCCGCCGACAACCTCGTGAAAGGAACTCCTCTTGACTACCAAACTTCGCTCCGGTCGTAAGCGTGCCCTGCTAACCGGCGGTTCGCTGCTGGGCGTCACCGCGCTGCTGACGGCTGCTGCGTTCACCGACTTCGCCAACCTGAACATTGGCAACGGATCCGCTGATTCCGGCGTTGGCGGCAACAACCGCTTCAACATCCAGGTGGTTGGAACGGACACCGCCGGCCTGCCTGTTCCGGGCACATGGCAGGAAGCAAACACTGCCGCAGGTGTGAACGTCAAGGTTCCCGGCGCGGACCTGATCACCCCGGGCGACACCGTGTCCGTGTCGATCCCCTTCCGCAATGAGAGCCCCGCCCTCGGCGCAGCCATTACCTTCGGGTTGCAGGACCGCGCCGGCTACACCTCCAGCCCCGCATTGGTTAGCGCCCTCCGCTACAGCGTCACCTTGGACGGCAAGGCAATCGCTACCAACGTCAAGCAGGCCGACGTGACCGCCCTCGACCTGGGCACCTACACCGCCGGGAAGGAAGGCGTCCTCGGCGTCAGCATCAACCTCCCCGACCAGGGTAGTGCAGCTGCCAACAACGCACTGCAGGGCCAGGTCTCCTACGTCCAGGCCCACTTCGACGCCTCCTCCGTCAAGTAGTCGGAACGACAACAGGTGGGGGCCTTCGGGTCCCCACCTGCACTTGGCCTACGGGGCCTCAATGAACGGAGCGCTCGGACCCATGAAGGACACAGTATGAGGACTCAACGCCGCGGGCGGTTGCGGCTGTTACTCGCAACCGGATCCCTGGTTGCGGCGGGTACGCTGATCACCGCCGCCTCATTTACGGACAGCGCTGACGTTGACGTCGCGCTGGACGGATCCCGCAATACTTTTGACATTGTGGCCGCAGGGAAAGCTGATCCCTCATGGCTGCCGACGCCCGCAGATTGGGACCAAGCCAACCCGCGAGGATTGCGCATCATCCTGACCGGAGATAACAGCGGGTACACCATGGCCCCAGGCAGTGTCCTGGATTTGAGGATCGCGGCGAAGAACAACAGCCCTCGCCTGTCCAGCCTCATTGGCCTGCGCATCCTCGACCCGCTTCCACGCGGCGCTGAGAAAAATCCGCAGACCGGCACTTACCTGGAACTCTTCGACCAGCTGGTTTTCACAGTTTCGGATGGTGGCAAGGTTCTCCTTGACCACGTCCCTGCAGGGCACTTGACGGCAATCACCTGGCCTGATCCATTGCGTGCCGGCGAATACAAGCTTCTCGATGTTCGGGTCGAGCTTCCCGACACGGTGGACAACCGATGGCAGATGGCCGCAACAGATATCCAGTTCAACTTTGAGGCGGTGAACCCATGACCAGGAGGACGGTGAAGCGCGACGGATGGAAGCGGCTGACCCTTGGGCTCGTGGCAGGCGTGCTGGTTCTCGGCGCCGGCACCACTGCGGCCGCCTTTACGGACTTCGCCCGCGTGAACCTGGGGACGGGCATCGCTGGTTCAGGCCTCGGCAATCCGAATCGCTTCGACATTGCGGTACGGGACAGCACGGGAGTGCTTCGCGATGCTGATACGCCGGAGACGGCCGTTGTCCTGCCGCTGTCAGCGGGAACGGTCTTCTCTGAAAGCAAACCTGTTGAGTTCGATGTATCGGTAACGAACCGGAAACCAGGGGTGAACGGCAATTTGACGGTCTCCCTGTACGATCCAGACCCACAAAGCGGTGATCTGTTCGGCACGCTGCTTTTCACGGTCTACCTCGACGGCGCAGCAACGCCCGCGATCGCAAACGCCACCGCACAGCAGGTCAACCAGGCTGGCCTCACGTTCCAGGACGTCGCTCCGGGTGAACAGCGTGCTGTCCGCGTATCAGCGGTCCTGGCGCCCAACAGTGGGGCACAGGCGAGCGGAAAATCCACCCAACTTGGCGTACTGACCAACGGAGAAAGCAAATGACCGCGCCCCGTAGCATCCGCGCGCTGATCGCGGTGATTGCCGCGGTCTTCCTTGGACTTGTGCAGTCTGCCGGCGCCTCGGCTGTGGCCTCGGATCTCATCGATACGGCACCGACGTCGCTAGTTATTGACGCTCCGGCTCCTGGGGAATCTCAGAAATGGGACATGTCCGTCAAGAATCTAGTCGACTCACCGGTGCCGCTTGCATTGGAGATTTCGGGACGTTCCGATGTCCTCTTCTCCGGAGCCGCGCCGATGGAACTGACGATGAATACTCCAGATGGCACTGCGGTCGTCGAGCGGATCCGTGTTGGAGAAGTGCTCGGGCGCACGATCAGACTGCCCGAACTTCAAGCCGGCGCCTCATACAACTTGGTGGGGACTGTGACGCTTCCACGCGACGCTGACAATTCCTACCAAGGCGCTGGCGGGAACCTGAAATTCCACTTCGTCACAAGCATTGATCGACCCAATGTCACGCCACAACAACCCGCGTCTGGATCCGATCTTGCGCATACAGGCCTCAGGAACTTGATTCCAGTCGGTGTCGCGGCCGCGCTCCTGCTGGCCGTCGGCTTTGGCCTCATCCTCGTTCGTCGAAAGAAGCCCGCTCATGAGTAAGCCTTCAAACATTTCTCGTCGGCAATGCCTCGCGGCGACGGGCCTGTTTGGGCTCGCCACGTTTGTCGGTGCTGCTCAAATTCCCGTAGCCACAAGTGCCGCGTACAAGGATAAGACGCACGCCCGTTCGGAGGCTATCCCAGCGAATGCCGGGCCTCCGTTTGCCGTCGGCGTCTCCAAGAACTCCCGCATGGTAGATACAGGGATGGGAGTCGGAAACGACGGAAACGTCTACGTGTGGGGCCTTACGTTCTACGAGATCAACGGCGATATTCCCACCTCCGGGTGGCAGAAGCCGCCGCAGAAGGTCGCCGGCATTCCCGACGGAATTGTTCGGCAAGCGACCGGCCAGATATACAACGCCAACGCACTGGACAAGGACGGCACGGTCTGGGGATGGGGCTCTTACAACTTCCGTGACGGCACAGACGCGCCGAAGCCCAATGGCAACGCGAAGCAAGTCCGGATAAACACGGCGTGGAATGGTTCCGGGGCAATCCTGGACAAAATCATCGCGATCTCCTCCACTGAATATGCCGGTGCCGGAATCCGAAGTGATGGCACCATCTGGCATTGGGGATATCCCCTTGGCTACGGCGGAAACGCTGCCCCCGGTGCAAGCCAGCTTGCCGGACTGCCGGACCCCTCGGTCGCTGGTAACCGGCCTATTTACCTCAAAGGCGCCTACACCAACTTCTTCCTCATTCTGGAGCGCGGCGACGTCTACTATTGGGGAGGCATAGGCGGAAACAGCCTGCCCTCGGGCCTACTCGACACAGGTGCGACGCCCAGGCTCGTAAGTCCGCTTGCGCCTTGGTTCAAGCGAAACGTGGCGCCTGGCGCTCCATATATTGTTGCGGTCGACGGCGGCATCAACATGGGTGGTGCCCTGCTCTCCAACGGACAGGTACTGAGCTGGGGAACTGACGCTAGCCGTACCGGGCGAGGTCCAACCACCACACCGACGGTGCCCACTGTGGTTCCCTCGCTGTCCCAGATTAGATCCATGCAGTTCGGGTTCACCGGTGTTGCATTGCTCAACGGCGACGGAGAGCTCTGGGGCTATGGCGCCAGCGACGATTACGGTCAATTCCCGCAAAACCCGACCCGAATCGATACTGGCGTTGTGCAGTACGGATCGGGCCAAGGGTTCTACCTCTGGCAAAAATCTGATGGTTCCTTCTGGGGCAGGGGATACAACCCCCAAGGAGCGATTGGGCTCCCCATCGGAACTCAAATCGCCAACCGCAAGGTCTCGTGGGATCTCGGAATGGTGACGAAATGAGGAAGCTGACTATGAAACGACCGGTACGGCAAGGGGTGGGGCAACGGAGCGGGAAACTCCGGCTCGCAGTCACGGCAGGCGCACTTGTCGCGGCGACCGTTACGGCCACGAGCGCTGCGGCATACGACTTCGCTAATCTAAACATCGTCGGCGAGGCCCTCATCGAGACTCCGCGCTTTGATATTGGCGTTGTGCGGGACAACGGAACCGTGGAACAAGCCGATACGGAAGCCGGATTTGATTGGGCCGTCGCGGGAGCGGCTGACCTGATACCTGGCAGGTCGGTCGTCACCATGATCCCGGTGTTCAACAACACTTCTGTCTTCAAGGCGGATACGAGTTTCAAAATCATCCTTCGAAACGGCGATGGGACGGTTGCTGCAGGGGTACCGAATATTCTTCCGTTCCTGACGTTTACCGCAGCGGACGAAACGGGCAAGGTGCTGTTCACCAATGTCAGGTGGGACCAAGCAAAGGGATCGCTGGGTGTCCTTGAACCTCGCTGGGGTGCGGTATTGAACCAGGGAGATGCTTACACTCCTGCCGCGGACGGTTCTGCGAAGAAATTGAAACTCACTATCACCTATGTAGACGGCCCGGACGTAGAGAAGTACAACGGTGGACAGACGGCGCTCGCCGTGCGCTTCGACGCGGTTTCAGTTGCCCCGTGAACACTCGTGGTGGAAATCCGGAAACGCACCGGTTGACGGGAAGCCAAGAGGACCAGGTAGGCGCCCGGATGGGCAGCCCGGCGGACCTTGAGGAAGAGCACGGCGGGATTGATGAACTGCGGAGCGAGGCAGGGGGTGAGCCGGCAAAGGGAGAATTCCGGCAGGAGGAGGTCCCTGAGGAGACGTCGGAGCAAGTGCGCCAGCATCCTGCGTTCCGGGCTTACGGTGCTTTCCGCTCGATCCTCTTGTCCCTCGGTGCGCTCCTGGGTGCCGCTTGTATTCTTGTGTTCGCTGTCTCGCTTCTCTTCGGAATTCGGCCCCTTGTTGTGGTTTCGGGATCAATGGAACCGACAATACCGGTGGGGTCGGTCGTCTTGTCGCAACAAGTACCTGCCGGCGAAATCGAGGACGGCAGCATTGTCACGGTGGAGCGTCCACGCGGCTTGGGTTTGGTTACGCACCGGCTAGTCAAGTCCGTTCAACCAACACCAGACGTCTACGAGTACACGCTCAAGGGGGATGCAAACACCCAGAACGACCCCGAGCCCTACAAGGTGACTACTGCCGGAAAATACATCTGGCACATCGTTGGGCTTGGTTATCTGGCAGCCGTCCTGCAGTCCTCATACGGCATCTTCATCGCCGGTGCGGCCGGGCTTGCGTTGCTGGCCCTGTTCATTCTGGACCCGGCGCGATTGGCACAAGGTTCTGCTGCCAGAGCACGCAGGCGGAAGTGCTGATTAAATTGCAGGATCAGCTACTCCCCGGGGCCCGAATGAGTCATGTTCATGACTGGCTTGTCCGCTCCCGTCTTTCGGGACGGAGCGGACGCCACAGGTCCCCCACGGCTTCTGGTTTGCCAGCCCTTTCCTTGCTGCATTTCGCTGACAAGTACTCTGCCCGGGCTGGCGAAACCGTATCCTTCACTGCATTGATCCATAACGCTTCACAGGGGCCTGTCGCAGCAGTGGAGCTTATTTCGCGTTCATTGACCAACGCCAACGTTGAACAGTTGGCGTTCGATTCCCAGCCCGGCCCTGAGCGAATGACCATTCCATATCTCGGATCTGGCGAAAGCGTGAGCTTGGACTTTGGCTATATCGTCCGCCAATCCGATGTTCTCCATGGCGGCGAGATCGTCAGCGCCATGGAAATACGATTCGCAACGGATTGCGGATGGGCCTGGGACACATGCGAGGCCGTGGTCAACATGCGCGGTTCCCATCGCGGTAGTTGGCTGCAAGGCCCGGAGCAGACAGCCTCCAGTGATCTGTGAGTGATCGTCATAATTTTGTCCTGGTTGCCTGATTCCGCATGGAAGCGCCGCAATCTTCAGTCCGCGCCTCCTTAGCGTGTTTGAATGTTCGGGCCGGACTCGTCTCGATATCCGTGGTGAAGTACTTGCCGCGGGTTCAAATGGTAGTGGGCGGAGAGTTAGGAGTCTTCAGTGTTCCAGGAAGAAATACGCCGGGCACTAGGCTTTGCTAAACGTGGGGTTAGCGTGCGAATTGTTGGTCCCGCTGGAAGCGGGCGGTCGACTGCAATCCGCGAAATCATCACGGAGCTGGAAAAGACCGGCGCCGAGGTTTACAGCCTGTTTGGAGCCCGCCTTCTCCAACAGACGCCGCTCGCCGGAATCGCTTCCCTTGGCCTGGATATGCGAGGGCGCCATACGGGCCCTTTGGGCATGGCTGACGTTCTCGCCGAACAACTTTCGCAACGCGGATCAAGGATCATTGTGGTCGACGATATCGACCTGCTTGATAATGAGTCCCTCGCTGTCCTGGACATCGCGCAAAGACGGTCCCAGAGGCCGCTGATCATGTCGATGGACGATTCGCCCATTTATCCGAGGACCTCCGTGCTCGTCCCGGAACGATGGCCGGAAGCACAAGTCCGGCTCCCATCACTCCGCTACGACCAAGTCAATCAGCTTATCGCCGAAACACTTTCTGCCCCCGCGGACGTCGATGTCACCGCCCACATCCTGATGAAGTCCGCGGGCAACCCCAGGTTGGTGGTAAGGATCGCCCAAAGCGGCGTCCTCAACAAGCTGCTAACGCTCTGCGAGGGAGAGTGGCGAATGACCGGCCACACCCTTTGGAACGAGGATCTCCGCGGAACGGCCGAAGCACTCCTCCAAGGCCTCGAACCCGACGAGCTTCTCGCGCTGGACGCATTGTCGATGCTAGGCACCCGGTCGGTGGCTTCCTTACATTCGATCGTTGCCACAACAATGCTCGACAGGCTCGAAGGGCGTGGTCTGGTCGCTGTGTCCGAAAACATCGACGGAGAGCTCTGCGTGGCCTCAAATCCGCCCCTCCTGGTTGATTACTTTCGTGATAATCACGTTTTGTACTCTCGTCGGGTACTGGTCAAACGGATCGAAAACGTTGCCGAGGCGCTCGCGCCCGCCCCCGGGAATGGGCGATTCATGACGCCCTCCGTTGCTGCCGCCGTCGGGCAGCTGAGGGAAGAATCAGGAGCGGGGGGCACGCTGGCTGCCCGTCACTTCCAAGAACAGCTGCGCGTGCGGGAGGAAGCCCATTACGAACAGTGGGAGGCGGACCCAAGCATGGCCAACTCGGCCGCGTTCCTCAAGTTCTACTGGGGCGGACCCATAGACCCGGAGCGGATCGAACACGTCTTTGCCCACACCGTCATGGTCAACGGCAAAGCGGAGGACTCCCTTTTCTTCACTATGACGCGGGCGCTCTGGGCAATCACTCGCGGTGATGACGTAGCAGCAGCTCAAGGTATGCTCTCCGAACTTGCTGCACTCAGTCCCCAGCAGGAGGCCGAGGCCGAGGGTTTCGGCCTGTTCCTCGCCGCCTCGTATGACCGAATGCCGGCAAACCTGGGCGAGATCCTGGACAGCTACGGAAACGCGTATCCGCAGAGTGGGGTCCTGACCGTGGTGCGGGCCATATTGGAGGTCTACCGCTTCGATGGACTGGCAGCACTCAAGGCACTGGAGTCAACTGATGATTTCGGTTTGGCGTCGGGCATCGAGCCATTCGTCCGGGGACTGGCCCTGCTTGTCGCGGGGCGCTTAGACGAGGCTTTGGTGTTCTCCCTGAACAGACGCATCGAGGCCCGCCGCGGCCTTGACCGGTTCGGCTTCGTCGCGAACAGCTACGTGGCCGCGCTGGCGCTTACACAATCGGGGTTCGGCCAGCATGCCGATCTGATGATGAGCAGCGTGTTCGCGCTCGGCCGCCCAGGATTCCTCGCGAGTGCCCTGCATGACGCCATGCTTCGACTTGTGGGACTCCGGGCTTTGATGGACGAAGAGAAAGAGCCCGCCTCGGTGGGTGCCCAAGCCAGGACGCATGTAGCCGATATCGGCCCTCTTCCGGGGACTGGCAAGGGCGTTTTTGACCTCTTTGCCCAGCGGTACGACGATCCGCAGTCGTTTGACGCGAGTGCCATTACCCTCATCGACGCCCAATTGGATCGCGGCTTCCTCACGGAAGCCGCCTACACTTCGGTTTTCATCATGTGCCTGCTTCCGAGCCGTGAGGTCCTTGAGAGGGCGGAACACGTCTTTCGGAACTCGAAGGTCACATCTCACAACCAGTTTTTGGCCATAGCCGAAGCAGTGGTAGACGATGACCACGGGCTGCTCAAGGTCCTCTTGGACAAATACCGGCCGGATGCTGATCTGCACGCTGTCCGGTTGCTGCTCAAAGGCGCATCCAAGCGTCGTCTTTTGGAACGGGTCAGGACGGCGGCTGCTGCTATGCAGCAGGCAGAACGGCTTTTCGACGGCAGGTTTCCGATGGCAGGCGAACACCTCAGCCTCAATATTGGTCATGAACTGTCGCCGACCTTGTCAGTCCGGGAGACCGAAGTCGCAATACTTGCCGGCAGTCAAACAAACATCGAGATTTCTGCCCGGCTCGCGATTAGCCTGCGCACGGTCGAGAACCACATCTCGAGGGCGCTGAAGAAGACAGGCATGACCACCCGTCAAGCCTTGTACCGCTACGTGCAAGGCTCGATTCGTGAGTGACCAGCCACCCGGCGTCGACGTCTCCGAAGTGACGGTCCGTGCTACTGGACAGGAATTCTGAAACTCAGGGTGAAGGACTCGGCGTGGGCGTCCCGACCATGGACGCAGGTGGCACCGGGAAGGCTGTTGCCGGATACAGCCCGGCGACCTGCGTCATGTAGTTGGCCCATTGCGGCCCTGCCAGCATGTAGCCGTCGATGGCGGTGTAGAACTTGCCGTTGATGGTGACGTTCTGTCCGGCCCGGCTCTGTCCTGCCATCGTGTCGCCGAAGAAGGACGCCGTCGCGAGCCCGGTGGTGTATCCGACCACCCAAGTAGAGCCATTGCTGTTGTTCGTTCCCGTTTTTGCCGCGGTAGGGAACAAGGCCTGGACTTTCGGTTGAATGTAGATACCGGATCCCCGTTTCAGGACGTCTTGGAGAACCGAGTTGACGCCCCGGGCAACGTCGGGCTTGATGGCCGGGCGGCAGGAACTGGCTTGGGCCGGCAGCTTCCCGCCGGATGGATCCGTGATGCCCACAATCGCGATCGGCCCGCAGTACGTGCCGTCATTGGCGAAAGTGGCAAAGGCATCGGCCATCACGAGTGGGGACACTTCGGTGCCGCCGAGGAGATTGCCCAATTGGTGCATGTTCACGGGTGCAGTGTCCACGCCGCTGTGGAGACCCACCGCATCCACCACTTTCTGGATGCCGCAGAAGTCCAGTTGGCTCGCCTCGGCAAAAGTTGCGGTGTTGATGGAGTTGTAGAGCCCGTAGTTGACGGGCATCGGGCGGTAGTAGCCCTCGTCGTTGTTGCGGAGATCGTCAGCCGTGCCAAGGCCCGCGATTTTCTGGGCCGTGCTGTAGCCGCCGAGTACCTTCCCGCAGCTGTCCCTCCAAGGGAATCCGAGCGGATAGACCCTCCGCGACGCGTCCACCACCGTGGTCAAGGACTTGCCCTCATTGAGCCACTCCGTGAAAGTGAATGGCTTCATTGCGGAACCTGGCTGGAAGCCCCCGGCTCCGTTGAGGTCATTGCCGTTGGCGTCGACGGAATCAACGTTGAAGTTGAGTTGGGTATCGAATTTGCCGGGCTCGGCCAGGAACACCGTGTTCTGTGCCATGGCCAGGATCTTGCCCGTGCCGGGCTGCACCGAGACCAGGGAGGCGCCCCATTTGTCCGGGTTCGCTCCTGCCGTGGCATCGACCTGCTGCTGGGCCACCGCCTGCAAGCGGCTGTCCAAGGTGGTGCTGATCGTCAGGCCGCCGCGATACAGGAGCTCTTCCCGGTCAGCCACGGTGGCACCGTATGCAGGGTCGTTGAGGATCAGGTGGGAGATATAGTCGCAGAAGTACACTGCCATGTCCGCAGCCGCGCAGCCCTGCTTCCCCGGCGTGATGTTGAGCTTGAGGGGAGTGGCCACCGCGGCCGCGTAGGCTGCCTGCTGGATCTTGTGCTGGGCGAGCATATCGGCCAGCACCAGGTTGCGCCGTTTGATGGAGTTGTCCGGATGGACGGACGGGTCGTAGTAGCTGGGGCTGTTGACCAGGCCAGCGAGCAGGGCCGCCTGCGGAAGGCTCAGGTCCTTCGCGGAAACGCTGAAGAAATGCTCCGCCGCGGCTTCGATGCCGTACGCGTCCCGGTTGAAGAACACGATATTGAGGTAGCCCTCCAGGATCTGGTCCTTCGTGAACTTCTTCTCGAGTTCGACGGCGAGTTTCATCTCCCGCACCTTGTCACCCAGGGTTTTCTGGCCGCTCAGCACCACTTGCCCGGTCTGGCCTGCCGCCCAACGGGACTCGTTGAGTACGTTGGTCACGTACTGCTGGGTCAGGGTCGACGCACCCTCGTTGGTACCCTTGGTGAAATTCGAGGCCAATGCCCTGAGGATCCCCTGGGGATCGATGCCGCCGTGCTCGTAGAAGCGGTTGTCCTCGACGGCTACAATCGCTTCCTTGATGTACGGCGACATCTGGTCCAGGCTGACCCGGACACGGTTCTCCGCATAAAAGGTGGCGATCGTCTTTCCGTCTGCGCTGAGCACTTTGGTGGACTGCGACGGCGAATTGACCACCAGATCACCCGGGAGGTTGTCGAAGTACTGGATCGAACCACTGACAGCCATCCCGGCCGACGCCACGCCGGGGACTACTAGCCCGGCGGCCAAGACGCCACAAACAGCACTCACCAGGAAGAATCCGAAGATCCTTCGCAGGACCCTGGCCAAACCATTTTTCGGGTTGTTTTTCCGAGCCATTTTTCCAGCTATCAACCGTGCGTCTTTTCAGATTACGCCGCCATTCCACCCGTCACATAGGCTCCCGAATCCGTGGCGACACGCCCCCCTTGGTTATGTTCGTCACTTCGCCCGCGCGCTGGCCGTGTCCGGCGTTTTTCCGGATGCATACTGAAGTTATTCGGGCGCGGTGATGGAAGGCAGGTGGCAGCCGGTGGAGACGCTGATGGCTGTTGTGAGGAGCGAGTATTTTCCGGCGGGAGCAGTGCTCGTGGGAGTGGTTTTGTTCTGGACAATCGGCTTGCTCGGCGGCCTCTCCTGGTTGAGCGGAGCGCAGCAGCCCTTGGCCATCCTGACGTGGATGATCTTCATCTACGGCGTGGTCGTGCTGTCTCCCCTCGCCGGAATCTGGGCCGCAGTGGACCTTGCCCGCCGTTGGCTGCGGAACCGCCAGGCCCGCCGGCAACAGCTCGGAACGGCCGACGTCGAGTCCCTCTAAGCGTAGGCCCGGTAAGCGATAGCCTGAGGCTAGCGCCTGCCCAGGATCTGACTGCACGGAACGAGGACCTACCATGATCACACGCGTCGACGTCGATGAAGCTGCCGCCCGGATTGCGGGGAGGGTCCGCCGCACGCCCGTTTTCGAGGCGGATGCCGGGACGGTGCCAGGGCAATTGTGGTTCAAATGCGAGTTCATGCAGCACACCGGGACGTTCAAGGCGAGGGGTGCCTTCAACCGCGTGCTTGCCGCCCGGGAGCGCGGCGAGCTGAAGGACAATGTTGGAATCGTCGTCGCCTCGGGAGGCAACGCAGGGCTTGCGAATGCCTACGCCGCGGCGCAACTCGGAGTGCCCGCAACCGTTTTTGTCCCCGAAACCGCACCTGCCGTGAAGGTCAAGAAGCTCAAGGCCAGCGGAGCCTCGGTGGTCCAGCGCGGCAGCGAATACGCCGAAGCGTTTGAGGCCGCCCTCGACTACGCCGCGGAAACCGGCGCCGTCTACTGCCATGCCTACGACCAAGCCGAAATCGCCGCCGGCGCCGGCACTGTCGGCTCGGAGCTGCTGGAACAGCTGGGAGAGGTGGACACCGTTGTAGTGGCCGTTGGAGGCGGCGGGCTCATGGCAGGAATCGCGGCCGCCGTCGAAGGTCACGCCAGGGTTGTCGGAGTCGAGCCGGACAACGCTCCCACCCTCTATTCGGCCCTCGCTGCAGGGGAGCCTGTTGATGTGGCCGTCTCCGGGATCGCCGCGGATTCCCTGGGTGCCCGACAGATCGGCAGGATCGGTTTCGAGGTGGCCGTCCGCACAGGCGTCCGGACGGTCCTGGTGTCCGACGACGACATCGCCGCGGCGCGCTCACTGCTCTGGGAGCAGTACCGGATTGTCGTGGAACATGGCGCAGCCGCCGCTTTCGCGGCCGTGAACTCCGGGGCGTATGTTCCGGCAGCAGGGGAACGGGTGGCCGTGATCCTGTGCGGTGCCAACACCGACCCCGCGACGGTCTGAAGCAGGCTGCCTTGGCCCTGCCGCGGGCGCTCCACAGTTGCTAAGCTCGAGCCACAATGCCGGGCACGCAAACCGCTTCACGAACGGACAGCATCATGACGCGATTGATCATCATGGGCCCTCCTGGCTCGGGCAAAGGTACCCAGGCTGAGCACATCGCCGGTCATTTCGGCATACCTGCCATTTCCACGGGAGACATCTTCCGCGCGCACGTCGGCGGCAAGACGGAACTCGGAGCCGAGGCCAGCAAGTACATGGACAGCGGCGAATTCGTGCCGGATCACGTCACCAACGCCATGATCCGCCAGAGGCTTGGCAACACCGACGTCCTGGCAGGATTTCTCCTTGACGGATATCCCCGCACCACGGCGCAGATCGAGGCTTTGGACGGCATTCTGGCCGGCAACCGGCAGCAGCTGGATGCCGTCGTCGAACTGGCGGTCGACGACGACGAGCTCGTCGCGCGGATGCTCCGCAGGGCACAGGAGCAGGGCCGAAGCGATGACACAGCACCGGTGATCCGGCGTCGCCTGGAGCTCTACCGCAACGAGACACAGGCGGTGGTCGAGCGGTACTCCGAGCGTGGGATAGTCCTCGCCGTCGATGGCTCCGGCCGGCGGGAAGAGATCACGGCCAAGGCCATAGCCGCCATTGAATCAGCACTAGGAAAGGGACAGTGAACGGTCAACCGCCTACCGGCCAAAGAATCGAAGACTATGCGATGATCGGGGACCTGCACACCGCAGCCCTGGTCAGCACGGCGGGCTCCATAGACTGGCTGTGCCTCCCGCGCTTCGATTCGCCGGCGTGCTTCGCCGCGCTCCTGGATTCCCCCCAAGCGGGGCGTTGGCTCTTGGCACCTGAAGCCGGGGGAATTTGCACGCGCCGCCAGTACCGGGACGGGACCCTCATCCTGGAAACAGAGTGGGAAACCAAAGAAGGGCACGTCCGGGTCATCGACTTCATGCCGCCGCGCGACGCCGTCGCGGACATCGTGCGCGTGGTGGAAGGGATCCGCGGGACGGTCAAGATGCGCGGGGAACTGATCCTGAGGTTCGACTATGGGCACGTGGTGCCCTGGGTCCGCCGCGACAGGCACGGCCTCCGCGCGGTTGCCGGTCCGGACTCCGTCTACCTCAAGACCCCTGCGCCGTTGGTAGGCAAGGACTTCACCACTGTCAGCGAGTTCACCGTGAACGCGGGTGACCACGTGCCCTTCGTCCTGACGTGGGCGCCCAGCCACGAACGGCGGCCCCGCACCGTCGAGGCGGATATCGCCCTCGACGACACCTCGGCATTCTGGACGGATTGGTCCAGGCGTTGCAACGTCCGGGGGCCTTACCGGAAAGCCGTCCAGCGTTCCTTGATCACGCTGAAGGCCCTCACCTATGCGCCAACCGGGGGCATCGTTGCCGCCGCCACTACTTCGCTCCCCGAACAGATCGGCGGACCGCGGAACTGGGACTACCGTTATTGCTGGCTGCGTGATGCCACGCTAACGCTTCAAGCCTTCCTGGCCGCGGGCTACACCGAGGAGGCCAGCGCGTGGCGGGATTGGCTACTCCGCGCAGTGGCAGGCGACCCGGCCGACCTCCAGATCATGTACAGCCTGCACGGTCGCCGGCGCTTGCCCGAGACGGAGCTGACGTGGCTTTCCGGATACCAGGGTTCGAAACCGGTGCGCATCGGGAATGCGGCAGCGGAGCAGCTCCAGCTGGACGTCTGGGGAGAAGTCCTGGACTGTCTGTCCCTGACCCGGGCATCGCTGATGACCGTCGGCGATGAGTCCTGGGCCATCCAGACCGCCCTCATGCGCCACCTTGAGAGCACGTGGGACAAGCCGGACAACGGGCTCTGGGAAGTACGCGGCCCGCGGCGCCACTTCGTGCATTCAAAGGTGATGGCCTGGGTTGCGGCGGACCGCATGGTCCGCGGAATCCGTGAATCCGGGATGCCCGGTCCGCTGGATCGCTGGGAGGCTTTGCGGGACACCATCCACGACGAAGTCATGACCCACGGATTCGACGCGGAGCGCAACACGTTCGTCCAGTCCTACGGGAGCAAGGAGCTGGACGCGAGCCTTCTCCTCATCCCCAAGGTGGGCTTCCTGCCGCACGACGATCCGCGCGTGATCGGCACCATTGACGCCATCCAGCGTGAGCTGACCGAAGACGGCTTTGTGCTGCGCTACCGCCCGCAAGACAGTAACGACGGACTGCCGGGCGGGGAGGGCGTCTTCCTTGCGTGTTCCTTCTGGATGGTGGACGCACTCTTGGGCGCCGGGCGCCGGGCAGAGGCGACAGCCCTCTTCGAGAGGCTCCTGGCCCTGCGCAATGACGTGGGCCTGTTGAGCGAAGAATGGGACGCACACGCGGGCCGGCAACTTGGCAATACTCCCCAGGCCTTCAGCCATTTCGGTTTGGTGCTCAGCGCCTTGCAACTTCACCACGGCAAAGCGCACCACAGCAATGTCCCGATCGGCGGGGTCCCGGCGTCGGGCTCTCCTGCAGAGGCACCAGAACCGTCGTCGGCCTCAGGAGCGGTTTCGCCCTGACGTTCCGGAGCGCTTGGGCCATCGGAAGATCCGGCCTGCCAAGGCCAGGCCCGCTCCGAGATTGAGCGTTGGCAGGTAGGCCCGTGCCACTGCGGTCCCAACGGCAGGCAGGGAAGCGGCGTCGGGGTAGAGCATGTAGAGCGGCTCGTATCGCGGCCGGAATTTTGCTTTGAATGCCAAGAGGGACCGGAATCCGTAGACCGGTTCCAAAGTCGCCCCCAACCAGTCGAGCAGGCGGTCGAGGTTGCCGGGAGGGCGGGATCGCGGCTTCGGGCGAGGCATCTCGGAAGGGTCCTCTTCGGCCCGAGCCAGGGGCGCACCGGAGAGGCTCACGAATTCGCATCCTTCATCCTTGAGGCTGAGGGCCGCGGACGCGATGAGGAATTCGATGCTGGCCCGGAAGCCGCCGCTACGGCGACGCATGAAATCGAGGGTCCAGCCGACGATGTGACCGTTGCGGTATACAGGCAGCCAAGAGGTGACTGCGTGGACCGTGTGGCGTTTGTCGATTGCAAGGAGGCAGCGCACCTCCGGATCGTCGAGTTCGTCGAGGCTGCCCAAGGTAAAACCCATTTCGGGCATGTTCCTGTCTGCCACCCATTCTTCGGAGATTTCCTCGATCTGGACCTGGACCGAGAAGGGAGCCGAGGCGTAGCTCGTCCATTCGTAGCGGATGCCCGCCTTCGATGCGTTGTTCAACGCCGTACGGATGTCCTGGAACTTCTTTCCCTTGAAGGAGACCGAATGCAATGGCAGGACCGTTTCCTGGGCTACCTGCGCAGAGCTCCATCCGGCGGAATCCGCATGGTCGCGCAACTCTTGGGGCACCGAGTAGAAACACGGCGTCCACCCATTGCCCCTGCAATAACGGGCAAACTCTTCGAAGACGGCGGTTTTCTCGGATGTGGGTCCCACCGGGCCGCCGAGCGTGAGGGCGACCCCCGTGCTCACGCGGTAGGCAACAAAGGACTGCCCGGAAGGGGAGAACCAGTACATGTTTCCCGGCCACGTGGTCATCCAGGACAGCGAGCTTCCCTCCCACGTCTTGATGACTTTCCGGGCACGCTCCGTACTGGCGTCGTGCCGGGTGTGGGCCTGGTGGAGGAAGGTCCTGAAGATCAGGACACCGGCGACCGCCCAAAAGACGACGCCGACGCCCTCGTACACGAGAACGGCGGCCGTGCCTTGGGGGAAGATCGCCGGGGGAACATCCAGGACGAAGCCCAGCGGAAGGAAGCGGTCCGGGACATCCGCCAGTAGTTCCGGTAGTCCCGGAACGGGGGAGAAGTCCTGGGCGAGCAAGAGGCCGGCGCCGACATAGACGGCACTGAGCACGGCAGCCATCGCAAGTACACGGACCGTGAGGCGCCGGTAGGTCCCTTTAGGGGCCTGGACATGAAACAAGCGCCGGGTCGCGAGCAGAATGATGGTCAGCGCAAGGGGCAGGAGCAGCGGCAGGGCAAAAGTGAACGGCTGCGAGGAAGCCGATCCTTCGATTGCGACAATCCCCTCGCTGGCGCCGGTGTCTGAAGTAGTCTGCTGCAAGACTCCGGCGAGTGCGATTCCGGCGAGAACGGAAAGCCCCACCTGGAGCAAAAGGGTCCCCACCCAGGCAAAGCGCCGTCCGCGGCGCAGGCCCTCCGCAAGCAGCAGCAAGAGGAAAGACGGAAGGATGGCCATGAAGATCCCACCGGCCCCGGCACGTAATTGCAACTGCGCGACCGCACAGTCCTTCGCTTGCGCCGGATCGGAGCAGAGATTCTGGAGTGCTTGGGGATCGACTGGCTGGATGTTGGTGAACAGGAAACGCAGGATGGACAACGGCCCCACCGCATGCGGGATGAGGCCGGCGACTACCGGACCGATCGCCGATGCGGCAAGGAGAAGCGAAAGGAGCACCCGGCCTTCGTGCCGGGAACTGACCGGGCGTGCAAACCGCGGCCGGCGGCCCATGAGCAGGGGCCCGAGAACCGTGCCCGCGGTTGCGGCGCCGAGCCTGACCAAGTCCGCAAACCCTCCGCTGTAGAGGGCCAGGAGGAGCAACAAGGCGAAGACGACAAGCCGGATCCGGCGCCTCCACAGGGTTGCCATGGACGCAGTACCCGCCATGGCGGTACCGATGATGAACGCACTCGGACCCACGAAGAGGTGGCTGCCTATCTCGGCTGTCCAGTTACCGAGCAAGCCTTGGGCCAAGGCAAGGAATCCCAGGGCAATGCCAACGCCCAGAATCTGGCTGGAGACCGCAGCGATTGCGTACGCCCGCTGTCCCATCCGGCGTTCCAGCGGGAGGCCTAGCAGCAGCACCAAAGCAGTTTCCAGCACATAGCCCGTCAGGTCCCTGGCCCAGAAGGCGGACGTCGCCGCGGCCCACCAGTGATCAGGTACGGAGCGAGGCGTCAGTGCGAAATTGAGCCGCAATTGAGCGTCCGGCCCCGTGGCGAGGCTGGAGGTCAGCGCTCCCAATCCCCAGAAAACGATGACAAATCCCAACGTGAGCTGCGCTGAGCGCAGTCTTTCCGTCCATGATCGCCGCGAACGGACATCGGGGACGGAGCGGGTTTCCGGCTCGGGCGCCGGTGCGTGCACGTGGTTCCTATCTGTGCGTCGGAATGATGGGGGTGCGAAATGAAATTCTTCCACACCGGCCATCCGGCGAGGATAATTCCCACCTCGCCGTGACCTTCCCCGTCCCGATCCAATAGACTCCGACGTAGGCAGGCTGTCGGCTCGTTCCGCCACCGGTCTATGAGCAATGGAAAGTTGCTTTTACAGCGCTAAAACGAACAGAAAGCAAGCCCGGGACAGGCCGATGCACAAATCTCGCATATTCCGCTCCGCCGCAGCCGTGATCGCAGCCGGAGTACTTTTGGCAGGCTGTTCGCAGGCGCCTGCTGAACCGGGCGACTCATCCAGCGGCAGGCAGACAGCGGCACCCCTTGCACCCTCGGGTAGTCCAGCCGCAGCGGGCCAGAGTCCCAAGAAACCTGAGTCCGGACAAGATCCGTCAAAGCTTCCCGTGGGGTCCTTGTACAAGAACCCCAGCAACAACCGGAACGAAATCATCCTCTCGGACGTCCGGCACACCGCCGTCCTCATCGGGGACTCCCAGTCTGAGCCCTTGGGCTCATGGCCGCGGGGGGCTTTGGGCTCGCTTGGTTACAAGGTGTACTCCGTGGCCAGGGGCGGTACAGGATACGTCGCCGCGACGAGCAGCAGCGGAAACTATATCGACGCGCTGCAGCGCGGAGACTGGGTCCTGCCCTACGGGACGCCGCCGCTGATCGTTGTCGAAGGTGGAGGCAACGATGCCTCCCACAACGCCAGCGACGAGCAGATCACGGCCAACGCCAACAGGCTCCTCGCCGCCCTCAAAAAGAGGTACCCGCAGGCGAAGCTCGTGATGATCGGAACCCTTGCCAGGGGTGCCAACGCGGGCGGGGGGCGCCGCACCGAGGTTGACGCGTTGCTGGGCAATATTGCGGCCAAGGCCGGTGCTCCGTTCTTTAGCGTCGGGGACTGGATCAGCAAATACCAGGTTGCCGGGGACTTGGTGGACGGCGTCCACCTGAACGCTGCCGGGCACGCCAAACTTACCGGTGTACTCGCGGCGGACATGGCCGCAGCGGGACTTAGCCTGCAGCCGGGCCCGAGGAGTGCATCATAAGAGTTGCGGCCACCGGAGGAAGCCGGAAACTGCTTCGGCTGGTGTCCGGACCGGACCGAGGTCTGGCAGAACGTCGCGAGCCGGAGAACAATTGATCTATGGTCAGCTATTCAGCCCTTGAAGACGCGTCCAGCAAGAATCCGCATGACTGGGGCCGGGCGATGGCAACGGCGATGACAAAGCTCCTGGATGCGGCGCGCATTGACGGACGGCATTTTGAACACGAGTTCCTCTATGGCGAGGAACTGCGCTTGAGGATCGACGAGAACAACGACGGAGCCACGGTCAAGCTCACGTGGACGCCCGCCGACCAGGAACCCGAACAGGAGAAGTCTCCGGCCTGAGTGATTCCTGTCGCCGGATTGACCCTGGCGCCAAGGACAGTGCTCACGATCGACAACGTGGTTACTCCGCGCTCCCGTTGCTTCCGAGCAGGCTACGAGTCAGGGCCTCGCCGTCGGCCATGAGCTGTCCCACCGCGGTGCCCAGGTGCGGGTCTCCGGGAGTCTCGTCTGCCAGCGCGGCGGCGACCACCGAGCGTCGGATCAGCTCCTTCGCGAACGACGCCGTGGTGCCGGCGGTCCGGCCTGCCGCGGCTTCGATCGCCGAGGCGGAGAACGCGATTCCGTTGGAATACAGCCGCAGAAGTTCCACCCGCTCGTGCTTGGACGGAAGCGGGATTTCCACTGCCAGGTCCACGCGTCCTGGCCGCTGGGCGAGGGCCCGTTCCAAAAGTTCCACCCGGTTGGTGGTCAGAACGAACGCGACGTCGGCGTCGTTGTCCAGCCCGTCCATGGCGTCGAGTACCTCGAAGAGCAACGGTTTGGGCCCGTGGCCGAAGCTGCGGTCCTCGGCGATCAGATCGCAATCCTCCAACACCACGATGGACGGCGCCAAGGCCCGCGCGATCTTGGCCGCCTCGGAAATTCTGGCGAGTGAGCCGCCCGAGAGGAGCACCGCCGTCGTACCTTCGCTTTGGCTCAGCAGGTACCGGACCGTGTGCGTCTTGCCCGTCCCGGGCGCTCCATAGAGTAGGAGGCCGCGTTTGAGATGCTGACCGTGTGCCGCAAGGATGTCCGCTTGCCGTGCGATGCCAAGGGTGTGGCTCTCCACCTTGCTGAGGAGCCCGTCCGGAAGGACCACGTCACTGCTGGCGAGCTGCGGCCGCCGGATGAAGGTCACTCCGCTGATGCCCGGCCCGTAGTCGCTGGCGGAGAGCGAGATGACTTGGCCTCTGAAAACGCTCTTGTGCTCCATTTCGCGCCGTACCTCGGCCAGGAACCTCGACGCGACGGCAGGGTGGGTGGCCAGGACTTCGAGCGACGCAGTCTGCCGGCCACGCTCGATCTTGGCACCACGTTGGAGGACCGCTATGGGAGATCCGGCGTAGCTGAAGAGCCAGAGCCCCAGCGCAACGGCCTGGCGCTGTTGGTCCGGACCGGTGGCCAGGTTGCTGTAGTCCGGCTGGCTGAGGGGAAACCTCGGGTAGCTGCGGGATTGCTGCAACATGTCGCTGAAGGACATGTGGTGGCGCTGATCGCCGCCGCCGATTCCTACCAGCCGCCGCTCGGGGTCGCGGCCGGCCATCCCTTCCATCACGATGTCCACATCCACCAGACGGTGCTGCGGGATCTCCTCCGTCACGACGGACAGTTCATGGGCGGGAACCGCGAGGTGCCCGGTCAGTGCCTGTAGAAGTTGTTCGCCGTCGTCGCCATGGTCAAAGCCAAGCTGGGAGAGCCTTGTCAGTGTTCCGAAGTCCTCGATGAATTTCCCCAATTTTTCATCCATGCACAGACCCTAGCAGGATGCGTCGTGACTCAGCACAGCCCGTTCATGGTGGCGATGGCCACCTGCCGGAGCTGCTCGAACTCCGCTTGGCCGCTGCCATCCGTCGATTCAATGTGTTTGTCCGTGTCGGATGGATAGGCGAAGCTCATGGCTATCTGGCGGCTCCCGTCGCTCGTGGACAACGCGATGCTCGCAAACCAGGTGCTCCCGCCGTAGCCGTAGTAGAAGCCGTTCGTGCATTCGTCATTCCACCGCTGCAGCCCGAGTCCGTGGTTCTCCTGCCATAGGGTTTGCATGTCGTGGAGGGTGCTCGCCGTGAGTAGCCTGCCCTGCATGAGCGCTGCGTAGAACGTGTTGATATCGCCCACCGTGGAGATGACGCCCTCTGCGGGGGAACCGACGAGATACTCCGGCTGCGAGGCGTTGACGCGCTCGCCGTCGATGAATTCATAGCTCTGAATCATGTCGCGCGCATCCCGGTCAGGTTCGGATGCCAGCGAGGTGTGGCTCATTCCCAGCGGCACGAAGATATCTGACTTCAGGACATCGCCGATCGGCCGGCCGCGGAGCTTCTGCACTATCGCGGCCAGGGCGAAGTAGTTCGCATCCGAGAAGCGGAACAGCTGGAAGTTCGCGTGCGTCCACGGCACGGTCCCGGCCATGCGGAGGTAGTCCTCGATGCTGAACCTCGTGTCGATGGCCCGCTTGGTCGGCATGGCCCTCAGGATGGCAACAGGCGCGTCGGGCAGGCCGGAGCTGTGGTTCAACAGGGAGCGGACTGTGACGGGGCCCGGCGGATGGACGAGCTGCCCGAATTCCGGGAAGTACTGAGTGACAGGGTCCTCGAGGCCCAGCTTTCCTTCCTGGACCAGCTTGAGCACCGAGACCGCCACCATGGACTGGGTGATGCCGCCAGCCTGGATCCGGTCGGTCACGGCCACCGGTTCGCCGGTCTCGACGTCTTGGCTGCCGTAGGCCTGGGACCATTCCCGGCCCCGGACTTTGATCTGGACGACGACGGCCGGCGCGCCCCGGTTGAGCATTTCATGCGCGAAGAAATCCGCAACGGGGGATTCGGGTACTGCCCCTTGGGAATCGGACGACGAGGTACTCGCCGGGGGTTCAGCCGTCAGAGGGTAGGTGCACGAACCGGACGCCAGGATCAGAGCCAGGACGACGGCCATCCGCGCTCGCCGCGAAGTCCGGGATACGCGGGAAGTCTGAGAGGCCCGCGCCGCCTCCATGGCTGCCTCCTGAAGCTACGCTGCGGGGCAACGGGCCAGGCGCCCTTGCCCCCGTAGTTTCGATCGTCCTCTTCGGAAGCGAGGGGGTCAACGCCGAAAACGCGGGCGCGGCCCCAAACCCAACTGACTCGCAGTAGGTGTCGTTATGAGCGCTCATAACGACATTAACTGCGAGTCAGTTGGGAAAGGAGTGCCTTAGGTCAGCTTGACCTGACGGTTGACGTCCTTGTACAGCAGGTAGCGGAACGGACCCGGGCCGCCGGCGTAGCAGGCCTGCGGGCAGAAGGCGCGCAGCCACATGAAGTCTCCCGCCTCCACTTCGACCCAGTCATTGTTGAGCAGGTACATGCCCTTGCCCTCCAGGACGTACAGGCCGTGTTCCATGACGTGGGTTTCCGGGAACGGGATGACCCCGCCGGGCTGGAACGTCACGATGTTCACGTGCATGTCGTGGGCCAGGTCGTTGGGGTCCGCGAAGCGTGTGGTTGCCCAGACGCCGTTGACGTCCGGCATTTCCCCGGCCTCAACTTCGTCGTCGCTCGTGACGAAGGACTTGGCTTCATAGCCCTCAAGGCGCTCGTAGGCCTTGCGGATCCAGTGGAAGGAGACGATGTCGTCCGAGACGTTCTCAAGGCCCCAGTTGGAACCGGCAGCGAGGTAGGCGTAGCCGCCCTCCTCGAGCTGGTGCAGTTCGCCGTCGAGGGTCAGGTTGACCTTGCCCTTGGTGACGAAGACGACGCCTTCGACGCCGGCCTCGAACTCTGCCTTGGGAGCGCCGCCACCCGGGCCGATCTCAACGATCAGCTGGGAAAACGTGGTGGCGAATCCGGAGATCGGGCGGGCAATGATCCAGGAACGCGTGTTCGAGAAGCCCGGCAGGTTGCTGGTTACGATGTCGGTCAGCACGCCCTTGGGGATGACCGTGTAGGCCTCCGTGACGATTGCGCGTTCGGTGGTGAGGTGGGTCTGCGGCGGCAGGCCGCCCTGGGGATAGTAGTACTTGCCCATCATTGGATCCTTACTTGGAGGTGGTGTGTGCGAGCCGCGGATGCGCCAGTGCAGTCAGCCGGGGGAGTTCGACGCCGGCAAGCGCCAGCACTTCTTCGGCACCTACCGCTCCACACTGGACGCCGCGCAGGACGAAAGCGGCCAAGGCCCGGGCGGTGGCGGGTTCGTCCATGACGCCGCCTTCGGTGCGCTCCACGTAGTTGCGCAGGCGGGCCGCGGCGGCCGGCAGGCCCTCGCGGTAGAAGGCATACGTCGCAGCGAAACGGCTCGGCAACTGGGCAGCGTGCAGGTCCCAGCCCTGGTAGTAGCCGCGTTCAAGGGAGCGGCGGACCAAGCGGCCGTGCAGCTTCCACGCGTTTTCCACGTTGTCGCCCACCGGGATGATGTTGGTGGAGCCGTCGGAGAGCCGGATGCCCGTTCCCGCAACGGCCAGCTGCATGACTTCCTTCGCGAAATCCGCCACCGGGTGCTCCATGGACTGGTACTCCGCGGAGATCTGCAACGAAGCCGAGTAGTCGTAGGTGCCGTAATGCAATGCGCTGATGCGGCCCGGAACTGCGTGCGGAAGCCGGGCCACGGGGGAGGTCCCCTCCGGGCCGAGAATCAGTTGCGGCGTCTCCACCTGGACTTCGAAACGGAGCCGGCCCGCCGGGAGCGTGTGGATCTCCTCCAGTCGGGAGACCGCGAAGTCCATGGCCTGCACCTGGGCCACCGTGGTGACCTTCGGCAGGGTCAGGATGAGTCCCTCGGGCAGTTCTCCGGCCGAGGCCAAAGTCGAGACGAACAGGTCCAGGGTCTTCAGGCCACGTGCCCGGGTGGGGGCCTCGAAACACTTGAACCGGATGCCGATGAACGGCGGCGCGGACCCCGCGGCAACGGCTTCGCTGACAGCCTGGGCAGCCGCTACGGCCGCGACGTCTTCTGCTTCGTCGCCCGGGTCGCCGTAGCCGTCCTCGAAGTCGAGGCGCAAGTCCTCGATCGGTTCACTGCGCAACTTGGCAGCCACACGGGTGGCGACGGCGGCAGCCAGTTCGGGCTCTTGGCCCAGCAACGTACCGAGCCTTTCGAGACCGCCGTGGGCCTCCGCCGTCGTGATCGCCTGGGCGCCCCATTCCGCGGAGAGCGACGGCGTGAAACGGTCCGCCGGGACGTACACCGTGTGCACGGGCTGGCGGGTGCCGTCGTCGCCGGGGTAATTGCGCTCCAGCAACTGGTCAGTGGCGGCCAGTTGGGAGTCGATCGCGGCAAGATCTGCCGCCGAGAAGGAGGATGCGGCCATTCCTACACCAGCTCGTAGGCGGGAGTGGTGAGGAAGTCCGTGTAGTCCTCGGAGAGACAGATGTCCGCGATCAGGCGGCTCGCCGGCTCGTAGAACTTCTCGAAGGACTCGGCGTCGACCTCGCTGCGCAGGCGGTCGGTCTCTTCGCCGAGGATCCGGGTGACCAGCTCGCGGGTGACCGTGTTGCCGGTGTCAGCCAGGACCGACTTGTTGCGGATCTGCTGCCACACCTGGGAACGGGAGATTTCCGCAGTGGCGGCGTCTTCCATGAGGTTGTGGATGGCAACGGCGCCGCTGCCCGAAAGCCACACCGCGGTGTACGCGACGGCGACGTAGAGGTTCAAGCGAAGCCCGGCCTCGGTCACGTGGCCACCGGCGGAGGAGATGTCCAGCAGCTGATCGGCGGTCACGGAGACCTCCGGGCGCTGCTTGTCCAGCTGGTTCGGCTTGTCGCCGAGCACGGAGTCGAACACTTCGCGGCACGTGGAGACGAGGTCCGGGTGGGCCACCCAGGAACCATCGAAACCGTCGTTCGCCTCGCGGGTCTTGTCCGCGCGGACCTTCTCGAAGGCCTGGGCTGTGACTTCGGGTTCGCGGCGGTTCGGGATGACGGCAGCCATGCCGCCCATGGCGAAGGCGCCGCGCTTGTGGCAGGTCTTGACCAGCAGTTCCGTATAGGCGCGCATGAACGGGGCCGTCATGACCACGGACGCGCGGTCCGGCAGGATGAAGGACTCGCCGGCGTCGCGGAAGTACTTCACGATGCTGAACAGGTAGTCCCAACGGCCGGCGTTCAGGCCCGACGCGTGGTCGCGCAGTTCGTAGAGGAACTCGTCCATTTCGAACGCGGCCGGAATGGTTTCGATCAGCATGGTGGCGCGTACGCTGCCCTGCGGGATGCCGAGGTAGTCCTGGGCGAAGACGAAGATGTCGTTCCACAGCCGGGCCTCGAGGTGGCTTTCCATCTTGGGCAGGTAGTAGTACGGGCCGTGGCCGTTGAGCAGGAGCTGCTTGGCGACGTGGAAGAAGTGCAGGCCGAAGTCCACCAGCGCGCCCACGGTGGGTTCGCCGTCGAGCAGCAGGTGCCGTTCGTCCATGTGCCAGCCGCGGGGGCGGGCGACGACGACGGCGAGCGGCGCGTCCGTGCGGAGCCGGTATTCCTTGCCCTCCGGGGAGGTGTAGCTCAGGGTGCCCTGGGCTGCGTCGCGGAGGTTCAGGATGGCGTCGATGACGTTCGCCCACGTCGGGGTGCTGGCGTCCTCGAGGTCGGCGAGCCACACCTTGGCGCCGGAGTTCAGGGCATTGATGGCCATCTTGGCCGGGGAGGCCGGGCCGGTCATCTCGACCCGGCGGTCCTGCAGGGCCACGGGTGCTTCGGCGACCTTCCAGTCGCCGTCGCGGATGTCCTGGGTTTCCCGCAGGAAGTCGAGGCGGCCGGTGCGGGCCACTTCTTCGCGCTTGGCGACGCGGGCCGCGAGGAGCTCGGTGCGGGTGCCCGCGAAACGGCGGTGCAGTTCCTCCACGAAGGCCAACGCCTTGGGAGTCAGGATCTCCTCGGCTCGTTCGATCGGCCGGGGGTCTGTGACTGTGAGAGCCATGGGGTGGTCCTTTCCTAGAAAGCGCGAGCGGCCTGCGTTTGCTGCTTCCGCGCGTTTGCTGCGTTTGCTGCATTTGCTACGGCTGCGGCGACGTCGGCTGCAACGTGGGGGTCGAAGACGCTCGGGATAATGTAGCTCGCATTCAGTTCATCATCTGCAACCCGGTTGGCGATAGCCTCTGCCGCGGCCACGAGCATTTCCGGGATGATGTCCGATGCTCCGGCGTCGAGCAGTCCGCGGAAGAAGCCCGGGAAGGCCAGCACGTTGTTGATCTGGTTGGGGAAGTCGCTCCGGCCGGTGGCCACCACCGCTGCGTGCTTGGACGCGATCACCGGGTCGATTTCGGGGGTGGGGTTGGCCATGGCGAACACGATCGCGTCCTCGGCCATCGAGGCGACCTGCTCTTCGCCGATCACGTGCGGAGCGCTGACGCCGATGAAAACGTCAGCACCCTTGAGGGCTTCGTGCAGCGTGCCGGAGAATCCGGCCTCGTTGGTGTTCGCGGCGATCCAGGAACGGTGCTCGTCGTCGTACTTTTCGCCCGAGTGGATGGCGCCGGAGCGGCCGGCGGCGACAATGTGCTGCGCGCCCTGCGCCTTGAGGAGCTGGATGATCGCAGAGCCGGCAGCGCCGACGCCGGAGACAACGATCTTGACCTCGGACAGCTTCTTGTCCACTACGCGCAACGCGTTGACGAGGGCCGCGAGGGTGACAATTGCCGTTCCGTGCTGGTCGTCGTGGAAGACGGGGATGTCCAGCTCGTCGCGCAGCCGCTTCTCGATTTCGAAGCAGCGCGGGGCTGCGATGTCTTCAAGGTTGATGCCGCCGTAGACCGGAGCCATGGCCTTGGCGATCATGATGATTTCTTCAGTGTCCTGGGTGTCCAGGCAGACCGGCCAGGCGTCGACGTTGGCGAACTGCTTGAACAGCGCGGCCTTGCCTTCCATGACAGGCAGTGCCGCGGCCGGGCCGATGTTGCCCAGGCCAAGGACGGCCGAACCGTCGGTGAGGACGGCGATGGTGTTCCGCTTGACCGTCAGGTTGCGGGCAGCTGCCGGGTCCTCGGCGATGGCGAGGCAAACGCGAGCGACGCCGGGAGTGTAGGCGCGCGAAAGGTCGTCGCGGTTGCGCAGGGCCACCTTCGGGACGACCTCGAGCTTGCCGCCCAGGTGCATGAGGAAGGTGCGGTCCGAGACGTGCTGGACCGTGACGCCGTCGAGCGCGTTGAGGGCGTCCTTGACGCGGTTGGCGTGGTCTTCGTCGGTGGTGTTGCAGGTGACGTCAACAACCAGGGTGTCGTGGTGCGACTCGGTCACATCCAGCGCGGTGACGGCCGCACCGGCAGCGGCGACCGCAGCGGCCAGCTCGCTCGTGGCAGTGAAGCTCGACGGCGCGGCGACGCGCAGGGTGATCGAATTTCCGGGGCTCGGGTTCGCCATTGAATTTCCTCCTCGTACAGGCCCATAGCGGGCCTCCGCTCAAACCGAATGTTTTCGTATTATGGATATTATTATCTACAAAGTGGAAACACAAGCCCTGATCGGCAGGCAAGCATTCCGGCGTCGCGTGCTGTATCTTGAGTGTTCTAAGCAATTCTTTTCACGATGCGGATAAGAGTTGTCGGATTCCGAGCCATAGGAGACAACGGAATGGCTGAAAAGCCCTCGGGAGGCGTGCAGTCCGTCGAGCGCGTCTTCGAACTGCTGGAACTCATCACCGACGCCGGCGGAGACGTCACGTTGAGCGAACTATCGTCGTCGACAGACCTGCCGCTCCCCACCATCCACCGCCTGCTGCGCACTTTGGTGTCCCTCGGCTACATCCGGCAACTGCCCAATCGTCGCTACGCGCTGGGCCCCCGGCTCATCCGGCTTGGCGAAGGCGCCAACAAGCAACTCGGAGCACTGGCCCGCCCCCAGCTGAAGTCCCTCGTGGACCGGCTCGGCGAAACGTCCAACATGGCCGTGCTGGATTCCGACATGGTCATCTACGTTGCCCAGGTTCCGTCCCTGCACTCCATGCGCATGTTCACCGAGGTGGGCCGCCGCGCCCATACGCACGACACCGGCGTCGGCAAGGCCATCCTGGCCCAGCTGGACGACGAAGTGGTCCGCGGCATCGTGGCCCGCACGGGCATGCCGACTCCCACGGCCAAGAGCATCGGGGACATCGATTCCCTGCTCGCCGATTTGAACCGGATCCGCGAACGCGGCTACTCGATCGACGAGGAAGAGCAGGAGATCGGCGTCCGTTGCTTCGCGATGGCTGTGCCCAATGCTCCGACGCCCACGGCTATTTCGGTTTCCGGACCGGTGTCCCGCGTGGACCAGCACTTCGCCGACCGCGCCGTGCCGCTCCTGCGCGAAGCCGCGCTCGCGATCTCGGCCGAGCTGAACCAGAACTGACTGCCCCGGACGCTCGCTCACCTATGTGGGGTTTTTGGCGGACGCTCGCTCACCTATGTGGGGTTTCGGGCGGACGCTCGCTCACGGGGTGAGCGAGCGTCCTGGAATTTGGCCCCATAAGTGAGGGAGCGTCCGGCGGTTTCTGTTTGATGACGGCGGGCGCTCAGGCGAGGGCGCCGTCGTTCACTTCGACGCCGTTAGGCTCCAGGTTGATCATGGGGGATCGCTTTTCGAAGTACCAGAAGGTCAGCAGGCCCAAGGCACAACCGAGGAACCAGCTGTAGTTGCCGATCCAAGTTGCGTTGACTGTGGTGGCTCCGGAGTCAAGGAGCGCTTTGGGAATCAGGACCGAGGCGATCGACACTACGCCGCTGATGGCCACTGACTTGACCGCGTTGGGGTTGTAGCCGTTGCGGAACCAGTACTTGCCGCTCGGCTTCATCGTGTACATGTCCTCAACCCACACCTTCTGCTTTCCCACGAGGTAGTAGCCGGCGATGAGGATGCCGAAGAGCGGGCCGATGAGCGCCCCCAGAACGCCGAGCGTGTAGTGGATGGCGTCGTCGTTCGAGTACCAGTTCCACGGGGTCAGGATGACGGATCCGACGGCGGCGATCATGCCGCCCATGCGCCAACTGATTTTCTGCGGGCTCACGTTGGAGAAGTCGAACGCCGGCGAGATGAAGTTGGCCACGATATTGATGCCCACGGTCGCGATGACAAAGGTCAATCCGCCGAGCAGCACGGCGAACACCGAATCGATTTCCTGCACGGTCTTGACCGGGTCCGTGATGAGGTGCCCAAAGACCGGGGTGGTGGCCGACGCCGTGATGACCGTGAGTAGCGAGAAGAACAGGAAGTTGACGGGCAAGCCCAGGAGATTGCCCTTCTTGACGGCCTTGAAGCTCTTGCCGTAACGCGCGAAGTCGCCGAAGTTGAGCATGGGGCCGGAGAAATACGACACCACCAAGGCGATCGCGGAGATCATGACCGGGATGGACGCAGCGAAGTCGAGCGGTTCGCCGGCGGAGAGGTTGAGGCTGATGTTGCTGACGCCGGCCTTGGATACCAAGTAGATCGCAAGAACCAACATGACAACGTAGACGGCCGGTCCGGCGAAGTCGATGAATTTGCGGATGCTTTCCATTCCGTTCCAGAACAACGCGGCCTGGGCTACCCAGAGGATTCCGTAGCAAATCCAACCCAGGGCAGAAAGGCCAAGGAAGCCGTACTGATGGACGTCGTACAACGGCTTCATGGCCGGGAAGAACTTCAGGAACACGATCACCAGGGCTTCGGAGGCCAGGAAAGTCTGCACTCCGTACCAGGCGACAGCGATGAGACCGCGGATGATGGCCGGGATGTTGGCACCTTTGACGCCGAAGACGGCCCGGTTGATCACGGGGTAGGGGACGCCGGTCTTCTGACTGGGCTTCGCCACGAGGTTGCAAAACACCTGGACAATCACGATGCCCACCAGCAGGGCCACCAACACTTGCCAGCTCGCCAGGCCGAGGGCAAAAAGGCTGCCCGCCGTCACATAGCCGCCGATGCTATGGACGTCCGACATCCAGAACGCGAACAGGTTGTAGCTGCTCCAGCGCTGGTTGTTCAGGGGCACCAGGTCTTCGTTGCTGAGCCGCGGGTCACGGCGTGCGGCGGCTTCATCAATCGGGTGGCCAAGAAGGGTGCCGGTCTTCTCTGGGGCGAGTTGTGCTTCGGCCATCGGTTCCTCGAATCAGGGTTTTCCACGACCGGGGCAGTCGTTTCACTGGTTCAATTCAATGGAACAGATGTTTCAGTTCAGTTTCCGGACCGCTAACTCTTCTTTACGCTTGGCGCCGGGCCCGGCGAGCGAGCCGAGCACGGCCGCCTTCGGACTACCGTCGCTCGATCTCTTCCAGTGAGTCGAACAGCCCGGTGATTTCCCGGACGCGATCCCTTCCTGAACGGCCCTTCGCCGCCAACACGCCGTTCGCGAGGACGCTCACGAGGCTCATGGCCGACGCATAGCTGTCAAAGGCGGCGCTGCCCTCCACAGGGCATTCGATCCAGACGGAGGCGTCGGCCGCCAGCCAGCGCGCGCTCGGGTCTCCGATCAAGATGGTGCTCGCGCCGGTGGCGGTAGCGGCCTTCAGGACACGGTCGAAGCGGTCGGGCCTGCGCCGGAATCCAAGCAGAACCACGACGTCGTTCCCGTCCAGTCCGGCGAGCTCCTCGCCCACGCTTTGGCCCGGCTGAGGGGCCAGAGCCACCGACGAACGGCACTGGAGAAGCTGCTGCCGGAAATGGAGGGCGACAGGGAAACTGTTGCGGAAACCGATCAGAAGGACATTCCGGGCCTCAGCCAGTTGTTGTACCACCTTGAGGAGGCGATCGTCGTCGAGCGTATCGAAAAGGCGGTCCAGGTTCTGCTGCTCCTGTGCCAAATGCAGGGGGATCCCGCCGTCGGCCTCCTGCCTGGCGAGCGGCACTCCGCTGGACCTCAGGCTCCGGGTGTGTTCCTTGACCTCGTTGAAATCGGCGAATCCCAGGCGGCGGAATAGCCTGCTCATGGTGGCCTTGGAAACGCCGCTAAGCTGGGCGAGCTCGGCCGCGTTGTAGACCGCAAGGTCGCCCAAGCGGTCCAACAGGGTATCCGCGGCCTTTTGCTCCTGCGGCCCAAGCTCCGAGTAGTGTTGTTCGATTCGCTCATCGATCCTCATGAAACAACCGTCTCACGCGGACCCGTAACTAGCGCGAAATGGCAGGTGCTGCCCCATTCCTTGGCTGAGGAATAGGGGCAACACCTGCCAGTTCGGCGCAGAAAGGCGCTTTAGAACCGTCAGTGCTCGACGGCGGTGGACGACGTGAGTGGCACTTCCTTGCCCTCGGCGTCGATCAGTTTGCCGTTCTCGAACCGGTCGCCGTTCGCAAGGCACGCAATGTCCGATTCGGTGACCACGCGTCCCGTGCCTGCGACGAACACGGACTGGTTGTCCGAGTTGCCGGCCTTGAAGTGGTTGAAGAGCACGTTCAGCAGGATGGCCATGATGGCGGCCGAGCTGATGCCCGAGTGGAAGATCGTGGAGAACCATGACGGGAACTGGTCGTAGAACTTCGGGGCGGCGATCGGGATCATGCCGAAGCCGATGGATGCCGCCACGATGATCAGGTTCATGTTGTTGCGATACTCCACCTTGGAGAGCGTCCGGATGCCGCTGGCGGCCACGGTTCCAAAGAGTACGACGCCGGCGCCGCCCAGGACGGGCGTCGGAACCGCTGCGACTACTCGCCCGAGGACTGGCAGCACGCCGAGAACCACCAGGATGAGTCCGCCGGCGCTGACCACGAAGCGGCTCTTGATGCCGGTGATGGCCACGAGGCCGACGTTCTGGGCGAAGGCGCTCTGGGTGAAGGAGTTGAAGAGGGGTGAGACGGCGCTTGAGAGCATGTCCGCGCGTAGTCCGTTTCCAATGCGCTTGGAGTCGACCTTGGTGCCCACGATTTCGCCAACTGCGATGATGTCCGCCGAAGTCTCGGTCAGGGTGACCAGGATGACGATCAGCATCGAAACGATGGACGCGATTTCGAAGGTGGGAGCACCGAAGGCGAACGGAGTGGGGAAGGCAACGATCGGACCCTGGCCGACCTTGGAGAAATCTGCCATGCCCGTGGCGAGGGCGATGACGGTCCCGATAGCCATGGCAAGGAGGATGGACAGGCGGGAGATGGCCGCGTTGCCGATCTTGCTCAGGAGCAGGACGATTCCCATCGTGGCCGCGGCGAGTCCGATGTTCGCCATGCTGCCGTAGTTGGGTGCCGCGCTGTTGCCGCCCATGGCCCAGTTCGCTGCGACGGGCATGAGGGTCAGTCCGATTGTCGTGATGACGGTACCCGTGACCACAGGCGGGAAGAATTTGATGATCTTGGAGAAGAGGGGAGTGATCGCCAGGCCGATCAAGGACGCCACAATGACTGAGCCGAACACCGCCTGGATCCCGCCGCCCCCGTGGACGATCGCCACCATGGTGGAAACGCCGGCGAAGGACACGCCCTGGACCAGCGGCAGCTGCGATCCGAAGAACGGGATGCCGATGGTCTGAAGAATGGTGGCGAGGCCGCCGACAAACAAGCAGGCCGCGATCAGGAGGCCGATGTCCTGCGAGGACATGCCCGCGGCGGCTCCGATGATGAGCGGCGGGGCGATGATGCCGCCGTACATGGTCAAGACGTGCTGGAAGCCGTAGGCGAACGTGCTCCCGATCGACAGGCACTGGTCCTCGGGGCGGGCTGGCCCGGACCCTGCGGGGCGGGTTTTCTTCTTGGTGTTCATGGCAGACTTTCTTGGTTCATGGCAGACGTCTTTGTCTGGCTAACGTTGTCTGGCTAACAAGGTGGTTTTGGGTACGGCCTCCCAACTGACTCGCATTTGATGCGAGTCAGTTGGGCGGGTGTTTAGAGGCTTAGCAGAAGCCGGCGATGCCGTTCCACGCAGCCGGGGCCGGTGTGGTGTTATCGCGCTGGACCGTGGCTTCGATCAAGCCGTACGGGCGGTCGGCGGCGAAGAAGACCTCGTTGGGGTTGTCGAGGCCGAACGGGCTGAGGTCCACCAGGAAGTGGTGCTTGTTGGGCATCGAGAACTTGATCTCGTCCACTTCGCTATGGGCCTCGAGGACCTTCTTGCCCATGTCGAACAGGGTCTGCTGCAGGGCGTGGGAGTAGTTCTCCGTGAAGCCTTCCAAGAGCAGGGCCTTGATGTCCTCGTAGCTCTTGTTGAAGTCGGTCCCGGCAGCGTCGAGCCCGGTGTTGTAGCGCCAGCGTGCCGAGACGTCGGTGGCGAGGATGCGGTCCGTGGTCTCGGGCAGCGTGGTGTACCGGTCGCGGGGGTAGCCGACGAAGCCGGACTGCGTGGTCTTGAGGACGGTCAGGTCCTTGAGGCCCGAGATGACGTGCGTTGTGTTGCCTTCGCGGACCACGACGGCGGTGCGGACTTCCTGCCCCTTGCGGACAAAGCTGTGGTCGTGTTCGGAGCCGTGTGCCTGGATGCGGTCCCAGGTGTAGGCCTCGGCTTCCCAACGGCCGCCCGTGACCCACTCAAAGCCCGAGGTGAAGTGTTCGCTCAAGCGCAGGAGGAAGGCTTCGGGGGAGCCGATGCCGTCGCGGGCAAAGGCGTAGATGGTGTTCTTCTGGGTGTCCGTGGCGACGACGTGTGCGTTGTCGCCTTGGAGGTGCGCAGCCTGGAAGTCGCCACGCAATTGCGAGGTGACGTTCAGGTCTTCGATCTGGTGGCGGTCGGTGTCGCGGGTGACTTTGACGACGCGGACTTCAGCCTTGCCGTACTGGTTGTCGCCGAGGACGATCTTGTTGCTCATGGTCATATCCCAACTTCTATGAGGTGGAACCCCTAAGGTCCACCAATGAAATTAAGCGCGTGTTTCGTACGCGTTTCTGGTGGAGCCGACCCAACAAAAAAGAGCCGGCATCCGTTGATGCCAGCTCATTACGACCCTGCCTGCTGCTCCCAGGTTACGTGACCTGCGCCACGAATTGAAGAAAGCGTAGCCCACCTTTGCCAGTGGTGTACATCACTTCCGGAGAATCGTTATCTACTTTCCGAATGTGACCGACGGCGGTTGGCGGCGGGGGCGCGGTCCCGCGGGCACCCCTTGACGCGGTTCGGGAATCCCCTCTACCATTTCCATATAACAAAAAATGTTTTCCAAGATGTGGAAAGTAACGAAGAGCTTCAACCGCATCGCCATGGAGAACTTGAGCGCATGAAATAGGAGGACAGATGGACTCGCAGGATAAGAACAACGTCGTGGAATTCCCGGCGCCCGGCCAGGAACTGTACCTGCCGTTCGGCGCCACGGATCCCGACTTCTACATTCCGGCCGACTGTGACCGCACGCCCGGGACTTTCTCCCGTTGGTTGCGTGCCCTTCCGGTGTTCGGCCGGCAGCGTTCCTAGGGCTCCTGCCCCTGGGGATGAGGGACTCTGCGCAACAGAGCCAAAAAGGCGGGCGGCACCTGGGGAGGTGCCGCCCGCCGCTTCGGGTTGACCGACAAGTAGCGTCGCGGACAAAGTCTGCCCGGCGAAGCTACATTGGCAAAGCCTTGGCGATCGTCGAAATGATCATGCTCGCTTTGACGGACACCAGGATCAGGCTCAGGGCAGTTAGGCCAATCAGTGCCCAAACCGGCGCGAGTCCGCGCTGCGGGGCGACCTTGTGGACGATCACTGAACGGCCCACGACGTAGACTCCGGCGCCGAGGAAGGCCCATGCCCAATGGAAGGGGCGGACCACCCCGTCCCTTTGCAACTTTTGCCAGTCGAGGTAGGACAAGAGGACGCTGACCCCGTAGATGAGCCAGCCTGAAATGACCAGCAGGAAATAGGGAACGCTGAACGCGCTGGGATCGAGGGTGGGTACGCGCCGAGCGCCGACATACCGCAGGTGGAAGACCGGGTTCCAGAGCAACAGGATGATCAGGGTGATCACTGGCAGCAGGGTGACGAGCCAGATGAACGGATTGTAGACCGGCGTCCCCCTGCTGATTTCCGGGCGCGGCGCGGGCTGGACCGATCCCGCGTATTGCGGAGGCCCCCCGTATTGCCCGGGCCTTGCGGCCGCGGGCCACGCCGCGCCGGGCTGACCTGGGCCGGCCTGACCCCCGCCAGCCTGACCCGCGCCGGCCTGGGCCGGCGGGTTCCACGCGTTCCCTGTCCAGGCGGTACCGTCCCACCACCGTAGTTGCCCGGAGCCCGAGGGGTCCGGGTACCAACCTGGAGGAGTCGGCGTGTTGTGCTGGGGGACGGTCATGATGTGCCTCCTGATCTACGACCTAATCGAGAGGCTACTCCTAACCCCTGATGATTTTCTGTGCGGCGGCTGAATGTTTGGCAATAAGTTCCGGGATGTCCAGGCCGGGAATTTGCCCGTCCACAACGCGCCATTTACCGGCGACCATGACGCGGTCGGCGCGGTCCGCCGCGCAGAGCAACAAGGCCGCGACGGGATCGTGGCTGCCGGAGAAGCGCAGCCCGTCGAGCGTGAACAAGGCCAGGTCGGCCTGCATGCCGGGAGCGATCTGCCCGATGTCCGTGCGGCCCAGCGCTGCAGCGGAGCCCCGCGTGGCCCAACCGAGGGCGCGCTCCACCGGGACGTCCGCGCCGTAGCGCAGCCGCTGCAGGTACAACGCCTGCCTCGCTTCGAGGATCATGTTGGAGGCATCGTTCGACGCCGAACCGTCCACTCCCAGCCCCACGGGAACCCCGGCGGCCTCAAGTTCCAGCACCCGTGCGGTGCCCGACGCGAGCCGCATGTTCGACGTCGGGCAATGCGCGACGGCGGTGCCCGCGGCACCCAGCCGGGCGATCTCGTCGTCGTCGAAATGGATGCCGTGGCCAAGCCAGGTGCGTTTTCCAAGCCAGCCGACGCTGTCCAAATAGTCCACGGTGCGCAGCCCGAACATCTCACGGCAGAAATCTTCCTCGTCGATGGTTTCCGCGAGGTGGGTGTGGAGCCGGACATCCAACCGTTCGGCCATGGCGGCGCTCTCGGCCATGATTTCCCTGGTCACGGAGAACGGCGAGCAAGGGGCCAAGGCGATCTGGATAACCGCTCCGTCTCCGCGCTCGTGATACTTCCCGATCAGCCGTTCGCTGTCCGCGAGGATCACCTCCGGACGCTGCACGGTGGAACGCGGCGGCAGGCCGCCGTCGTCCTCGCCGAGCGTCATGGACCCGCGGGTGAGAGTCGCGCGCATGCCGAGTTCACGCACGACGCCGACCTCGACGTCGATCGCGTCCTCAAGTCCCGCGGGGAAGAGGTAGTGGTGGTCGGCTGCCGTGGTGCAGCCGGAAAGCAGGAGTTCCGCGAGCGCTACCTTCACGGCAAGCTCGAGGCTGTCCGGCGTCAACCGCGCCCATACGGGATACAGGTTCTGCAGCCAGGGGAACAGGGGAGCGTTGGCTACTGGGCCCCAGGCTCGCGTGAGGGTTTGGTAGAAGTGGTGGTGCGTGTTGATGAGCCCGGGAAGCAGGACGTGGCTGCCGGCGTCGAACGTTTCATGGCAGGGCGCGGATGGACGCTTTCCTGCGGGGACGAGCTCGGCGATTTTCCCATCGCTGACCACGATGCCGCCGCGGGCGTCGAGGCCGTTGGCGGTGAACACTGCGAGGGGATTCTTGATCCAGAGCCGGGAAGAGCTTGGATCCGTTGCCGGGGCTGCTGGCTGGAAATCGGATGTCTGGGACACGGGGATCCTTGTCTGGTCGGCGTAGTTGCGTTCCAGCTCAGTGGTTCCTGTCTGCTGATCCAGGTTCCGGAGGTCAACCCTGCCGGTGGCACCCAGCGTAGGTGGCTCCCCGAAGTGCGTCAATGTGACCGGCGGCGAAACGCTCCCCTGCCGGGCGCCAAGCATGAATTTCACATGTTGAAACTTTTTTTCCAGAAACTATGGCGCGGCTCACACCACCGGTGCTAATCTCAATTTGCCAAAGGCGGGCACCCGGACTCCGGGAAGCTATCTACCAGGCGAAACCTTCAAAAGCACATGCTGAAGCCTGGTAATCGCAGCACTGGTCTGTCATGTTCAGATGCCTCCCTGGTTACAGGCTTCCTCAGCACTAAGGAAGTCGCACATGAGTACCACCGTCACGGCCGAACATTTCTTGGCCACTTCCATTGAGCTGGCAACAGCCAATGTCCTCAACAGCGGCGGGCCGTTCGGCGCCGTCATTGTCACCGCGGATGGCCGCGCCTTCGAAGGCGTCAACCGGGTCACCGCTACCAACGACCCCACGGCCCACGCCGAGGTCACCGCCATCCGCAATGCGTGCCGCGAACTCGGCACCTTCGATCTCAGCGGGGCAACCCTCTACACGAGCTGCGAGCCATGCCCCATGTGCCTGGCCTCGGCGCTCTGGGCCCGCATCGGAAACGTGGTCTTCGCAGCAGACCGGCACGACGCCGCTTCCGTCGGCTTCGACGACGCCGTCTTCTACGAATACTTCGAGAACGAGGACCGGGACACGCTCATGCCGGTCACCAAGCTGGAACTGGGCGACCCCCAGGCCCCGGCCATCCTGGAACCCTTCAACACCTGGAACACGCTTGACTCCAGGATTGACTACTAGGGCCCGGTGGCTGAAATGACAATCCTGGACCCCGCAGAAATGCGAACGGCAACTGAAAAGCAGGCTGCGCCTTCCGGCGCAGGGCAGACAGAGGCACGCGAAAAGCACACGGCAACCGGACTGGCACAGCGGGGCAGCAGCCCCAGGCCCCCCGCGTCGCACTCCTTCCTGGATCGTTTCTTCCAGATCACCAAGCGTGGCTCCACGCTGGCCCGCGAATTCCGCGGCGGCATCGTCACGTTCTTCACGATGGCCTACATCGTTATCCTCAACCCACTGATCCTCGGCGGATTCTCAGCCCAGAACGCACCCACGGATGTGGCCGGCGGATGGTTATCCGCGGCGCAAGTGGGGGCAGTCACCGGCCTGACCGCCGGTGTCATGACGGTCCTCTTCGGCCTGATCGCGAACCTGCCGTTCGGGCTCGCCGCGGGCCTGGGAATCAACTCGTTCCTGGCAGTAGCCGTGATCCATGAGGTCACTTGGCCGGAAGCCATGGGCCTGGTGGTCATCAACGGCATCCTGATTGTCCTGTTCGGCGTCACAGGCGCCCGGACCGCGATCTTCAAGGCCGTCCCCAAGGAACTCAAGGCCGCCATCACCGTTGGCATCGGCCTGTTCATCGCCTTCATCGGCTTCGTCGATTCCGGCTTCGTCCGCGCCACCAAAGGCGGACCGCCGGTTCAGCTCGGCAACGATGGTTCCATCACCTCAATACCAACCCTTGTTTTCATCGTCGGTCTGCTGGTCATGGGAATCCTTGTGGCCCGTAAGATCCAGGGCGGCCTCCTGATCGGAATCGTCGCCACCACGGTCCTCGCCGCCGTCGTCGAGGCCGTCATGCACATCGGGCCTGGCAGCGCAGCCAATCCCGGTGGCTGGCACCTCAACACTCCGGTGCTGTCCGGCCAGTTGGTTTCGGCCCCGGACTTCAGCTTGGTGGGCCACTTCGACCTCTTCGGTTCGTTCTCGCGGATCGGCGGCCTGGCCGCCACGATGCTGGTGTTCACCCTGGTGTTCACCAACTTCTTCGATGCCATGGGCACCATGACCGGCCTCGCCAAGAGCGCCGGCGTGGCCTACAAGGACGGGACGTTCCCCAAGCTCAAGTCGGCCTTCATCGTCGAAGGCCTGGGCGCGGTAGCCGGCGGCGCGACGTCGGGCTCGTCCAACACCGTGTACATCGACTCCGCTGCCGGCATTGGCGAAGGCGCCCGCACCGGCCTGGCGTCGGTAGTCACCGGGCTGTTGTTCCTGGGTTCGATGTTCCTGACCCCGCTCACCAGCGTGGTTCCGCTCGAGGTCGCAGCCGCGGCCCTGGTGGTGGTGGGCGCCATGATGATGGCGCAGATCCGCGAGATCAAGTTCTCCAAATTCTCCGTGGCCCTGCCCGCTTTCCTCACCATCGTCACCATGCCGCTGACCTACTCCATCGCCAACGGCATCGGCGTCGGATTCATCTCCTGGGCCGTGATCCACGCTGCTTCCGGGAAGGGCAAGAAGGTCCATCCGCTCATGTGGGTGGTGACCGTCGGCTTCTTGGTCTACTTCGCCCGCGGGCCGATCAGCGCGCTGATGGGAGCGTAGCCGGCCGTTGAGACGGCGGTCCGGCCGCAAATCACCGCAATGAATAGGCGTCCGCCGATCGTCACCAACCGCATCAAGCGGACGACGACGGCGGGCGGCGGTGAGGTGCGGCCGCTCCGCTAAGGACTGGGGTGGGAAATGAGAGGCCCGCCCCGGTCCTCTTCACGCAACGGGTCGCCTGTTTACCCGAAGCTCTCCTGTACAGACGCAAGGAATGAGAATATGAGGCAAGATCGCACACTGCCCCGGGCGGGTTTCCGGTCCGGGACCTCGGTAAAGGAGGTGTTGCCATGCTGGAATTGATGCCCTCGCTGGGCATGTGGCGGCCCGCGGTCTCCGGGCAGCGATGCGCCGTTGCCACCATCGTGGCCGCGGGAGGCTCGGTCCCCCGGCCCCTCGGCACGTCCATGCTGGTTTCCGAACACGGGGACGTCCTTGGCAGCCTCTCCGGAGGCTGCGTGGAAGGCGCCGTGGTGGAAGCCGCCCTTCAAGCAATGCACGACGGCGGCAGCCGCCTTGAGTCGTTCGGCTACAGCGCCGAGGACGCGTTTGCCGTCGGGCTCACGTGTGGCGGCGAGCTGGAAGTCCACATCCAGCCGAGCGGGCCCGCCGGCCTGGATTTGGCCTTGTTGAATGCCGCTTCAGGAGGCTCTTCCCTGGCACTCATCCGCCGGCTCGACGCCGCGGGAGGCGCCGTCGTCGTGCCTGATCCGGCGCGATTTTCCGCCGCCGGTTCGCGGGAACTTTCAGACCTTCTTGGCGGGGATGACGCCGTGATCCGCGCGGCCGCGGCCCAGCTTGAACCGCTTCTGCATGGAGGCCGTGCTGGCCTGGTGCGGCTCGCCCCGGCCGAGGGCTGCGGGGGCTCCGTGTCGGAAGCCGAACCCATCACCCTCTTCGTGGAAAGCCGATTGCCCGCGGCCCGCATGCTGATCTTTGGCGCCAACGACTTCGGCGCGGCCTTGCTCCCCGCCGGGAAACTCCTGGGCTACGAGGTCACTCTGTGCGATGCGCGGTCCGCTTTTTCGAGCCAGGGCCGTTTCCTCGCCGCCGACCACCTCGTCACGGCCTGGCCGCACCGCTACCTTGCCGCGGAAGCAGCCGCCGGCCGGATCGATTCCCGCACTGTCGTGTGCGTGCTGACCCACGATCCGAAATTCGATATCCCCCTGCTGGAAACAGCCCTCGATCTGGATCTCGCCTATGTGGGAGCCATGGGTTCCAGGCGCAGCCACCGGCAGCGGATCGTTGGACTGCTTGCCTGCGGCATCCCGACAGATGCCCTCGAACGCCTGCATTCGCCGATCGGATTGGATCTCGGCGCAGTGACTCCCGCGGAAGTGGCCGTGTCCATTACCGCCGAAATCCTCGCGTCCCGCGCGCCGCGCCCGGCCTCCGCCGTGGGTTCGCTCAAGGACGGCGCAGGACCGATCCATCAGACCAACACCCCCGAACAAAGCAAGGTGACCCCATGGACATGAACACCATCGAGTCCGTGGTTGCCACCACGGATCCAGGCCAGTGGCGCGAGGGCGACGCCTGGCTTGCCGGCGGCACGGTCCTGTTCTCCTACGGCAGCCCGGTAGGCAGCGAAGAGCCCCTCAAACGGTTGCTCGATCTGGGGCACGCGGGCTGGCCGGCCGTCACCGTGGGCGACGCAGGCATTGAACTGGCCGCCACCTGCACCGTCGCCGAGCTTTACGCCCTGCCCGTGTCGGACGCCGTGGCTGGCCGGAACTGGCCGGGACTGGATCTTTTCCGTCCGTGCTGCGACTCTTTCGTAGCCTCGTTCAAGGTGTGGAACATGTCCACCGTTGGCGGCAATGTGTGCACATCACTCCCTGCCGGGCCCATGATTTCGCTGTGCGCCGGCCTGGATGCGAGGGCCGCCATCCTCGGACGCCACGGCAGCAGCCGTACCGTTCCAGTGGCCGAATTCGTCACCGGGGACGGGAAAAACTGCCTGGCTCCAGGCGAGCTCCTGCGCAGCATCCAGCTCCCGGCGGCGGCCTTGGCCGCGAAGGTCGCCTTCCGCCGGCTCTCCCTCAGCAACCTCGGGCGATCCGGGGTGCTGCTGATCGGAAGGCTCGACGCCGATGGCAGCTTCGTCCTCACCGTTACCGCCGCGACCAAACGGCCCGTGCAGCTGCGGTTCGCCGCCGCGGAGGCTCCCGACGCCGGGCGGCTGGCCGCCGCCGTCGGGCATTCAATCCCTGCGGAGCTGTACCACGACGACATCCACGGGCTCCCGGAATGGCGCCGCGACATGACGTTCCGCCTTGCGGAGGAGATCCGGACGGAGTTGCTTGATCCGGTTCCGGCCGGACCGCCCACCGTCTCGGGCGATTTCTGGCCGCCGCACGCCACCTCGCCGCAACCATCCACCCAAGCCGCACAGAAGGAGGCCTGAGCATGGCAATCGAGATCAACGGAACAGCCACCGAGGCCGCTCCACGCCCGGGCCAGTGCCTTCGGACGTTCCTGCGCGAACAGGGCAACTTCGGCGTCAAGAAGGGGTGCGACGGCGGCGACTGCGGCGCTTGTACCGTCCACGTGGACGGCATACCCGTGCACAGTTGCATCTACCCGGCCGTCCGCGCCGAAGGGCACTCGGTCACCACCGTCGAGGGGCTCTCGAACGGGGAAGAGCTTCATCCCGTGCAGGAGCAGTTCCTCGATAACCAGGGTTTCCAGTGCGGTTTCTGCACGGCCGGCATGATGATGACGGCCGCCACCTTCGACGAGGAACAGAAAGCCAACCTCCCCCGAAACCTCAAGGGTAACCTGTGCCGCTGCACGGGTTACCGCTCCATCGCGGACGCAGTGTGCGGTGACGCCGGCGACGGGCAAAACACCTCCGACGGCGGCGCCGCGTCGCAGTCCGGCGCGGGATCAAAGGGTTCAGGTCAGCTCGGCGACAACGTTCCCGCCCCGGCGGGGCGCGCCGTCGTCACCGGCACCGCCCGCTACACCCTCGACGTCCCGGCAGAACAGCTCCCGGGCCTGCTGCACCTGAAGCTGCTGCGCTCGCCACATGCGCATGCCCGGATTGTTTCCATCGATACCACGGCGGCCCTCCAAGTACCCGGCGTCGTCGCGGTTTTCACGCATGAGGACGCGCCGGGCCGGTTGTTCTCCACCGCCCAGCACGAGCTTTACACCGATGATCCCGACGATACCCGCGTCCTCGACAACGTAGTGCGCTTCATCGGCCAGCGGGTGGCCGCCGTCGTCGCCGAATCGGTGGGCGCAGCGGAAGCCGGGGCCCGGGCCATCAGGGTGGAATATGAACTCCTTGACGCTGTCTTCTCGCCACAGGACGCGTTGCTGCCGGGTGCGCCCGCGATCCATGGGGAGAAAGACGGGGAAACGGCACGGATTTCCCGCCCGCAGAACAACGTCGTGGCGGAGGTCCATTCCGAGCTGGGGGATGTCGAAGCCGGATTCGCGGCGGCCGACTTCATCCACGAGAACACCTACCAGACCCAGAGGGTCCAGCACGTCGCAATGGAAACGCACTGTTCCATCGCGTGGGTGGAGCCCTCCGACAATCCGGGGGAGGACCGGCTCATGGTGCGTTCCTCCAGCCAGGTCCCGTTCCTGGTCCGGCGAACACTTGCCCGCGTGTTCGACCTTCCCGAAGACCGCATCCGCGTGGTGGCAGGCCGCGTGGGAGGCGGGTTCGGCGGCAAGCAGGAAGTGCTCACCGAGGACCTCGTAGCCATGGCGGCACTCAAGCTGCGCCGGCCGGTGCAGGTGGAATTCACCCGCACCGAGCAATTCACCTCCACCACCACGCGCCACCCCTTCACTATCAAGGTCAAAGCAGGGGCGAGCAATGACGGCCAGCTGACGGCGATGCAGCTGGACGTGGTCACCAACACCGGCGCGTACGGAAACCACGCGCCCGGAGTGATGTTCCACGGTTGCGGCGAGTCCCTGGCCGTCTACAAATGTGCCAACAAGAAAGTGGATGCGCAGGCCGTCTACACCAACACAGTCCCGGCCGGCGCCTTCCGTGGCTACGGACTGAGCCAAATGATCTTCGCGATCGAATCCGCCATCGACGAGCTCGCCGTCGGAATCGGCATGGACCCCTTGGACTTCCGGCTCAAGAACATGGTCCGGCCGGGGGACCACATGCTCTCCACGAACCCGGAACCGGAAGAGGACGTTTACTACGGGAGCTACGGGCTGGACCAGTGTGTGGCTCTGGTCCGGGATGCCCTCGAGCGGGGCGAGAAACGCTACCGGGATGCCGGCCTCGACAACTTCGGCCCGGGGTGGGTCACGGGCGTCGGGTCCGCGCTGTCCATGATCGACACGGTTCCGCCCCGCGGCCACTTCGCCCACACGCGCCTCAGGCTCCTGCCGGACGGTACGTTCGACGCCGCCGTCGGGACCGCCGAGTTCGGCAACGGCACCACCACGGTCCACGCCCAACTGGCGGCGACCGCCCTGGCCACGACGGCGTCGAACGTGGCCGTGCGCCAGTCCGACACGGACCTCGTGGAGCACGATACCGGCGCATTCGGCTCCGCTGGAACCGTGGTGGCCGGGCAGGCAACCTTGCTCGCGGCGCAGGAGCTCGCGCTCCGGATCCGGGCTGTGGCGGCCGCGTTCGCCGGTGTGCCGGAGGCGGACTGCGTGCTCGAGGACGGTGCGGTGCGTTGGGGTGAGCGGGTGGTTCCCTTTACCGAGGTGTACGACGCCGCACAGCAGCAGGGCATGCAACTCGCCACCGAAGGGCGTTGGGGCGGAACTCCGCGTTCGGTCGCCTTCAACGTCCACGGATTCCGGGTGGCCGTGAACACCGGCACGGGGGAACTGAGGATCCTGCAGAGCGTCCAGGCGGCCGATGCCGGCGTCGTGGTCAATCCACGGCAATGCCGCGGCCAGGTGGAAGGCGGAATCGCCCAGGCGCTGGGAGTCGCGCTGTATGAGGAAGTCCGGGTGAACGACGCAGGCAAGGTCACCACCGACATCCTGCGGCAATATCACATCCCCTCTTTCGCGGACGTGCCACGCAGCGAGGTCTATTTCGCGAAAACGAACGACCAGATGGGGCCGCTCGGTGCGAAGTCCATGAGCGAGAGCCCGTTCAATCCCGTGGCACCCGCGCTGGCCAACGCCATCCGGAACGCCACCGGGGTGAGGTTCGTGGCGCTCCCCATCGCCCGGGACAAGATCTACCTGGCGCTGAAGGACGCCGCCGCCTCCACCCCTACCCAACTGACTCGCATTTAATGTCGTTATCGAGCCTCATAACGGCATCTACTGCGAGTTAGTTGGGTGGCCGGGCCGCGATGGGGGCTAGTCGCGGAGGAGGTGCAGTTTGTCCTTCGTGTCCACGTCGGCTCCATCGGAGAGGTCGCTGCAGTCGACGACGTCCACCAGCCCGGGGTGCGCCTTGAGGAAACGGCGTGCCCCGGCGTCGCCGACGGCGGACTCAGCGACCTCGGCGCGGAGGCCGACGTCGATGATCAACGGGTGGCCGCGCCTTAGCTTTGTTGTGTGGCCACCGTCGAAGGCGGCTTCCGGGTATCCCGCCGCGGTCACCCGGCCGGCTTGGTGCGCTGCTAACAGCCTGGCGACGACGGCGGGGGTCACCCCAGGTTGGTCCACCAAAGTCACCATGACATTGTGGCCGTGTGTAGCTGCCGCAATACCGGTGCGGAACGAGCTGGCCATGCCGGCTGCCCACTCCGGGTTGTCGACGACGAGGTACTGGTCCAGCTCCGTAGCGCGACGGACCCGCTCGGCTCCGGCACCGAGCACTACGACTACCTTGAGGCATCCGCCGTCGAGCAATGTCTTGGCGAGCACTTCCACCAAGGTCCGGCCGCGGAAGGGCAGCAGCGCCTTGGGGCCGAGTCCCAGGCGAGTCCCTGCGCCGCCGGCCAACAATACACCGGTGGTGGCTACGGGGCTGGAATCGTTCATGGGGTTCACCTTATCCATGTGCCTTCGCGGGGTCTCTAGGTTCACCTTGCACTCCAATATAGGTCTACCGAAAAAGGTTGAATATTACCCATGGGTAGGCCTTCTGGCAGACTCGTATGGCCGATATTCTCTTAGGGACTTCACGAGAGTCAGTGGTCATCGAAGGGGATGCAATGACGCATCCGCGGTGGAAAGAGGGTTTATGTCTGGCATTTTCGAAATTCTGGCAGCTGGGGAGCAATCGTTCCGTTTCCGGTTGAAGGCCGATGATGGAACGGTAGTGGCGGTGTCGCCCAAGTTCCCGGATATTGCGGCCCTTGTGGCCGGTATCAACGCAGTCAGGGAGAATGCCGCCACAGGATTCGTGGTGGATCGGCGCTCGCTCGGAGCGTAACAACGAATCGGCGGTAGTGCTCACGGAGCACTACCGCCGATTCTTATTTAAAGCTGTTTAGGAGTCGCCCCCCGAACCGCCGGTGGTGCCGGCGGTCACGTCGAGGAGCTTGTACCGGTCAATGGCGTACGACGGCGCACTCGGGTCAACCTCGCCCCTCGCCGCGAGGAGCTGCAGGGTTTTGACGACGATGGAGTGGGTGTCGTTTTTGAAGAAGCGGCGAGCGGCTTGGCGGGTGTCGGAGAATCCGAATCCGTCGGCGCCGAGGGAGGCGAATT
>NZ_JARVRI010000042.1:0-103922 GCF_030209785.1 Arthrobacter sp. efr-133-TYG-120
CGGCCAGTACCTACTCTGCCAGCCAGTCCCAGACCAGCCACCCCAATCCTCACAGTCGTTTTGGGCGCTCAAAACGACAACAAATGCGAGTTACTTGGGTGAGGCGTCGGGCTCTTCCAGCAGGGCCGCCTTGCGGGCGCGCAGGGCGTAAAACGCGCCAAAAGCGAAGACCTGGGTCACCACGACCAGGACGATGATCCCCAGGATCTTGTTGCCGCCCAGGATCATAGTGAGCCCGACGATCGCGGACAGGAGCGCGAAGAGCGGCAACAACATGTAGCCGAGCACGAACAGGGTCTCAGGTTTCTTCAGCATTCTCAGTCTTCCGTCCGGCGCCACGTGGCGATCCGGTAGTTGGTGCCGTTCTTGGAGGTCAGCCAACCATCAGCCGGCTCTGTCGACTCAAGGTTCCAGGCCTCGCCGAACTCCGGCGCGAACGTGTCGCCGTCGGTGTCGGAATCGATGACCGTGACGACGGCGACATTCGCGATGTCCATGGACTGCCGGTAAATCTCGCCCCCGCCAATGATCCAGACGTTCTGGCCGCCAGGTGCGAACTGGGACTCGAGGAGCGCTGCGTCAAGCGAGGAGACGACGACGGCGCCACGTGCGTCGGGCGTGTCCGCCCAGCCGTGCTGCCGGGTCACCACGATGTTGGTGCGGCCGGGCAGGGGACGGTACTTTGCGGGGAAAGACTCCCAGGTCTTCCGGCCCATGATGACGGGATGCCCGGTTGTCAGCCGGCTGAAGTGCTGCAAATCTTCGGGAACGTGCCAAGGCATGGTCCCGCCTTTGCCGATCACTCCACTGCCGGTCTGTGCCCACACGAGGCCGATTCCGTTGAGCGTTTCCGCGGCCTCCCCGGGGGAAGGCGACTCCGCGGCGGGAGTTTCCTGGGCGTTCATACCGCCACGGGCGCCTTGATCGCGGGGTGGTGCCGGTAGCCGACTACTTCGAAATCCTCGAAGGTGTAGTCGAAGATCGAGTCCGGCTTGCGGGCGAAGCGCAATTGCGGGTACTCGTAAGGCTCCCGGGAGAGCTGTTCGGTGACTTGCTCCACATGGTTGTCGTAAACGTGGACGTCCCCGCCGGTCCAGACGAAATCGCCGGGCTCGAGGCCCAGCTGCTGGGCCACCATGCAGGTCAGCAACGCGTAGGAGGCGATGTTGAAAGGAACGCCCAGGAACATGTCGGCGGAACGCTGGTACAACTGGCAGGACAGCTTGCCGTCGGCAACGTAGAACTGGAAGAACGCGTGGCACGGCGGCAACGCCATGTCCTTGATCTCGGACACGTTCCAGGCCGAAACGATGTGCCGGCGCGAATCCGGGTTGGCGGCCAGGCCCTTCATGAGCTCTGCGATCTGGTCAATGTGCCCGCCGTCGGGAGTCGGCCAGCTGCGCCACTGCACGCCGTACACCGGGCCGAGTTCGCCATCAGCGTCTGCCCACTCATCCCAGATGGTGACGCCCTGCTCTTGGAGCCACTTCACGTTCGACTCGCCGCGGAGGAACCACAAGAGTTCCAGCGCGAGGGATTTGAAGTGGACCCGCTTGCTGGTGATGAGCGGGAAACCCTGGCTTAAATCGAAACGCAGCTGGCGGCCGAAAACGCTCCGAGTGCCGGTGCCCGTGCGGTCCGACTTGTGCGTGCCGTTGGCCATGACGTCGCGCAGGAGGTCTTCATATGGGGTTGGGATGCTCACGCACCCAGCTTACTGGAGTCAGTCATCGAAGGGCTTGATCTGTTCCACGGCAACTACGCGCTGGCCGTTTCCGCGGGCCACATGGCACACGATCATCTCGCCAGGCGCCAGGTACGGATCCTGGGCCGGCAGCATCTCGTGAAGCTCGGGGCCCATCCGCTCGCCGAGCGTCTTCAGGACGGTGGGGAGTGCCGGCCTGTGGGTGCAGAGCGCAACCCCGCGTTGCTTGTCGAATAAGCCCTCGACGATCGCGGCTGTCTTCTTCGGGCTCCGCTGGTGATGGTGTTCCGTCAGGGCCTCCACAAGTTTCACCTTGGCTCCGGCTGACTTGGCGTACGGCGCGATGGTGGACACACACCTGGCCCAGGGACTGCTCACGATCCGCAGCGGCTTCCACACGCCCAGAAGCCGTTCGACTGCCAGTGCCTGGCGCAGGCCCGTCACGGCCAGCGGCCGGCTGCCCTCTGCCTTGGTCCAGGAGGATCGCGGCTTGGCCTTGGCATGGCGCACCAGAATCAGGGGCCATGTTTCCAGCTCACCATTGAGGTGGGCCTTCGCCAACGCCTGGAGGGGGCCCACATCCGTCGGGTTGCTCAGGAAACGTGCCGCCTTGTCCGGCGCGGCCCACATGTAGGCATCCACTTCTTGGCCGTCCGGCTTGATGATGGACCCGTTGACTTGCGTCGCCCAGTAGTGCACCACCTTCAGCCCGGCCGACACATGGTAGTGCGTCGGAGGAAGCGGAATCCCGAGGGCAGCCTTGAGGCCGATCTCTTCCCTGATCTCGCGGACGGCGCACTCCGGGATGGTTTCCCCGGCGTCGAGCTTGCCCTTGGGCCAGGACCAGTCGTCGTACTTGGGCCGATGGATCAGCAGGACCTCAAGGGTGCCCTTGGTGACGCGCCAAGGAATGGCGCCGGCCGCCGTGACGGCGATCGGCTCCCCCGGATGGTCCGTCTGGTCCGCAATAGGTGTATCGCTCTTCAACTTTTCGCTGCCTACCGCCGGGCAACTGCACGTTGGCGGGACCGGGAGGCAAGCAGCCAGGACTGGATGTCCAGAAGCGGCGAGCCGTCCTCGGCCTGGTGGAACCTGGTCCAGTGGCCTTCGTTATCGAGGTGCCAGCTGGCAGTGCCGGGGTCCATGTAACGGCGCAGCAGATCCATGACCTCGGCTGTATCTTCGCGGCTGGAGAGCTGCACCAGCGCCTCGACCCGGCGGTCGAGGTTGCGGTGCATCATGTCCGCGGAGCCGATGTAGACCACGGGATCGTTGGCATTGGCGAAAGCAAACACGCGCGAGTGCTCCAGGAAGCGGCCCAGGACGGAGCGGACCGTGATGTTCTCGCTGAGTCCAGGAACTCCCGGACGCAGCGAGCAGATGCCGCGGACTATGACGTCGACCTTTACGCCGGCCTGCGATGCGCGGTAGAGGGCATCGATGGTGGCCTCGTCAACCATGGAGTTGACCTTGATCTGGACCTTGGCGGCAATTCCCGCCCGGGCGTTGCGGATCTCGGTCTCGATCCTGTCGATCAATCCGGACCGCACTGAGCGCGGCGCCACGAGGAGCCGCTTGAAGGTCGACTTCGGAGCATACCCGGAGAGCTGGTTGAAGAGCTTGGACAAGTCCTCGCCCACCTGCTCATTGGAGGTCAACAGGCCAAGGTCCTCGTAGTAGCGGGCCGTCCTCGGGTGGTAGTTGCCCGTGCCGATGTGGCAATACCTGCGGAGGCCATCCACTTCCTGGCGGACAACAAGGGACAACTTGCAGTGCGTCTTGAGTCCCACGATGCCGTACACCACGTGCACGCCGGCCTGCTCCAGTTTGCGGGCCCAGGAGATGTTGGCCTGCTCGTCGAAGCGGGCCTTGATCTCCACGAGGGCCAGGACCTGCTTGCCGGCCTCGGCGGCGTCGATCAGTGCGTCCACGATGGGGGAATCGCCGGAAGTGCGGTACAGGGTCTGCTTGATGGCCTGGACCTTGGGGTCGGCAGCCGCCTGCTCCAGGAAGGCCTGGACCGACGTCGAGAACGAGTCGTACGGGTGGTGCAGCAGGATGTCGCGGCGGCGCATCGCCGCGAAGACGTTGGCGGCCTTGGATGTCTCGGATTCGTTCAAGTACCGCGAGGTGTGGGGCACGTGCTTCGGGTAGTGGAGGTCGGCGCGGTCAATTCCGCCGATGACCGACAGGCCCCGGAGGTCCAGGGGAGCCGGAACGGAGTAGACCTCGGATTCCTCGACGCCGAGTTCCCGCACCAGGAGCGCGCGGATGTTCGGGTTGATGTCCGTGGTGACCTCAAGCCGGACGGGCGGGCCGAAGCGGCGGCGCAGCAGTTCTTTTTCAAGTGCCTGCAGGAGGTTCTCGGCGTCGTCCTCTTCGACTTCCACGTCCTCGTTGCGGGTGACGCGGAAGGTGTGGTGCTCCATGACTTCCATTCCGGGGAACAGCTTGTCCAGATGCACCGCGATGACCTCTTCGAGCGCGATGAAGCGTGCCACCCGGCCCGGGACCGCGCCGGCACGCGGTCCGTCGATCGAGACGAGGCGCGGGAGCTGGTCCGGGACCTTGACGCGGGCGAACAGTTCCTTGTCGCTGACCGGATTGCGGACAATCACGGCCAGGTTGAGGGAAAGCCCGGAGATATAGGGGAAGGGGTGGGCGGGATCGACGGCGAGGGGGGTGAGGATCGGGAAGACCTTCTCGCCGAACATGATGCTCAAGCGGTGCTGGGCCTCGTCGTCGAGTTCGTCCCAGCGCATGAGGTGGATGTGCTCATAGGCCAGAGCGGGGCGGATCTGCTCGGCGAATACGCGCGCATGGCGTTCCTGCAGCTTCCGGGCGGCATCGCCGATCTGCTCCAGGACTTCGATGGGGCTCAGTCCGGCGGGGGAGGGCACCGCGAGTCCCGTGGCGATGCGGCGCTTCAAGCCGGCAACGCGCACCATGAAGAATTCATCCAGGTTCGAGGCGAAGATGGAGAGGAAATTGACCCGCTCCAGGAGGAAGAGGTCCGGATCCTCCGCGAGCTCAAGAACGCGGGAGTTGAAGGCGAGCCAGCTTAGCTCGCGGTCCAGGAAGCGGTCCGGGCTGATGTCGCCTTCGGGCTCCAGGGAGGGCGCAAATTCAGGAATGTCGATGCGGTCCTGGGTTGCCCGCGCAGCCGGGACTTCGGAAGACCCGAAGCGGGGAGGCAAGGTTGCGCCCTTGACCTCGGTTTTGGTGGTTCCGACCGGGTCCGGATTCATCGGGCTCTCCTTCGTTCAGCGCGGGGTTTGATTCAACCCTACAAGGATTCCACGTACCGGAATCCTAGATGTCCTAGCCTTTCAGATACGCCTTCGTTCCGGGTTACTTCCCGGTTAACGGCGCATACATGACATCGACGTCCCAACGAACGAAGCCCAGTTTCTGGTAAAGGGCGACGGCCGCCGTATTGTCGGCGTCCACGTACAACATGACCGAGTGCAGTTCGTGGCTCTGGAGATACCTGATGCCAGCGACAGTGAGCGCTTTGCCAAGCCCCAGGCCTTGGGCCGCGGGTGTCACACCCACGACGTAGACCTCCCCGATGGCCGGATGGGGTCCTTGCCGGGGGTGCACCTTCGTCCAATGGAATCCGAGCAGTTCCCCGGCCGGGTTCACGGCGAGCAGGAAACCTGCGGGATCGAACCAATCCTCGGCCATTCGGGCGTCCAGGTCGGCCCTGGTCAGGGAGCCCTGCTCGGGATGGTGGGCAAATGCCGCCCTGTTGGCGGCCAGCCAGGCGGACTCATCCTGACCCGGCACGAAGGCGCGCAGCGAGACTCCCTCAGGCAGGCCGGCGTCGGGCAGTTCCGCGGTGGAGGACATAAGGCGCATCTTCCACAGTTCGCGCGCCGGACCGTAGCCGTAGCGGGCCGCAAGCTCCGCGGCGGCCTCGTGATTCCCGTGGGACCACGCGTTCAGCCCCTCGAGCCCGCGGCTGTCCCGGAGCGAGTCCAGCAACCGGCCCGCGGCACCCTGGTTGCGGTAGCTCGGGTGCACTGCCATTTCCAGGACTCCGGTCCCGTCGTCCGCTTCAACCACGACGGCGATTCCCGCCAGGTCCTGGCCGCTTGCGGGATCGGACTGCTCGTCCGGGGCGTACAGGGCCAGGGCGAGCACAGAGTGGTCGCCGGCATCGGCCCCGCGCAGCATGACCAGGGTCTGTTCTGACAGCGGGGGATTGCCGTCCGACTCCTCGGCGGCTGCGGCGAGCGCCTTGATGTCTTTCAACAACTCGTTGTCCGAGGCGCCTTTGACGACAAGGACGGGCCAGTTCTCCGGGTGCGCAGGGCTCATGCTGCAAGGCTATACGTCTCCGGCCGGTTTGGCGGGATGGATTTTGCAGGCACTGTGTTGGCCGTGTAAGGTCTATATCTCGTCCGGCTTCGCGAAGCAGGATACGAGGGGGATCCACCAGTGGGGTGGCCTCGATACGTTCGACCCGTATGTCCTCCACTCAAGCAAAAGAAGGCCCGGACTCAGTGAGTCCGGGCCTTCTTTGTGCTTCGAAGCTTGGGGTTCGGAAGCCTAGGCCTCGGTGAGCTCATCTTCCGGCAGGCGGACCAACGTCAGCCTGTAGCCAACGTTGCGGACCGTGCTGATGAGGTTCTCGTGGTCCACGCCGAGCTTGGCGCGCAGGCGCCGGACGTGGACGTCCACGGTGCGGGTGCCTCCGTAGTAGTCGTAGCCCCATACTTCGGTGAGAAGCTGCTGACGGGTGAATACCCTGCCCGGGTGCTGGGCGAGATACTTCAGGAGTTCGAACTCCTTGAAGGTCAGGTTGAGCGGCTGCCCGTTCACGCGGGCCGTGTAGCTTGCCTCGTCGATCACGACGCCGGCCGCCCGGATTTCCGTGTTGGTTTCCTCTTCGCCGGGGATTGCGCGGGCCACGGCCAGGCGGATCCGGGCTTCGACTTCGGCCGGGCCGGCCGAGTCGAGGACGATGTCATCAACGGACCAGGCGGAAGAGACGGCAGCCATGCCGCCTTCCGTGAGGATCAGGATGAGGGGGGCGCTCAAGCCCGTGGCTTTGAGCAACTGGGTGAGGGAGCGGGCCCCCACGAGGTCCTTGCGGGCATCAAGGAAGACGACGTCGGTGGGGTCGGTTTCGAGCAAGGCCGTTGGCTCTGCCGGAAGGATGTGGACCCGGTGGTTCAAGAGCTCCAAGGCGGGCAGGATGTCTACCGACGACCCGGTGCTGTTCGTCAGGAGCAGGATGTGCGACATAGTTCCTCCAATGGGCGGTCCGCGCATCATCGGGCGTCTGAACCGGGTTTCCACCGGCCGGTAGCTGCTTATGGGGCGTGGTTCCGTTGTAACGGAAGCGTTGCAACAAGAAGCGCTGTTGACAACCGAGTATACCCAAAGGCCCCTGCAACGTCAGGGATTCGTGTCACCTTCAGCCCATGTTTGCGACATATTTGTGCCGTATAAGGCAGGATTGGCAGGAGGTTGCTCGCGGCTTGGAACGAAATGGGCCCATCGAGGATCCCATGAAGGCGCGGCGAGGTTAGGGACACAGTGAGGTCAGGGGCGCAGTGAAGTCTTGGAGCATCGGGGTGGTCGGCCTCGTGGCGCTCGCGGTTTTCGTCGCCAGCTCTTACGGCCCCACGGAAGGGTTGGTCGCCGTCGGAATCCTGGCGTCGGCCGCGGTTGGCATCGGCTGGCCCCACTTTCTAGCCGTCCCGGCGAAGAAAACGCTCGCCACGGTGATCGGCCTGAGCGGCGCGGGTTCAGCCTTGGCTGCCGGCTTCGTGCCAGCCCCCGGATTTCTCGATGCAACTCCGGCCTTCATCGCCGCAGGCGTGATTGCGGTGTTCGTCGTGCAGTTGATCCGCGGAACCGGTCAGGCCCAACGGCTCGAGTCCACTCTGGGCAGCTGCGCCGGTGTGCTGCTGAGCTGCCTTGGCGCTGGCTGGATTGCGGGGGCGAGGTTCAATGGGATCAAGGAAATGGTGTTGGTCGCTGCCCTCAGCGCCGCGGTCGCCCTCCTCGCCGGCTTGTTGCGATGGCCGGACCGGGTCGTGGCGCCCTTGGGCATCGTGGCCGCAGGGTTGGTGGCTCCGCTGGCAGGCCTGGTGTTCTCCAACATCGCGATCGTGGCTGCCATCGTGGTGGGCGTCGTCATCGGCTCAGTCCTGGTCAGTTTCCGTCGGATGGTGACGCTTCGGCTCGGCCGCCTGAACTTCCAGGCTGTCCTTGGAATGGGCGTCGCCCCCGTTTGGGCGGTTGGCGCCTTGTGCTACTTCATCGACAAACTACTCATCTACTAACAGTTAGGATGGCATCATGTCCGTACTTGCATTTGAAATCTTCTTCCTTGTCCTCCTCGGCCTGGCCAGCCTCTCGATGGCGTGGTTCGCTGGTTTTGTCGTTTACCGTCTCTTCAAAGGCCAGAAGTAGAGCTCCCATCGATTTTGATCAACCCGTACCTTCCGGTCCACTGAGGTAATTGCTGTGCCCATTGAAATTCCTTCCGACCTGACACCCGAACTGGTACCCCTTTCCTGGCTCATTGGTGAGTGGGAAGGCCGGGGACGGCTTGGAAGCGGTGAAGAAGACTCGGATCACTTCATCCAGCACGTCTCCTTCACGCACCACGGCCTGCCCTACCTGGAGTATCGGGCGGAAAGCTGGCTCAGCGACGAGGACGGCACCAAATTGCGGCCCCTCACCGTGGAGACAGGCTTTTGGGCGCTGGAGCGGAAAATGCTCGACGCCGACGGCGGGCCCGGCTTGATTCCCGCGGAAATCGTCCCGGTATTGAAAACTGCCGATGACGTCGAAGCCCACCGGAACGCCGACGGCGGGTTCGACATCACTGTGACGATTGTCCATCCCGGTGGCATCAGCGAGCTGTACTACGGTCAAATCAAGGGGCCGCAGATCCAGATGAGCACCGATATGGTGATGCGCGGCGGCCACTCCAAGGAATACACTGCGGCCACACGCATCTTCGGCCTCGTGGATGGCAATCTGTTGTGGCGCTGGGATGTGTCCACTCCGGGCAAGTCGCTCGAGGCCCACGCTTCGGCTTTCCTGAACAAGCTCTCCTAGGGTGCTTGTTACATAGCTTCAAGGTCTCACCGAAGAGGTCTCACTGAACGTCCCGTTTCGCAGTTCGAACCAAAGGGGAGCAGCAAGTGAACGAAGCAACTAAACCTGCCAGCTATGACGATCTCAAGGCGGTCTTTTTCAACGGGACGCTCAAGCCATCGCCGCAAGTGAGCAATACCGACGGACTGATTGCCATCAGCCGGCGCATCATGGAAAAGCAGGGCGTCAGTACCCAGGTGATCCGGACCGTGGATCACGACATTGCCGCCGGAGTGTATCCGGACATGCGCGAGCACGGCTGGGCCACGGATGAATGGCCGGAGTTGTATCCGGCGGTGCTGGAGGCCGACATCGTGGTGGTGGCCGGTCCTATCTGGCTTGGCGATAACTCCTCCCAGACCAAGAAGCTCATCGAGCGGCTCTACGCCCATTCGGGCCAACTCAACAGCAAAGGCCAGTGGGCCTACTATCCAAAAGTCGGCGGCTGCCTGATCACCGGCAACGAGGACGGCATCAAGCACTGCGCCATGAACGTCCTGTACAGCCTCCAGCACGTCGGCTTCACCATTCCGCCCCAGGCCGATGCCGGCTGGATCGGCGCCGTCGGCCCCGGGCCCAGCTACCTCGACGAAGGGTCCGGTGGTCCTGAGAGCGACTTCACCAACCGGAACACCACCTTCATGACCTGGAACCTGCTCCACTACGCCCGGATGCTCAAGGACGTAGGCGGCATTCCTGCCTACGGGAACCTCCCGGACGAATGGAAAGCCGGTACGCGCTTCGATTTTGAAAACCCGGAATACCGCTGAGCCCCAAGGACTTCTACTACATATGACTTACACGAGCCCCCTATTGTCGCGCCCCGGAGCTGTAGAAGGCGGCGGCGAGGACTCCGGCGTCGCGGCCCACTACGGCGAGCCCCTGCGGGAGCAGCGCGCACTCGCCGCAGGCACCGCCGTCGTCGATCTTTCCTACCGGGGCGTTGTCACGGTCACCGGACCGGATCGCCTGAGCTGGCTCAATACTCTTTCCTCGCAGCAATTGACCAACCTCCAGCCGCGCGTCTCAAGCGAACTGTTGCTCCTCACCATTCAGGGACGCATTGAGTTCGACGCCCGCGTGGTGGACGACGGCGAGACCGCCTGGCTGTTGGTCGAAGCCGCCGAGGCTGCCCCGCTGGCCGAGTGGCTCAACAAAATGCGGTTCATGTTGCGCGTCGAGGTGGCCGATGTGTCGGCCGAGTGGGCCGTCGTTGGCTCAACGAAGCCCGTTGACGCCTGGTCCGGGCGGCTCGTCTGGGAAGACCCGTGGCCGCACATCGGCGTCGGCGGCTATTCCTACAGCGTGGTGGAGGAAAGCTCCCATCCCGGCCTTGAGAGGCCCTGGTTCGAGTACCTCATTCCGGCAGACGAGCTTGAAGCGGCCGTTGAGGGCATGGCCCTCGCTGGCTCGTTGGCCGCGGAGGCGCTCCGCATTGCTGCCTGGCGTCCCCGGCTCGGCGCGGAGACGGACGAGAAGACCATCCCGCACGAGCTCGATCTCCTCCGGACCTCGGTCCACTTGTCCAAGGGCTGCTACAAGGGCCAGGAAACCATTGCCCGTGTCCACAACCTCGGACACCCGCCCCGGCGGCTCGTTTTCCTGCAATTGGACGGCTCGCAGCACACCCTTCCAGCGCCGGGCAGCGTTGTATTTGCCGGAGAGCGCAAGGTGGGTACGCTGACATCTGTGGCCCAGCACTTCGAAATGGGGGCAGTAGGACTGGCCCTGATCAAGCGGTCTGTGGACCCGCACGAAGTGTTGACCGTGCTGGACGGTGAGGAGCCTTATCCGGCCGCCCAGGAAGTAATCGTTGCGCCCGATGCCGGACAGGTGGTGGGGCGTCAGACCGGATTCCTGAAGGGACCCCATCGATGAGCGAAACGACGGACGCTGAAGCCCAAGCGACGGGTGCCGATGACGAGGCCATTGCCTTGGCGCACACCTTGTTCGATGCCGCCAGGGAAGGCAACTCGGAGCTCCTGCGGAGCTACCTCAACGCCGGTGCTCCGGCTGGAATGCGCACTGCCGCAGGCGACTCTCTCCTGATGCTGGCCGCCTACCACGGCCACGCGGAAACCGTTCAGCTTCTGCTGTACCACGGTGCCGATGCGAACGGGGCAAACGACCGTGGCCAGACTCCGCTGGCCGGCGCGGTTTTCAAGGGCTACACGGAGGTGGCCCGGGTTCTGATTGACGCCGGCGCAGATCCCGACGCCGGTGCCCCCACAGCGCGCGAGGCCGCCCGGATGTTTGCCCGCGCGGAGATTCTCGAACTGCTCGGATAGGCCAAGGGGGGCCGTCGGGCTGAGCCCGTGCCTGGCGGCGCGGCCGCGGCGGCTGCCTTGCGGGCAAATATTCCATGTGGAATAGTTGTTGTGGAATAGTTCGCACGGAGGATGGGGAAATGGCACGAGCCGCACTGACTCCGCTTGGTGTCGCCGCATTGGCCCTCCTCGTGGAGGCGCCGATGCATCCATACGAGATGTACCAGCTCCTGATGGCCCGTCACGAGGACCGCTTGGTCAAGGTCCGGCCGGGCACGCTCTACCACGCCGTCGGCCGCCTGGAAGAGGCGGGTTTCGTCGAGTCCACGGGCATTGACCGCGCCGGCAACCGGCCCGAACGGACCACGTACCGAATCACGGGAACCGGCAGGGAGGCGCTGACCGAGCGCCTCCAGAACATGCTGGCGGAACCCGTGAACGAATACCCGAGCTTCCCCCACGCGATCGCCGAGGCACACAACCTGCCGTCCGGCGTCGTCCTCGAACTCCTGGACCGCCGCGTGGCGAACCTGGAAGACCAACTCGACTTCCTGGTCCGCGGTGAAGAAGCTGTCGCCGCAAAAGGCGTCGAGACTAAGTTCTGGATCGACGTCAAGTACCAACAAACCATGCTGCGGACGGAAATCGACTGGATACGCAGCTTCCAAAACGATCTCCGCAGCGGGCAGTTGCCGTGGTAACCGCCCAGCCAACGCACCAACGTGCAAGATATTCAGCACAGTCAAAGGAAACCCATGGAAAACGTAGCTAAACCGTGGCCCGCACTGTGGTCCCTCGTGGTCGGGTTCTTCATGATCCTGATCGACACCACCATTGTCTCCGTGGCGAACCCACGGATCATGGAGGGCCTGCATACCGACATCAACGCCGTCATCTGGGTGACGAGCGCCTACCTCCTCGCCTACGCCGTGCCGTTGCTGATCACCGGAAGGCTCGGTGACCGCTTCGGGCCCAAGAACCTCTACCTGATCGGCCTCGTGGTCTTCACGCTCGCTTCGCTGTGGTGCGGCCTCTCGGGCGACATCGGCATGCTGATCGCGGCCCGGGTGGTCCAGGGCATCGGCGCAGCCATGATGACGCCCCAGACCATGGCCGTCATCACCAGGATCTTCCCGCCGGACCGCCGCGGCGCGGCCATGGGCCTCTGGGGAGCGACGGCTGGCATGGCCATCCTCGTCGGTCCGATCCTCGGTGGCGTGTTGGTTGACGGCCTCGGCTGGCAGTGGATCTTCTTCGTCAACGTTCCCATCGGCGTCGTTGCCTTCGTCCTCGTGACCCGGCTGGTACCGAAGCTGACCACGCACAGCCACAAGTTCGACGTCGTGGGTGTTTTGCTGTCCGCGGCCGGCATGTTCCTGCTGGTGTTCGGCATCCAGGAAGGCCAAAGCTACAAGTGGGGCACCGTCACCGGGCCCATTACCGTGTGGGGACTGATCATCACGGGGCTCGTTGTCCTTGCCGTGTTCGTCCTCTGGCAGTGGCTGCTGGAGCGCCGCGGCGGCGAGCCTTTGCTGCCGTTGGGCCTGTTCAAGGACCGCAACTTCTCCTTGGGTAACACCACCATCATGGCGGTGGGCTTCACCATCACAGCGTTCCCGCTCCCCACCATTTTCTACTACCAGGTAGTCCGTGGGCTGACACCCACGCAGTCCGCGTTGCTCATGATCCCCATGGCCGTGATCTCCGGCGCTTTGGCACCTTTTGTCGGCAAGTTGATCGACCGGATCAATCCGCGCTGGTTCGCGGCCTTCGGGCTCCTCTGCCTGTCCGGTGCCCTGTTCTGGACGGGGACGCTGCTGAAGCCGGACACTCCCATCTGGATGTTCCTGCTGCCCAGCGCCCTCCAGGGCGTGGCCAATGGTTTCATTTGGGGCCCGGTCTCCAACGCCACAACCCGCAACCTGCCGCCGCGCTCGGCCGGCGCCGGTTCCGGCGTCTTCAATACGACGCGCCAGATCGGTGCGGTCTTGGGATCGGCCGCGATTGCTGCCCTCATCCAGTCCCGGCTCGCGGCTGAGCTGCCCGCGGCCCCGCCAGGCGCTGCCCCGGCAGGCGAAGGGGGATTCACCGGCAAGTTGCCAGAATTCCTGCACGACGGCTTCTCGACCGCGATGAGCCAGTCGGTCCTGCTGCCCGCTTTTGCGATTCTGCTGGGGGCAGTAGCGGCGTTGTTGTTTGGCAAGCCCAAGGCCGTCCAGGGTTGGGGTTCTCCGGCGGCAGCCCCGTCCGAGGCTAAGACTCAAACTGTTTCGCAAGACGGCTAGCCCGCGCGAACTGGCAGACGATGCCCTCAAAATGGGGGCATCGTCTGCCAACTCGCGGTTAGCGGAGCAGGACGGAGGTCTGGATGCCCCCGTCGACGAATCCCAGCTTTCGGGCCAAGGCCATGGAGCCCCGGTTGTCCAGCGCTGTTCGCCATTGCAGCGTCAGGCCGGAGGCGAGTGCCTCGTGGGCGGCGATCGAGGCAGCCAGGGTTCCAAGTCCTTGCCGGCGCAAATCCGGCGGCACCAGGACGCCCATGTCCGCGAGGATCCCCTGCCACTCCGCATAGGCGCCGCAGGCCACCGGTTTGCGGTCCGGTTCGTTGCCGTCCATCACGGTGAAATGGTGGTCCATCCTTGAGAGATGGACTTCATTGACGTCGTCTGGAGGGCACCTGCCCTCCAGCTCGATCGCCTCCGGGTGGCCGTGCGAGACGGTGACTTCGCCGCCCGGCCGGAAGAGGGGAAGGTCGTCGGCGAACAGCAGCGCCGACGTCCCGAGCCCGTGGCCGCCGTGTTCGCGGCTGATCCGCAATAGTGCGGAATGCTCGCTCAGTTGATCGTCCGAGAGTTCGACGGCGGCAGCCACCGCCCACGCGGGAGCCACCAATGCGGAGCGGCCAAAGAGCCTCACGAAGGTGATGGATTCGGCGTCTTCGTCTTCCCTGACCAGCCGCTCCCCGGTGCGGGCAGCAGGTGAGCCGGAGACGAAACTGAAGGCCTCGTCGTCGAACCCTAAGTGCCGGGCCCAGGCCAGCAGCACAATTTCCGCCGATCCCGCATCAAGTTCCATGACATCGAGTCTATGCAGTCCCGGAAAAGGAAAGGAGCAGGCAGGCACCGGGTGGTACCTGCCTGCTCCTTGAAGAATCTGCTCTTGTGAAGAACCGGCTCAGCCGAACAGCACCGCAGCTTCGTCATAGCGGTTCTGCGGGACGGTCTTGAGCTTGCCCAAAGCGGCTTCGAAGCCCACATGCTCGATGTCCGTGCCCTTGAGGGCCACCATGGTTCCCCAGCGGCCTTCCACGACGGAATCGATGGCCGCCATGCCCAGGCGGGTGGCCAGGACGCGGTCAAAAGCCGACGGGACGCCGCCGCGCTGGATGTGGCCGAGGATCGTGGCACGGGTTTCGATGCCGGTGCGGGCTTCGATCTCCGGGGCGAGCTGGTCGGCGATGCCACCCAGGCGGGGCCGGCCGAAGGTATCCAGGCCGCGTTCGGAGTGCGGGGCCTCCATGTGGTCCGGAACAAAGCCCTCAGCGACAACAATCAGCGGCGCACGGCCACGATCGTGGGCCTCCTGGACCCACTCGGTGATCTGCTCGATGCTGACCTTCTGCTCGGGGATCAGGATGGCGTGCGCGCCGGCGGCCATGCCCGCGTGCAGGGCGATCCAGCCCACGTGGCGGCCCATGACCTCGGCGATCATGCAGCGGTGGTGGGATTCTCCCGTGGTGCGCAGCCGGTCGATGGCCTCGGTGGCGATCTGGACGGCGGTGTCGAAGCCGAAGGTGTAGTCGGTGGCGTCGAGGTCGTTGTCCACGGTCTTGGGGACGCCCACGATCCTCAAGCCGGCGTCGGTGAGGCGCTTCGCGGCGGCCAAGGTGCCTTCGCCGCCGATGGCGATGATGGCGTCGATGCCGAGGCGGTCCATGTGGGCCTTGATGACATCCGGCCCGCCGCCGTTTTCGAACGGGTTGGTGCGGGAGGTGCCAAGGATGGTTCCACCCTGTTTGGCGATACCGCGGACCATAGTCCGGGGAATGTCGATGACGTCGCCCTCCACGACGCCCCGCCAACCGTCCCGGAAACCGACGAATTCCTGGCCGTGGATGGCGATTCCCTTGAGGACGGCGCCGCGGATGACGGCATTAAGTCCGGGGCAGTCGCCACCGCTGGTAAGGATTCCAATTTTCATGAGGGCTCAAATCCTGGCTAGGAGGTATACGTGCAGAGCGCCACGCTGAGCTCACAACGATTGTAGGGGGCAATGTGGGGTAGGACACAAACCGTGACCGCCGCGGATGAGACTTTTGAAACAACCAGGAAACAGCCCGGGCGAACCCGGGCTGTGCTAGTTCCTGCCTTGCGAGCGCTGGGTGAGGAAGGATTCCAGCGCAATGGTGCCGCTTTGGTTGGGAAGCAGCAACCATGCCACCACGTAGATCACGACGGCGGGTCCTGGTAGCAGGCAGAAGATCAGGTAGCCAATGCGGACGTAGGCTACGTCCACATTCAGCTTGGCGGCGATGCCACCGCAAACCCCTCCGATCAAACGCTGCGGACCGCGCTTCAGGCCGATGCCCCGTACGATGCTGAAGAACTTGTTCATGGCTAGAGCCTTCCCTGTTGTGGCTGCTTTGTCACGTGCTGCTTGCTAGCGGTGGTCGGAATCGGCGGCGCCGGAGTCCGGGCTGGACCCGCGGTCTTTTCGTGAGCGGGCGGAGACCAGGCCTCCGATCACGAGTGCCGCGCCGGCTCCGATCATGAGCCCGATCAGCACATAGGTGCCGTTGAGGACCACGAGGCCGAGTTTGGAAATGATGATCAAAGCTGCGAGTGCCAGGACAATCAGCCCCCAGACCACGGTGCCTACCCTTGCCCGGGCGGTTTGAACCGGGGTTTCAGGTGCTGTTTCAAATGCCTGCGTGGGTTCGTGCGTGCTCATGTCAGTTTCCTTCCTGGACGGTGACGTTGCTCAAAGTGCCGTTGAGCCTGACGACAAGCTTGGCGCCGGGTTTGTCCGTGTTGAAGCTGTCCCGGGTACCGCCATTGCTTTGGGTGACGGCGCTACCGTCTTGCTTGAGGTTCGCGAAGGTCATGTCCGCCTGGACCTCCACCGGCACGGTCGCCGGGATGACGAGTTTGATATTGCTGGCGGTGACGTCCATCGGAACAACGACGTCGGAGCTCAGCGGCGCGCTCAGGTTCAGCTTGGTCAGGTCGACGGTCCCGTTGACCCCGGTGATGTCGAAGCCTTTGCGGGCATCGTCGATGCTCACAGGATTCCATTGGGCATTCTGGAGACGGAAGTGGTCCGCGTTGGGCGCGATATTGAAGATGCCGCCGATCACCAGCGTGGCTATGGCCAGAAAGCCGAGTAGTCCCGACGTGCGGCCACGAAGCCCCGCAACAAGGATCCCGAGGCCGAGGACTCCGGCGCCTGTGGCCCAGACCACCGCGTTGGCGGCATCGCCCAGATGGATGACGTTGCCGGCGTCGAGCAGCTTGAGTGTTCCGCCGGCCAGCAGGGCAGCCCCCGCTGAGACCGCTACGATGGCCGCGCCCGGCCCCTGCCGCCTTGGACGCTCGGGGCGTTCGGGGCGGTTGGGAACGCCGGCCGGTGGGTAGGGCCCTGCGGGATTGACGGGGCCCGAGGGGGTTCCCGGCCCCCCGGTTCCGTAATTACCGGTTCCGCCGGTTCCGTAAGTCCCGGTTCCGTAAGTCCCGGCGCTGTAAGGACCCGCGCTGTAAGGGCCGGCCGGGTAGCCTGCCGAGGCGTGTGTCTCCGCGCCGCCAAAGGAACCTGGAGCGGCCGCGTAGTTGTGTGTGCCCATTGTCTGCCTTCCGTTGCGGGCTTTGCTGCGCTGGACCAGGAAATAGACCAGGTAGATGATGCCGCCTACCCAGAACAGCGTCCACAGGAGTCCGGGAACCCCATTCCAGCCCCATCCCCAGAAACCGCGGCCGAGGCTTGGCAATCCGATGATGGTTGTGATGAGGGCTCCGGTCATGCCTGCGGACCAGCGGCCCGCCCCGGCCTCCTGTGCATGGATGCGGCCATCGGGTTCGGGCAGGAGCGCCCAGGCGATGCCATAGAGCAGGATGCCTATGCCGGCGAAGAGGGTGAGGATGATAAAGATGCCGCGGACGATCAAAGGATCGATGCCGAAGCGGTGGGCGATGCCGCTGGCCACGCCGCCCATCCACCGGTCCCGGCCACGGCTGATGCCTTGGCTTCGGATCCAGTTGAAGAAGTTCTGCGGGGGAGCTGGCACGGCGTGATTCGGTGCCGCGCCGCTGGTGTTGCCGGCGTCCGGCTGGGCCGGTTCTTCGGGCACGCCCGTCGCGGCCGGCTGGATGGATTCTGCAGGTTGTCCGGGCTCCGCAGCTTGTCCGGGGCCCTCTGGATTCATGCTGTTCGCGTTCATACTTCGATCTTGCCGTCCGGCGACGTCTCCCTCTATTGGGGGATACCCTGAACGTTCCCTGAGTGGCCCCCTGAGATGCCCTGCTTCGAGCGCCGAAGACCCTGATACGTGTTTGGATGGATTCATGACAACCGCCACGCAACGCCCGCCGCTGGTCCGGAGCAGCGAACGGATCATTGCCGGCGTGTGCAGCGGCCTGGCGGACCATCTTGGCTGGCCCGTGAAGTACATCCGGCTCGCCATGGTCCTTGCCTCGTTCGCCGGCGGCGCGGGCCTGGCTTTCTACGCCTGGCTCTGGGTCATGGTGCCCACCGCTGACGAAAGCGCCCGCCGAAACAGCCGCCGGCCGGCGTCGCCCATTGCTCCCGCGGTGAGCCTGCCTCCTTCGGTGAGCATTCCTCCCGACGTTGCAGCGCCCGACGGCGCGCAGCCGGTGCCGCTGTCCACCCCGGCTCCCGTCGTCGCCTCCTGGTTCAGGATTCGGCGGATCCAGTATGGGAAAGAGATCCTCCTCGGGGCCGGCCTGCTCCTGGTGGCCGCCATCCTGATCGCCCGGCAGTTCGGCGTCGAGGTCCCCCTCGGCACGCTGATCCCGGCGGCGGCCATACTCGGTGGGGCGGCGATCGCGTGGATGCAGTTGGACGAGACGCGCCGGGCCGGGCTGGTGGACAAGACGAAGGCGGACCAAGCCGGTGGCTGGGTCCGCCTTGCTGCGGGCCTGGCCCTGGTGGTTGCCGGGGTGTTGGTCATGGTGTCCGGTTCCGGCTCGTGGGAGCAGACCTGGCTCGCGCTGCTGGCTTCCATCGCGGTGCTGGGCGGCGTGGCCTTGGTGCTGCTGCCGTGGGGCTTGAAGTTCTGGAAGGACCTTGAAACTGAGCGGGCAGCGCGGGTTCGCGAGACCGAGCGGGCCGAGATTGCCGCCCACTTGCACGACTCGGTACTGCAGACGCTCGCCTTGATCCAACGCCGTGCCGGTTCGGAACAGGACGTGGTCCGCCTCGCCCGTGCCCAGGAGCGTGAACTGCGCACCTGGCTGTACCGGGACGCCGCCAAGGATTCGGGGCTCCTCGCGGAGCGGATTGCCGCAGCCGCAGCCGAAGTGGAGGACGCCCACGGACATCCGGTCGACGTCGTCAGCGTCGGAGACACCGCCATGACGGACAGGCACGAAGCCCTCGTCCTGGCGGCCCGGGAGGCCATGCACAATGCTGCCCGGCATGGCGGCGGAGCCGTGTCCGTCTATCTCGAGACTTCCGACACCGGCAGCGAGGTTTTCGTCAGGGACCGCGGACCCGGCTTTGACCCGGATGCCGTCCCGGAAGACCGGCTCGGTGTCAAGGAGTCAATCGTCGGACGGATGAAACGCCACGGCGGCACTGCGGTCATCAGCAGTAGTTCCGAGGGCACCGAAGTACGCCTGAAACTGCCCGTCGAGAACGCCGACAAAGCAGAGAACCGAAACGGAGAAGCCAAAGTATGAACGCCCTATCAGAGCAAGTAACGCGGAAGGTTCGCGTGGTGATCGTGGACGATCACGCCATTTTCCGGTCCGGGCTGAAGGCCGACCTCGATTCGCGGATCGACGTCGTGGGCGAGGCCGGAACAGTGGAACAAGCCATCGCCGTGATTGCCGAGGTTCAGCCGGAGGTGGTGCTTCTTGACGTCCACTTGCCCGGCGGCCTTGGCGGTGGCGGCCGGGAGGTCATCAGTGCATCCTCGGCGTTGCGCGGGAGCACGAGCTTCCTGGCCTTGAGCGTCTCGGATGCCGCCGAGGACGTCGTGGCCGTCATTCGGGCCGGGGCACGCGGCTACGTCACCAAGACCATTTCCGGCCCGGAGATCTCCGACGCCGTGGTCCGCGTGGCCGACGGTGACGCGGTCTTCTCGCCGAGGCTGGCGGGTTTTGTCCTGGACGCGTTTGGAACTTCCCCGGCCGAGATCGCCGACGACGAACTCGACCGTCTTTCCGCGAGGGAACTGGAAGTCATGCGTCTCATCGCCCGGGGTTACAGCTACAAGGAGGTGGCCAAGGAGCTGTTCATTTCCATCAAGACCGTGGAAACCCATGTCTCTGCGGTACTCCGCAAACTCCAGCTCTCCAGCCGCCACGAACTGACCAAGTGGGCCGCCGAACGCCGCCTCCTCTGACGCCCGCTCACCTATGGGGGCTTAAACCCAAACGCCCGCTCACCTATGGCGGTTTAAACCCAAACGCCCGCTCACCTATGGGGGCTTAAACCCAAACGCCCGCTCACCTATGGCGGGTTAAACCCAAACGCCCGCTCACCTCTATCCCAAGGTGAGCGGGCGTTTGCGCGGGGGAAAGGCTACTTGGCCTGGCCGAGGAATTCCTGGAGGCGTCGAACGCCTTCGGCGAGGTCGTCGTCGCCCAAGGCGTACGAGAGGCGCACGAAACCGGAGGGGCCAAAGGCCTCGCCCGGAACAATCGCGACCTCAACCTCGTCGAGGATCAGTGAGGCAAGCTCAGCGGACGTTGACGGACGGACGGGACCGTTCGAGGTCGGGAATTCCTTGCCCAGCAGCCCGCGGACGTCGGCGTACACGTAGAAGGCGCCGGTCGGCGTCGGGCATTCCACACCGTCGATCGCGTTCAGTCCGGCAACGATCGCCTTGCGGCGGCGGTCGAAGGCGACCTTCATTTCGTCGACGGCGGTCAGCGGACCGGACACCGCAGCGAGGGCTGCGATCTGCATGATGTTCGAAACGTTCGACGTCGCGTGCGACTGGAGGTTGGTGGCGGCCTTGATGACGTCGGCCGGGCCGATCATCCATCCGACACGCCATCCGGTCATGGCATAGGTCTTGGCGACACCGTTGAGGATGACCACCTTGTCGCCGAGTTCGGGAGCGGCAGTGGCGATAGAGGTGAAGGGGACGCCGTCGTAAGTCAGGTGTTCGTAGATCTCGTCGGTGACAACCCAGAGGCCCTTGGCCGCGGCCCATTTTCCGATTTCGGCCACTTGTTCGGCGCTGTAGACGGCGCCGGTCGGGTTGGACGGGGAAACGAAAAGCAGGATCTTCGTCTTGTCGGTGACCGCGGCTTCGAGCTGCTCCACGGTGACCAGGTAACCCTGCTCGGGTCCGGCGAAGACCTCGACGGGAACGCCTCCGGCCAAGCGGATTGCCTCCGGGTAGGTGGTCCAGAAAGGCGTGGGGATGATGACTTCGTCGCCCGGATCAACCAGGGTGGCGAAGGTGTTGTAGACAGCCTGCTTACCGCCATTGGTAACCATCACCTGGGAAGCATCGACTTTGTAGCCCGAGTCGCGGAAGGTCTTGTCCGCGATGGCCTGCTTCAGCTCCGGCAAGCCGGCAGCGGGGGAGTAGCGGTGGTACTTCGGCTGCGAGGCGGCCTCGACGGCGGCCTTGACGATGTAGTCGGGGGTCGGGAAGTCGGGCTCCCCGGCGCCAAAGCCGATCACGGGGCGACCCGCTGCCTTGAGCGCCTTGGCCTTGGCGTCAACGGCAAGGGTGGCGGACTCGGCGATGGCGGAAATTCGCTGTGAAATGCGGGCGGCAGGTATTCCGGCAGACATTAAAGCACCGTTCTTCGCGGGCAGCTCATGAGCTGGATGGTGGGATTCGACGGAATCTACTTTATGCTGTTCTGCGGAGCTATCGGGCTAACGTCTCGAAAGTGACAGTGCATGCTGATCAAACGAGCGCTGATCACACGAGGCTGAACGCTCCGGAAATGGCCCGGTTCGACTATCGCGACGTTGTTGCGTAGACTGGTTCACCGGTGTTGAAAAACATCACAATGGTTCGCGCCCCAGATTGGCCCGGAATCCCGTGTTCTTGGGGATTCCTTGGCAATGATGGAGTGCGGCCAAATATGGATTCGTTCCATAGGGTAGTGGCGCAATTGGTAGCGCAGCGGTCTCCAAAACCGCAGGTTGCAGGTTCGAGTCCTGTCTGCCCTGCGCAAGCTGTTCCGGGTTTCGCTCGGAACAAGCGCAGCAACCATGACTCTGATCAGAGTCGGGTCAACGACGTTTGCATAGATGAGTGAGGATCAGGTGACCGAAACAGCTGCGAGCAGCTCGAAGGGCCGCCCTGCCAAGAAGTCCGATTCCGGACTCTTCGCTCGAATTGCTCTTTTTGTCCGCCAGGTAATTGGCGAGCTCAAAAAGGTAGTTGCCCCCACCCGCAAGGAACTGGTCAATTACACAGTCGTGGTGCTGGTGTTCGTGGCCATCATGATGTTGGTCGTCACCATCCTGGACTTGGCTTTCGGTACGGGAATCAAATGGGTTTTCGGCGCTACCGGCACCACGAACCACTAAGCGGATCGCTCCGCAAACCGCGTGAAATCCCCGGAAAATCAAGGGATTTCACAGGGTTTGCGGAATTGAGCCATTTAAATAGGCATGTTAGGCAATGAGGAAGCAGGAGACCAAGTGTCTGAGCAGGAGCTCGAGGTAACTGAGACTGAGCTGGATGGGCCCGCTGAAAGCACGGCCCACGCCACGGCTGACGCCGTGGAAGGATCCGAGGTCGATTCTGCTGCGCCCGAAACTGCCGACGTCGACGACGCCGACCAGGATGAGTCCGACGACGAGTCCGGCGCCGACGCCCTGGCCGCCGCTGCAGCCGTAGCGCCCGCCGACCCCGCCGAGGAGTTCAAGGCCAAGCTTCGCCGCCAGGAGGGCGACTGGTACGTCATCCACTCCTACGCAGGCTACGAAAACCGCGTCAAGGCCAACCTTGAGACCCGCATCCAGACCTTGGACATGGAAGATTACATCTTCGAGATCCAGGTGCCCATGGAGGAAGTCGTTGAGATCAAGAACGCCCAGCGCAAGATCATCAACCGCGTTCGCATTCCGGGCTACGTCCTCGTCCGTATGGACCTGACCGACGCATCCTGGGGCGCCGTCCGCCATACCCCGGGTGTCACGGGCTTCGTGGGCAACGCACACAACCCGGTCCCGCTTCGCCTCGATGAGGTCTTCTCCATGCTGGCCCCGGTCTTCGAAGAGCAGCAGGCCGAGAAGGGCAAGCCGGTCAACAAGCAGCACCAGACGCCCGTCGACATCGACTTCGAGGTCGGAGAGTCCGTCATCGTCAAGGAAGGTCCGTTCGAGACCCTTCCCGCCACGATCTCCGAGATCAAGATGGATTCCCAGACGCTTGTGGTGCTGGTGTCGATCTTCGAGCGCGAAACCCCGGTTACGCTCGCATTCAACCAGGTCACCAAGATCTAGTTGATCCAAGAATTTCGCCCCGCGGTTGCCCGCTTAGCAGCCACGGAGCGGTCGGTCGCCTTGCCATGGCGGCCACAAACCTGAGGCACGCTCCTGTGTCCTAGGAAGTTATTGAGAGAAGGACCTACATTGGCTCCCAAGAAGAAGGTCACCGGCCTCATCAAGCTGCAGATCCAGGCAGGTGCCGCCAACCCGGCCCCGCCGATCGGTCCTGCGCTTGGCCAGCACGGTGTCAACATCATGGAATTCTGCAAGGCGTACAACGCTGCAACAGAAGCCCAGCGCGGAAACGTTATCCCGGTTGAAATCACGGTCTACGAAGACCGCTCGTTCACCTTCATCACCAAGACCCCGCCGGCTGCAGAGCTCATCAAGAAGGCTGCAGGCGTTGCAAAGGGTTCGGCCACGCCGCACACCGTCAAGGTTGCCAAGCTGACCCAGGCACAGGTTAACGAGATCGCCACCACCAAGATGGAAGACCTCAACGCCACCAGCCTTGAGGGCGCTGCCAAGATCATCGCCGGCACCGCACGCTCCATGGGCATCACCGTCGAGGGTTAATTCCCCTCACCGCTTCATGGCGTCTGTTTTGGGAAACTGACGACGCCGGGTAGCACCGCCGGGAAACCGGCACCATTGAAATATTGAGAATGTTGGAGATCCACGCCGGATGTCCAACTGTGGCAGGGCCCAGCGCGGTCCGCAGACCACAACTGCACAAGGAGAATAAGCAGCATGGCAAAGCGCAGCAAAGCATATGAGGCAGCCGCAGCCAAGATCGAGGCAGACAAGTTCTACGCCCCGTTCGAGGCCATCAAGCTCGCCAAGGACACCAACCCGTCCAAGTTCGACGCCACCGTTGAGGTCGCTTTCCGTTTGGGCGTTGACCCGCGTAAGGCCGACCAGATGGTCCGCGGTACCGTCAACCTGCCGCACGGCACGGGTAAGACTGCCCGCGTCTTGGTGTTCGCAACGGGCGACAAGGCTGAAGCAGCAATCGCTGCAGGCGCCGACTTCGTTGGTTCCGATGACCTGATCGAAAAGATCGCAGCCGGCTGGACCGACTTCGACGCCGCAGTGGCAACCCCTGACCTCATGGGCAAGGTTGGCCGTCTCGGTAAGGTCCTCGGCCCGCGTAACCTCATGCCGAACCCGAAGACCGGTACCGTGACCGCTGACGTCACCAAGGCTGTCAACGACATCAAGGGCGGCAAGATCGACTTCCGCGTCGACAAGCACTCGAACCTGCACTTCATCATCGGCAAGGTTTCCTTCGACGAACTGAAGCTGGCCGAGAACTACGCAGCCGCTCTGGAAGAGGTGCTTCGCCTGAAGCCGTCCGCTTCCAAGGGCCGCTACATCCAGAAGGCTACGGTCGCCACCACGTTCGGTCCGGGCATCTCCGTTGACCCGAACGTCACCAAGGTTCTCACCGAGGCGTAAGCCGCCGGGAGCATCGACTCTGAAAGGACCGTCCGGCATTAGCCGGGCGGTCCTTTCGTTGTAGGCGAACCGTCACCTATCGCGGCCGGCGACCGCTGATTAGGCTGAGGGCATGACAGGCCAGGTTCCGGATTTCAGCATCCACGAGCTCCATCTGCCGGAGTCCCTGGATGGTCCGGACGGCAAGGTTTTTCGGGAGCTCTCATCCGTGATGGACGCCATGGTGCTGGAAACCTGGGGAAACCTGGAACGGGCGTCCTCGGCCCAGGCCCGGCTCGCCGGATGGCGCGATACCCCATACGCGGTATCGAGGCACTTCTTCGCCCGGGTGGACGGAAGGATCATTGGCCACGCGTCCTGCGAAGTTCCGCTCAAGGACAACATCCAAACCGCGTGGCTCGAGGTAGATGTGCTGGAGGCGTACCGCCGGTACGGAATCGGAACCGCGTTGCTTCGCACCGTAGAAGGCATCGCGAAGGCCCAGGGGAGGCACGTCCTGCAGGCGCACACCGAACACCCCATCGGCCTCGCAGGAGCAGAGGGAGTACCCGGGGGAGTATCCGACGTTGCTCCGGGAGCAGCCTTCTGCCTCAAGAACGGTTACACCTTGGAACAGGCCAGCAGATTCAGCACGTTGGACATGGACCACAACGCGGAATGGGCAAGGCTGGAGTTTGCGGCGCACTCCAAAGCAGACGCCGATTACGGGGTCCTTGCCTGGACGAACCGTTGCCCCGCCGAATACGTGGACCGCATGGCCGGGCTGATGGGCCGGATGAGCACGGATACTCCGGCGGGAGGCCTTGAGATCGAGGCAGAGGACTGGGACGCTGCCCGCGTCAGGCAACTCGAAGACACCATGCTTGCCGAGGGTCAGACTGCCCTCGTGGCCGCCGCACAAGACCGGAGGATGGGGGAGCTCGTTGCGTACACCGTGATCTACCTTGATCCCGCGAAGCCCGGTGTGGCCGAGCAGGACGATACTTTGGTGGCACCGCCGCATCGGGGCCATGGGCTGGGAATGCTCGTCAAACTGGCCAATCTGCGCAGGCTGCAGACGGAATATCCGTCCGTGGGGCGCGTCATGACTTTTAATGCCGAGGAAAACGAACATATGCTGTCCATCAACGTACAGCTCGGCTTCAAACCGGCCGGATACGACGGCGAATGGCAAAAGAGGATCAAATGACGAGCACGGTGGAGATCGGCCAACTCTGGATCCCGGATTCCCTTGACGCCGATGACGCAAAGGATTTCCTGGCCGCCGTCGAAGTCAGCCGCAGGGTCCGCATGCAGATCTGGGGCACGGACGATCTTGCCTACACGCCGTTGGAAAAACTGCTCGAACTCGGCGACCCTTACGAACGCCAGGTCATTCTCGTGGCCCGCGTCGACGGCCGCATTGTCGGTACGGTAGACATCGCGCTTCCCCTTGCCGACAACATGGACCTGGCCGAGTTCACCCTCGACATCCTTCCCGAATTCCAGCGCAGGGGCGTCGGGCGGCAGCTCCTGGAAGCTGCCGAGCACTTCGCCAGAAGCGAGGGCCGGACCATGATCATGGTGGACACGAACCATCCTGCCGAGTCCCTCCGGGGCGGTGCCGAAGGGCAACTCGTGCCTGGCAGCGGCCTGGGCTTCGTTCCCTTGGCCAGCCGCGAGGTCGATTTTGCCCGGCGTACCGGTTACACCCTGCAGCACATCGAACAGTTCAGTTCCTGCGCGCTCCCGCTGGATTCAAAGCTCGTAGCCGAGCTTGAGGCCGAAGCCGAGGACGCGAACGCCGGCCGTTACCAGGTCCACCACTGGACCGATCGGTGCCCCCAACAGTGGCTCGAAGCTGTGGCCGCCCTGGAGAACGCAGCCGGCGAGGTGGTGTCGGAAGGCAACGAGGCCCCGGAAGCCGAACAGCAGCAATTAGTGTTCGACGCCGGTGTGTTGCGGCAGGCGGAGGACGCCGCCGTCGCGCAGGGACGCCGAACGGTGGTCACCGCCGTCGAACACGTCGCCAGCGGGCGGATCGTCGGACTCACCACGATCGGGGTCCTGGCGCAACGCCAGGATGTCGTCTTCCAAGACGACACGATCGTCCTGCAGGAGCACCGCGGGAACAAGCTCGGGCTCCTCATCAAGGTCGCCAACATGCAGCGCCTGAGCGAACAGTTTCCCGACGCCCGCGTGATCTACACCTGGAATGCGCCGGAAAACCGGTACTTGCTGACGGTGAACAAGCAACTGGGATTCACCACGGCCGGGGTCACGGGGTTGTGGCAGAAGGAACTGCCGAACATGGGGCCGAGGGTCACCTCCTCCGAGTAGGCGGCGCGATTTGGCGATGCACTTGCCCGTCCCGTAAGCTTGAACTACCAAAGACCGTCGGTTGATGGGAATCCACTCCTCCGGGCACAGCTCAACTCTGTAGCTGCGTGCGGAAGAACCAAGTGGTTTCCTAGACGAAGGACCCTGACAAAGGGCGGCCGGCGCAGGTGAACGAAGCAAATCTCCATGATCATTGGATCGTGTTGAGCCAAGCCCCGTGCATCTGCGCGGGGCGTTTTTTAGTTGCAGCTCTTTTGAGCGGGGACCCGGAAAACCGGCTTTATTCCCCGGAAGGAGGGTTATGGCAACGCCTAGCAAGATCTCTGCAGTAGCTGAGATCACCAACGATTTCAAGGAATCGAACGCCGCTGTCCTGACCGAATACCGCGGGCTCTCTGTTGCACAGCTCAAGCAGCTGCGTGTTTCTCTCGGCCTGGACACCAAGTTCTCGGTCGTCAAGAACACCCTGACCGCCATTGCAGCCAAGGAAGCTGGTGTCGAAGCATTCGACGGTCAGCTTGCCGGCCCCACTGCGATCGCATTCATCAAGGGTGACGCGGTTGCTGCCGCCAAGAGCCTGACGGACTTTGCCAAGGCCAACAAGCAGCTTGTCATCAAGACCGGCTACTTCGAAGGCAAGGCACTGAACGCAGCAGAGGTTGCCGCACTGGCAGCCCTCGAGTCCCGTGAGCTGCAGCTCGCCAAGGTTGCAGGCATCCTCAAGGCACCTGCTGCCGCGGCTGCACGCATCATTGACGCTCTGCGCCTCAAGCTTGAAGAAGAGGGCGGCGCTGTAGCACCGGCCGCTGACGAAGCACCGGCTGCCGAAGAGGCTCCCGCCGAGGCTGCTGCAGAAGAGGCTGCCGCTCCGGCTGAAGCCGCTGAAGCAGCAACCGAAGAGAACTAAGTTCTCCCCACTCAAACTGCGGTGCAGTAACGGACAACGTCCGTGGCAGCACCACCTATAGGAAGGACGCCAAACATGGCGAAGCTCAGCAACGAAGAGCTCATTGAAGCTTTCAAGGAACTGACCATCATCGAGCTCTCCGAGTTCGTCAAGCTCTTCGAAGAGACCTTCGAAGTTACCGCTGCTGCTGTTGCAGTCGCCGGCCCTGCCGGTGGCGCTGCTGCTGAAGAGGCCGAAGAGAAGACTGAATTCGATGTCGTCCTCGAAGCTGCCGGTGACAAGAAGATCGCAGTGATCAAGGAAGTTCGCGCCATCACCTCCCTCGGCCTCAAGGAAGCCAAGGACCTGGTTGACGGTGCACCGAAGGCTGTTCTCGAAGGCGCCACCAAGGAAGCCGCTGAGAAGGCCAAGGAGCAGCTCGAAGCTGCCGGCGCCACGGTTACTGTCAAGTAACTCGCGTTCGCGTTTTCAGGAAGCCCCGTCCGGATTCGTCCGGGCGGGGCTTTCCTGCATTTAACAGCAACGCGGGGTCACTTACGGCCCATTAGGTGCTGCCGGATGGGCCGTAAGTGACCCCGCGTTGCTCAGATGGGGTCGCTGATGTCGGCTACGATCGCGCCCAAGGCCTCAGTGAGGGAATCGGCCTTCACGAAGGCGCTGAATCCGTGTTCGCCTGCGCCCATTGAGATCCTGCGTCCCGCGATGCTGGCATCCGCATAGACCGGCCAGGGCGTCGAACTTCCCAGCGGCGTGATGGTGCCGCGCTCATAACCGGTTGCCTCGAAGGCAATGTCGGCCGAAGGCATGGACAGCTTGTTGACGCCCAGGAGGGCGCGCAACTTGGGCCAGGAGATCTGCCGGTCACCCGGAACCAGCGCGAACAGGAACGAGCCGTCCCGGTGTTTGACCACAAGGGACTTCACGATGTCCGCCGGTGTGACCCCCATGATGCGGGCAGCTTCCTCAAGGCTGCTAGCCGCCGCCCGCTCTACGAGTTGGACGTCGAGTCCGCGTGCGGCCGCGTCAGCCAGGAATCGCTCAGTGCCCCGCATTCATGCTCCATTTCCGTTCACGGCCACTCCGCCGCCGAACTCGCCGAATATCTAGTCGCGGTAGAGAAGCAGTGCTTCACCTTGGCCGCCGCCACCACAGAGCGCAACCGCCGCCTTACCCTTACCGCGGCGCTTCAGCTCGTGGGCCGCGTGGAGGGCCAGCCGCGCTCCTGAGGCACCGATCGGGTGTCCAATCGCGATTGCTCCGCCGTGCACATTGCACTTCTCCAAGGGATAGTCCAGGTCCTTCAAGGACTGTACCGCCACCGAACCGAAGGCTTCATTGATCTCGATGAAGTCCAGGTCGGACGTTGTCCACCCAGCACGGTCCAGCGCGTGCCGTATCGCATTGGAAGGCTGCGAATGCAGGCTGTTGTCGGGTCCCGCCACCTGGCCGGGCTTGCCGACGACGGCAAGGTAGTCAAGGTCGTTCTCCTCGGCGAAGCGGCGGCTCGTGAGCACGAGTGCGGAGGCGCCGTCGGACAGGGGAGAGGAGTTGCCTGCGGTGATGGTTCCGTCGGTGGCAAAGGCGCCCTTCAAGGGGGCCAGGGTCTCGAGCGTGGTCTGCGGGCGGACGCCTTCGTCCCTTGTCAGCACCAAGGGTTCTCCCTTGCGCTGCTTGACGCTGATGGGGGTGATCTCGCCGTCGAACACTCCTTGCTCGGCGGCCGCGGCCGCACGCTGGTGCGAAGCGGCGGCCACTTCATCCTGGGACCGGCGGTCGATGCCCAGCGAGAGGTTCTTGATCTCGGTGGACAGGCCCATTGACTGGCCATCAAAGGCGTCGGTGAGCCCGTCGTGGGCAGCGACGTCGAGGGCCTGGATGGCGCCGTAGCTCCAGCCTTGCCGGGAACCGGGCAGCAAGTGCGGAGCGCGGCTCATCGATTCCTGGCCGCCGGCAACCACGACGGCGGCATCGCCACTGCGGATCATTCGCGCTGCGTCGATCACGGCGGTCAGTCCGGAGAGGCAGACCTTGTTGATGGTGACGGCGGGGATGTTCCAGCCGATGCCGGCGGCGATGGCGCTTTGCCGGGCCGGATTCTGGCCGGCGCCTGCCTGCAGGACCTGCCCCATGATCACTGCGTCCACTTTGTCCGCGGTGAGCCCGCTCGCCGCAATGGCGCCTGAAATGGCGTGAGCGCCGAGCTCGACGGCGGTGAGCCCGGCCAGTTGCCCGTTCAACCGTCCCTGTGGGGTACGGCTGGCGGAAAGGATGACAACGTCGTTGTTGTTGTCCGTTGTGTCTGAGGGGGTGCTCATTTTCTCTCTTCCGATCAAGGGTGGTGAGCCTAGGTTACCGTGGCGTAGATCACCTCTCCATTCAACAATGGAGCCTGGATCAACATTCCGCCCGCGCCAGCAAGAGGCCGTTGCCGCATAGGTGCCTGCGGCAACGGTGCTTGCATTCAGGCGGGATGTGGGGTAGACAGGTGGGTTGATTTGCCGTATTGTGGATATTTGCGTCTTCCCTGTTAACCTTCAGCCTTCATATAGCGGTGGGCTTTACCTCTCAGCTGCGCCATCGACGTGCCGTTAAGAACGAGCATGGTCTTGGTCAGCCGGGGTCCCGGGTCATATAGCGGAACCGGAAAGGTACACTGCGGATTCAATCTGCAGGGTGCAAGCGGGGGAGATCTGAAAACGCCTGAAGGTCTGTGGAAGGATCCCTCTTGGTCGCCTCGAGCACCTCTAATAACGAAACCGCTAATACGGCAAGCACCGATGGTGCAACTCGCCGGCTCTCATTCGCAAAGATTCACGAACCGCTGGACGTTCCGAATCTGCTCGCACTGCAGACAGACAGCTTTGACTGGCTGGTCGGAAACGAACGCTGGCAGTCGCGGGTAGCGAAGGCTGTCGAGGAAGGCGACCTGAGCGTCGCCACCACCTCCGGACTTGCCGACATCTTCGAAGAGATCTCCCCCATCGAGGACTTCCAGGGCACCATGTCCCTGAGCTTCTCCGAGCCGGAGTTCGCTGATCCGAAGTACACCATGGCCGAATGCAAAGACCGTGACGCCACTTACTCGGCACCGCTGTATGTCAAGGCCGAGTTCATGAACAACAACACGGGTGAAATCAAGCAGCAGACCGTGTTCATGGGCGATTTCCCTCTCATGACCGAGAAGGGAACGTTCGTCGTCAACGGCACCGAGCGTGTCGTCGTCTCCCAGCTGGTCCGTTCGCCGGGCGCCTACTTTGAGCGCACCGCAGACAAGACCAGTGACAAGGACATCTTCACTGCAAAGATCATCCCGTCCCGCGGTGCATGGTTCGAACTCGAAATCGACAAGCGCGACCAGGTCGGCGTACGCCTCGACCGCAAGCGCAAGCAGTCGGTCACCGTTCTGCTGAAGGCCCTCGGCTGGACCGAAGGCCAGATCCTCGAAGAGTTCGGCCAGTACGACTCCATGCGCGCAACGCTGGAGAAGGACGCCACCGAAACCCGCGAAGACGCCCTGCTGGACATCTACCGCAAGCTGCGTCCGGGCGAGCCGCCCACCGTCGAGGCTGCCCAGTCCCTGCTGGACAACCTGTACTTCAACGCCAAGCGCTACGATCTGGCCAAGGTTGGCCGTTACAAGATCAACCGCAAGCTCGGCATCGACCGCTCCCTTGGCGACAAGGAAGCTTCGGTCCTGCACGTTGAAGACATCGTGGCCATGATCAAGTTCCTCGTCGCGCTCCACGCCGGCGAGAAGACCCTCATGGGCAAGCGCGATGGCGAAGACCACGAGCTCCGCGTCGAGATCGATGACATCGACCACTTCGGCAACCGTCGCATCCGCGCTGTCGGTGAACTGATCGAAAACCAGGTCCGCACCGGCCTGTCCCGCATGGAGCGCGTCGTCCGCGAACGCATGACCACGCAGGACGTCGAAGCGATCACGCCGCAGACCCTGATCAACATCCGCCCTGTTGTGGCAGCCATCAAGGAGTTCTTCGGAACGTCCCAGCTGTCCCAGTTCATGGACCAGAACAACCCGTTGTCGGGTCTGACCCACAAGCGCCGCCTGTCGGCCCTTGGCCCGGGTGGTCTGTCCCGTGACCGCGCAGGCATGGAAGTCCGAGACGTTCACCCGTCCCACTACGGACGTATGTGCCCCATTGAAACTCCTGAAGGCCCGAACATCGGCCTGATCGGTTCGCTGGCTTCCTACGGCCGCATCAACCCGTTCGGTTTCATCGAGACTCCGTACCGCCTGGTGTCCGAGGGCGTCGTTTCCGATGAGGTCCAGTACCTCACCGCCGACGACGAAGCCGAAGTCCTGATTGCACAGGCCAACGCACCGCTGGATGCCGACAAGAAGTTCGCGGAAGAGACCGTGCTTGTCCGTGCCCGTGGTGGTGGAGGCGAGCCCGTTCTGGTTCCGGCCGGCGAAGTTCAGTTCATGGACGTTTCCCCGCGCCAGATGGTGTCCGTAGCTACCGCCCTGATTCCGTTCCTCGAGCATGACGATGCAAACCGCGCACTCATGGGTGCCAACATGCAGCGCCAGGCTGTGCCGCTGGTCCGTTCCGAGGCTCCGTTCGTGGGTACCGGCATGGAGCGCGCTGCCGCCGTCGACGCCGGTGACGTCGTCATCGCGAAGAAGGCCGGTGTCGTCAACGAAGTTTCCGCTGACCTCGTCACCATGCTTAACGACGACGGCACGGAAACCAGCTACCGCATCAACAAGTTCGCCCGTTCCAACCAGGGCAACTGCTACAACCACCGTGTCCTGGTCAACGAAGGCCAGCGCCTCGAAGTCGGCGGCATCATCGCTGACGGCCCGGCAACGGACCAGGGTGAGCTCGCCCTCGGCAAGAACCTCCTCGTGGCATTCATGTCCTGGGAAGGCCACAACTTCGAGGACGCCATCATCCTGTCGCAGCGCATCGTCGCTGAGGACGTCCTTTCCTCCATCCACATCGAGGAGCACGAGATCGATGCCCGCGACACCAAGCTTGGTGCCGAGGAAATCACCCGTGACATCCCCAACGTGTCCGAGGAAGTCCTCGCAGGACTGGACGAGCGCGGCATCATCCACATCGGTGCCGAGGTTGAAGCCGGCGACATCCTGGTCGGAAAGGTCACCCCGAAGGGTGAAACCGAACTGACTCCGGAAGAGCGCCTCCTCCGCGCGATCTTCGGCGAGAAGTCCCGCGAAGTGCGTGACACCTCCCTGAAGGTTCCCCACGGTGAGTCCGGCACGGTGATCGGCGTGCGCGTCTTCGACCGCGACAACGACGACGAGCTGCCCCCGGGCGTCAACCAGCTGGTCCGCGTCTACGTTGCCGCCAAGCGCAAGATCACCGACGGCGACAAGCTCGCCGGCCGCCACGGTAACAAGGGCGTCATCTCCAAGATCCTGCCGATCGAAGACATGCCGTTCCTTGCCGACGGCACCCCTGTGGACATCGTCCTGAACCCCCTGGGTGTTCCGGGTCGTATGAACGTCGGCCAGGTGCTCGAAACGCACCTTGGATGGGTTGCCAAGACCGGTTGGAAGATCGAAGGCGAGCCGGAGTGGGTCAAGAACCTCCCGAACCTGCCTCGTGAAACCGGCCAGACGACCGTTGCCACCCCGGTGTTCGACGGTGCACGCGAAGAGGAAATCACAGGTCTGCTGGATTCCACCAACGTGACCCGCGACGGCGACCGCCTGATCGACTCCTCCGGCAAAACCCGTCTGTTCGACGGCCGCTCCGGCGAGCCGTTCCCGGACCCGATCTCCGTGGGCTACATGTACATCCTGAAGCTCCACCACCTGGTGGACGACAAGATCCACGCACGCTCCACCGGCCCGTACTCCATGATCACGCAGCAGCCGCTGGGTGGTAAGGCTCAGTTCGGTGGCCAGCGCTTCGGTGAAATGGAAGTGTGGGCGCTCGAAGCATACGGCGCTGCCTACACCCTCCAGGAACTGCTGACGATCAAGTCGGACGATATCCACGGCCGCGTGAAGGTCTACGAAGCCATCGTCAAGGGCGAGAACATCCCCGAGCCTGGCGTTCCGGAATCCTTCAAGGTCTTGATCAAGGAAATGCAGTCGCTGTGCCTGAACGTGGAAGTCCTTTCCACGGATGGTACGACGATCGAAATGCGTGACTCTGATGACGCAGTCTTTACGGCTGCGGAAGAACTGGGCATCGATCTGTCTCGCGCAGAGCCCAGCTCCGTAGAAGAGGTCTAAACAGCCGCTCTGGCTGGCGGTGCAGACCGCCAGCCAAGGCTGCTGCCTCTTTCCGTAAACCCAAGACTTCAGAATTTAGAGAACAAGAGAGAACAGGGACCATATGTCCAGCGAATCCTCCTTCGGCCTCATGCAGATCGGCCTCGCCACCGCGGAAGACATCCGCGGCTGGTCTTACGGTGAGGTCAAGAAGCCGGAAACCATCAACTACCGCACGCTCAAGCCCGAGAAGGACGGCCTCTTCTGCGAGAAGATCTTCGGCCCGTCCCGGGACTGGGAATGCTACTGCGGCAAGTACAAGCGCGTGCGCTTCAAGGGCATCATCTGCGAGCGGTGTGGCGTTGAAGTCACCCGCGCCAAGGTGCGCCGCGAGCGCATGGGCCACATTGAGCTGGCCGCTCCCGTCACGCACATCTGGTACTTCAAGGGTGTTCCCTCCCGTTTGGGCTACCTCCTTGACCTGGCACCGAAGGACCTCGAAAAGGTCATCTACTTCGCTGCCTACATGATCACGAGCGTCGACACCGAGAGCCGTCACGCGGAACTGCCGAACCTCCAGGTGGAGCACGACCTCGAGAAGAAGCAGCTCGTCGACAACCGCGACAGCGACATCGCCACGATTGCCCGCGACCTTGAGGACGAGCTTGCCCGCCTCGAAGGTGAAGGCGCCAAGGCTGCGGACAAGAAGAAGGCCCGCGACTCCGCGGACCGCCAGATGGCCAACGTCCGCAAGCGCGCGGATGCTGAGATCGAGCGCCTCGAGCAGGTCTGGGACCGCTTCAAGAACCTGAAGGTCGCCGACCTCGAGGGTGACGAAGGCCTGTACCGCGAACTGCGCGACCGCTACGGCATGTACTTCGAAGGCTCCATGGGTGCCGAAGCCATCAAGAAGCGTCTTGAGAACTTCGACATGCAGGCAGAGTCGGAGTCCCTCCGCGACACCATCCAGAACGGCAAGGGCCAGCGCAAGACGCGTGCCCTCAAGCGCTTGAAGGTTGTCAACGCATTCCTGACCACCAACAACAGCCCGCTTGGCATGGTGCTGGACGCCGTCCCGGTGATCCCGCCGGAACTGCGCCCGATGGTCCAGCTGGACGGTGGCCGTTTCGCGACCTCCGACCTCAACGACCTGTACCGCCGTGTGATCAACCGCAACAACCGACTCAAGCGACTGCTTGACCTCGGCGCTCCGGAGATCATCGTCAACAACGAGAAGCGCATGCTTCAGGAAGCTGTTGACAGCCTCTTCGACAACGGCCGTCGCGGCCGTCCTGTCACGGGTCCGGGCAACCGTCCGCTGAAGTCCCTGAGCGACATGCTCAAGGGCAAGCAGGGCCGTTTCCGCCAGAACCTCCTCGGCAAGCGCGTCGACTACTCCGGCCGTTCGGTCATCGTCGTCGGTCCGCAGCTGAAGCTGCACCAGTGTGGTCTGCCCAAGCAGATGGCCCTGGAGCTCTTCAAGCCGTTCGTGATGAAGCGCCTGGTTGACCTCAACCACGCGCAGAACATCAAGTCGGCAAAGCGCATGGTCGAGCGTTACCGCCCGCAGGTCTGGGACGTGCTGGAAGAGATCATCACCGAACACCCGGTGCTGCTCAACCGTGCACCTACCCTGCACCGCCTCGGCATCCAGGCATTCGAGCCGCAGCTTGTAGAAGGCAAGGCCATCCAGCTTCACCCGCTGGTGTGTGGCGCCTTCAACGCCGACTTCGACGGTGACCAGATGGCAGTCCACCTGCCGCTGAGCCCCGAAGCGCAGGCTGAAGCCCGGATCCTGATGCTGTCCTCCAACAACATCTTGAAGCCGTCAGATGGCCGTCCGGTGACCCTGCCTTCGCAGGACATGATCATCGGTCTGTACCACCTGACCACCAAGCGCGTTGGTTCCGCAGGCGAAGGCCGTATCTTCTCCTCGGTTTCGGAAGCCATCATGGCCTACGATGCCCGCGAGCTGCACCTGAACTCCCAGGTCAAGATCCGCCTTGAGGGCTTTGTGCCTTACGCCGGCTGGGAAGCTCCGGAAGGTTGGGAGCCGGGTCAGACCGCACTGGTCCAGACCTCCCTCGGCCAGGTTCTCTTCAACGAGACCCTGCCGGAGGACTACCCGTGGGTTGAGGCTGTTGCCGACAAGGGCGAGCTTTCCCGTATCGTCAACGACCTCGCAGAGCGCTACCCGAAGGTTGTCACGGCTGCAACGCTGGACAACCTGAAGGACGCCGGTTTCTACTGGGCAACCCGCTCGGGCGTCACCGTGGCAATCTCCGACATCGAGGTGCCCACCTCCAAGCCGGCCATCCTTGCCGGTTACGAGACCATGGCTGCCAAGATCCAGGGCCAGTACGACAAGGGCCTGATCGACGACGACGAGCGTCGCCAGGAACTGATCGAGATCTGGAACAAGGCCACCAACGAAATCGCCCAGGCGATGCGTGACAGCCTGTCCCCGATGAACACCATCAACCGCATGGTGTCCTCCGGTGCACGTGGTAACTGGATGCAGGTCCGCCAGATCGCGGGTATCCGTGGTCTTGTGGCCAACCCGAAGGGTGAGATCATCCCGCGTCCGATCAAGTCCTCGTACCGCGAGGGCCTGTCGGTGCTGGAATACTTCATCGCCACGCACGGTGCCCGTAAGGGTCTGGCCGACACCGCGCTGCGTACCGCCAACTCGGGTTACCTGACCCGTCGTCTGGTGGACGTTTCGCAGGACGTCATCGTCCGTGAAGAGGACTGTGGCACCGAGCGTGGTCTCATGACCGCAATCGCCGTGCCGGACTCCAACGGTGAGCTGGTCCTTGACGAGAACGTCGAGAACAGCGCCTACGCACGTACCCTCGCCGTCGACGTCGTCGACTCCAAGGGTGCTGTGCTGGCAGCTGCCGGCACCGACTGCGGCGACGTCGTCATTGCCGAGCTGCTCGCAGCCGGCATCACCGAGGTCAAGGTCCGTTCCGTGCTCACGTGTGAGTCCAAGGTCGGTACCTGTGCGCTCTGCTACGGCCGTTCGCTGGCCACTGGCAAGACCGTGGACATCGGAGAGGCCGTCGGCATCATCGCCGCACAGTCCATCGGTGAACCCGGTACCCAGCTGACCATGCGTACGTTCCACACCGGTGGTGCTGTTTCCGCCAGCGGTGGCGACGACATCACCCAGGGTCTGCCCCGTATCCAGGAGCTCTTCGAAGCCCGTACTCCGAAGGGTGTTGCACCGATTGCTGAAGCAGCCGGCCGCATCGCCATCGAAGAGTCCGAGCGCCAGATGCGCCTCATCATCACCCCGGACGATGGTTCCGAGGAGATCGCCTACCCGGTGCTGCGCCGTTCCCGCCTCCTCATCGAGGATGGCGAGCACGTCAGCGTCGGCCAGAAGCTGATCAACGGTCCTGTGGACCCGAAGCAGGTTCTGCGCATCATGGGTCCGCGTGCCGCCCAGAAGTTCCTGGTGGACGAGGTCCAGGGCGTTTACCGCAGCCAGGGCATCGGCATCCACGACAAGCACGTCGAAGTCATCGTCCGTCAGATGCTGCGCCGCGTGACCGTCATCGAATCCGGCGACTCCGATCTGCTTCCGGGCGAGCTCGCTGAGCGCAGCCGCTTCGAAGACGAGAACCGTCGCGTGGTGTCCGAAGGCCGTACCCCGGCTTCCGGCCGTCCGGAACTGATGGGTATCACCAAGGCATCTCTGGCAACTGAGTCCTGGCTGTCGGCCGCTTCCTTCCAGGAGACCACCCGCGTTCTGACGCAGGCGGCCATGGAAGGCAAGAGCGACCCGCTGCTCGGCCTCAAGGAGAACGTCATCATCGGTAAGCTCATCCCGGCCGGTACGGGCTTGCCCCGTTACACCGAGGTCACCGTGGAGCCGACTGAAGAAGCAAAGGCAAGCCTGTTCACGGGCCCCAGCGCCTTCACCGACTTCTCGTATGACGCCCTGGGCGGCGACGGAGCTCCCGAGTTCCACGCCATCCCGCTGGATGACTACGATCTCGGCAACGACTTCCGCTGAGAAGTCTGAAACGCAAGGACCCCGTACTCACTGAGTGCGGGGTCCTTCCCGTTAAGCGCCCGACGACGGCGGCCGGCACCCGCCGTCGTGGTTCACCCCTCTACACCCGATTAAGGCCTCAGATCAAGCCATGCTAGAATTTTGGTAATTGTTCTGTGTGGCAGTGGATGAAGGCCGCCGCAGCATCATTTCGGTTTTGTTCTCATGATGTTGGGTGGAGCCTGTTTCCGGGTTGCGGGCTACGTGCGCAACGAATGCCGCACTTTTGCACGCCCACCGGTCTTCGGGCCAGGGTCGCATGGACAACGCCAAAGCTCTCACGCAAACACAGGCCAACGCCTGGGCGCGGAGCAGAGATCAACCAACGGAGAACACGAAAGTGCCTACGATTAACCAGCTGGTCCGCAAGGGCCGCACGCCGAAGGTCTCCAAGACCAAGGCTCCCGCGCTTAAGGGCAGCCCGATGCGCCGCGGTGTTTGCACCCGCGTTTACACGACCACCCCGAAGAAGCCGAACTCGGCTCTCCGTAAGGTTGCTCGTGTCCGCCTCAACGGTGGCGTTGAAGTTACCGCCTACATCCCCGGTGTTGGCCACAACCTCCAGGAGCACTCCATCGTGCTGGTCCGTGGTGGTCGTGTGAAGGACCTTCCGGGTGTCCGTTACAAGATCGTCCGTGGTGCCCTCGATACCCAGGGTGTCAAGAACCGCAAGCAGGCCCGCAGCCGCTACGGCGCAAAGATGGAGAAGAAGTAATATGCCTCGCAAGGGTCCGGCCCCGAAGCGGCCGCTAGTTTCCGATCCCGTTTACGGTTCCCCGTTGGTCACCCAGCTGATCAACAAGGTTCTGATCGACGGCAAGAAGTCCACCGCAGAGCGCATCGTTTACGGCGCACTCGAAGGTGCACGCGCCAAGTCCGGTGGCGACCCCGTCGCCGCCCTCAAGAAGGCCATGGACAACGTCAAGCCTTCCCTCGAGGTCCGCTCCCGCCGTGTCGGTGGCGCAACCTACCAGGTTCCCGTTGAGGTCAAGCCGGGCCGCTCCACCGCCCTCGCTCTCCGCTGGCTGGTTGGCTACTCCAAGGCCCGCCGCGAGAAGACGATGACCGAGCGCCTCCAGAACGAAATCCTGGATGCGTCCAACGGTCTCGGTGCCGCTGTGAAGCGTCGCGAAGACACCCACAAGATGGCCGAGTCGAACAAGGCCTTCGCACACTACCGCTGGTAAAACTTCCCGTACGCCGCCGGCTCCCTGAGCTGGCGGCGAACGTGTAGTCCATCCGAAAGGGAGACACCGTGGCACAGGACGTGCTTACCGACCTTAGCAAGGTCCGCAACATCGGCATCATGGCCCACATCGATGCCGGCAAGACCACCACCACCGAGCGCATCCTGTTCTACACGGGTGTGAACCACAAGATCGGCGAAACGCACGACGGTGCTTCGACGACTGACTGGATGGAACAGGAAAAGGAACGCGGCATCACCATCACGTCTGCCGCCGTGACCTGCTTCTGGGACAAGAACCAGATCAACATCATTGACACCCCGGGCCACGTGGACTTCACGGTTGAGGTCGAGCGCTCGCTGCGCGTCCTCGACGGCGCCGTTGCTGTCTTCGATGGCAAGGAAGGCGTTGAGCCGCAGTCCGAGACTGTTTGGCGCCAGGCCGACAAGTACAACGTGCCGCGTATCTGCTTCGTCAACAAGATGGACAAGCTCGGCGCTGACTTCTACTTCACCGTAGACACCATCATCAGCCGCCTCGGCGCCAAGCCGCTGGTTCTCCAGCTGCCCATCGGTGCAGAGAACGACTTCATCGGCGTCGTGGATCTCCTTGAGATGCGCGCACTGGTGTGGCCGGGCGATGCCAAGGGTGACGTCACCATGGGTGCCAAGTACGAGGTCCAGGAGATCCCCGCCGATCTCCAGGCCAAGGCTGAGGAATACCGTGCACAGCTCGTTGAGACTGTTGCCGAGGCTTCCGAGGAACTCATGGAGAAGTACCTCGACGGTGAAGAACTCACTGTCGAGGAGCTCAAGGCCGGCATCCGCAAGATGACCATCAACTCCGAGCTCTACCCGGTTCTCTGTGGTTCTGCCTTCAAGAACCGCGGCGTACAGCCGATGCTGGATGCTGTTGTTGACTTCCTGCCGAACCCGCTCGACGTCCCGCCCATGGTCGGTCACGACCCGCGCGACGAAGAGAAGGAGCTCACCCGCAAGCCTTCCGCCGAGGAGCCGTTCTCGGCCCTCGCGTTCAAGATTGCGGCGCACCCGTTCTTCGGTCAGCTCACCTTCATCCGCGTGTACTCCGGTCACGTGGAAGCAGGCGCCCAGGTGGTCAACTCCACCAAGGGCAAGAAGGAGCGCATCGGCAAGCTGTTCCAGATGCACGCCAACAAGGAAATGCCTGTTGAAGGCGCTACCGCGGGCCACATCTACGCAGCAATCGGTCTGAAGGACACCACCACGGGCGACACCCTGTGCGACGCCAACAACCAGATCGTCCTCGAGTCCATGAGCTTCCCGGAGCCCGTGATCTCGGTTGCCATCGAGCCGAACACCAAGGGTGACCAGGAGAAGCTCTCCACGGCCATCCAGAAGCTCTCCGCTGAGGACCCGACCTTCCAGGTCTCCCTCAACGAAGACACCGGTCAGACCATCATCGCCGGCATGGGCGAGCTCCACCTGGACATCCTGGTGGACCGCATGCGCCGCGAATTCAAGGTCGAGGCAAACGTCGGCAAGCCGCAGGTTGCTTACCGCGAAACCATCAAGCGCGCTGTAGAGCGTCACGACTACACGCACAAGAAGCAGACCGGTGGTTCGGGTCAGTTCGCAAAGATCCAGATCGCTATCGAGCCGATGGACACCGCCGACGGCGAGCTCTACGCGTTCGAGAACAAGGTCACCGGTGGCCGCGTGCCCCGCGAGTACATCCCGTCCGTTGACGCGGGCATCCAGGATGCGCTCAACGACGGCGTTCTGGCAGGCTACCCGGTTGTCGGCATCAAGGCCACGCTGATTGACGGCGCGTACCACGATGTTGACTCCTCGGAAATGGCGTTCAAGATCGCCGGCCGTATGGCTTTCAAGGAAGCCGCACGCAAGGCGAACCCGGTTCTGCTCGAACCGCTGATGGATGTTGAGGTCCGCACCCCTGAGGAATACATGGGTGAAGTAATCGGTGACCTGAACTCCCGCCGTGGCCAGATGCAGTCCATGGAAGACGCCGCTGGCGTCAAGGTGATCCGTGCGCACGTTCCGCTGTCCGGCATGTTCGGCTACATCGGTGACCTGCGTTCGAAGACCCAGGGCCGTGCTGTGTACTCCATGACGTTCAACAGCTACGCCGAGGTCCCGAAGGCAGTTGCCGACGAGATCATCCAGAAGAACCGCGGCGAGTAATCACCGACGGATAAACCAGGATGTTGGCCCGTTCCGGGAAAGCATTCAGCGCAGGCGCCGGGCTGTAGCCCAGGCCGCAGCCCGGTCCTTGCGCGAACAGACTCCAGGTACCAACATTGGTCCCTGAATCTGCAATTTCACCAAATCCAAAGCCCCCAAGTAGACTTGCTGGAGTTTCTGCCGCGAAAAGCGCGGCCGAGGAGCAACTCACTTGAAATCGTTCTAGGAGGAACCTGTGGCAAAGGCAAAGTTCGAGCGGACTAAGCCGCACGTCAACATCGGCACCATTGGTCACGTTGACCACGGTAAGACGACGCTGACTGCCGCCATTTCCAAGGTGCTGTACGACAAGTACCCCACTCTCAACGAGCAGCGCGACTTCGCGTCGATTGACTCTGCTCCGGAAGAGCGCCAGCGTGGTATTACCATCAACATCTCCCACGTTGAGTACCAGACCGAGAAGCGCCACTACGCACACGTAGACGCTCCGGGTCACGCTGACTACATCAAGAACATGATCACCGGTGCTGCCCAGATGGACGGTGCGATCCTCGTGGTTGCCGCCACTGACGGCCCGATGGCTCAGACCCGCGAGCACGTTCTGCTCGCCCGCCAGGTTGGTGTTCCCTACCTGCTGGTCGCGCTGAACAAGTCCGACATGGTCGACGACGAAGAGCTTCTCGACCTCGTTGAAATGGAAGTTCGCGAGCTGCTCAGCGCTCAGGGCTTCGATGGCGACGACGCTCCCGTTGTCCGCGTTTCCGGCCTCAAGGCACTCGAAGGCGACCCGGTTTGGGTCAAGTCCGTCGAGGACCTCATGGAAGCTGTCGACAACTCGGTTCCGGACCCCGTTCGTGACCGCGACAAGCCGTTCCTGATGCCGATCGAAGACGTCTTCACGATCACCGGTCGTGGCACCGTTGTTACGGGTCGCGCCGAGCGCGGTACCCTCGCGATCAACTCCGAAGTTGAAATCGTTGGTATCCGTCCGGTCCAGAAGACCACCGTTACCGGTATCGAGATGTTCCACAAGCAGCTCGACGAAGCATGGGCCGGCGAGAACTGTGGCCTCCTGCTCCGCGGTCTGAAGCGCGACGACGTCGAGCGTGGCCAGGTTGTCGTCAAGCCGGGTTCCATCACCCCGCACACCGACTTCGAGGCCAACGTCTACATCCTGTCCAAGGACGAAGGCGGACGTCACAACCCGTTCTACTCGAACTACCGCCCGCAGTTCTACTTCCGTACCACGGACGTAACCGGCGTTATCACCCTGCCGGAAGGCACGGAAATGGTTATGCCTGGCGACAACACTGAGATGACCGTTGAGCTCATCCAGCCGATCGCTATGGAAGAGGGCCTCGGCTTCGCAATCCGTGAAGGTGGCCGCACCGTTGGTTCGGGACGTGTTACCAAGATCATCAAGTAGTTTCTACTTGTAGATCGGTGGAGGATCGGACGCCTGGCGTCCGGTAGCAAAGCAAAGAAGAACCCCGTCACTATCGTGGCGGGGTTCTTCTTTGCTATGGTTTATCTATCGAATGGATTAATGACGAAGTGTGGATCCGTGACTTTGCGGATCCGCAGGCCGTGCGGCTTCGTCGCCCTTGGACAGGAGAGCAGGAATGTCTGGCTTCTTTGGCACCATCCTCGTAATGGTTTTTGTCCTGGTCACTGCTTTGGTGTCGTATTCCTCAGGGAAATCGAAAGGGCGTTGGCTTGCCGAACGTGCTGCCGAACGGCTTGCAGACGATTCCGTCAGGCAGTATCGCTCAGGCTATCTGGCCGGCCACCTTGCAGGGTGGCGCGACGCCGAGGCCCACCGCGGAGCTGCTCCCGCGGAGTACCGGGAGTCCGGCCCGTCGCGCCCGGAGGGTTGGCAAACGCGCGCGACAGCTCCCGTTCAGAGCGTCCCGGCCCTAGCAACTCCAGGCCAGGCCGCCCCAGCCAAGACCGCTCCAGCCAAGACCGTTCCGGCCCTGCCCGTTCCAGTTGAGCCCTGGCCATTCCCCATCCAGCCGCAACCAGCCCGGATGCAAGCAATCCAGTCGCCAGAGGCCCGGATCCCGCCGGAGGCGCTGCGGGAAGAGGAAGCGGCCCGGAAACGGAAGCGGGACCGGCAGAACATCAACATCACCCTCTACGTGGCAAGCCTGCTGCTGGTCGCCGCTTCGGCGCTGTTCATCGGCTCCAGCCTTCCGTCCGTTCTCCGCTTCGTCGGAGTCTGGGCCATCACGGCTGCCTTCTATGCTGCGGGTTTCATCCTCCACGCGAGGGCTTCCAGGCTTCGGCCCGCCGCGATCGCCTTCGCGGGAACAGGCCTTGCGTTGATCCCCGTGACGGGCCTGGCGATGTACAACTTCGCGCTGCATAATGGCCCGGCGGCCTGGCTGGTTACGTCCGTCGTCGGGACAGTGGCCTATGTTGTCGCCGCGGTGCGACTCGACAACAGGGTTCTCGCTTTCCTGTCGTTGAGCTTCGTGGTCTCCGCGGCGTGGTCGGGCGTGTCCATGCTGGGCGGTGCCCTCGTCTGGTATTTCGCATGCCTGATCGGATTCGCCGTAGTCCTGACCCTGATAGCCATGCGCAGACCGCGCTGGCTTCCGCCGGTCTATGTCCGGCCCTTGATGTCCCTCCACCCCTATGTGGTGCCGCTCGTTACGCTTGCCGCGAGCTTCGTTCCCCAACATTTGGGGAAGGGTGAGTACGCCATCGTCATGATGGCGTGTGGACTGTATTTTGCCGTGATGGCGGCCCTTCCGCAGGGCATCTTCCGGCTCCCACAGTTCTATGCCGCGCGGCTCTCATTCACGGTGGCGTTCCTTGTACTCCTGTCCGACGCGGGGCTTGGACTCCCGGAAGTGCTGCTGGCCGGCGTCGTTCTCCTTGCGGCGCAGTCGCTATGGTCGGCATTCGACAGCAGCCGGCTGGTCCGTTGGTTCCCTGGGCTGGGCACATCCCAGGCGATCCGGCGCTGCCGCATTGATGCCGTGGCGTGTTTTGGCCTTCAATCGGCGGCTGCCTTCATGGCGGGCCTTGCCATCCTGGTCCGGCATTCCGGGACGCCCGTGGGGATCCCGTTGTTCGCGGCCCTCCTGTGCGGTCTGGTCCTGGCGTGGAAGCTGGGCGGCGAGGCCGAGTGGCTCCCTGTTGCCGCTCTTGTGATTGCTGCCCCGTTTGCCGATGAGCTGGGCGGTTGGCCGACAGCGGCATTGTTGGCTATCGCCGGCGCGTTCTGGCTGCTGCGCGCAAGCAGGTCTAGGGAGGGCAAACGCAAGGCCTTTGTCCTCGCGGGGCGCATTGCGCTCACTCTCAGTGTCCCGGCAGCGACGGCGGCGGTAGTGCCGGAGACTCCCGAGCGCCTTGCCGCCGTCGTCCTGGCGTTCCTCGCCGCAGTGACGTTCCAGTTGCTATTGGAGGCTGCGCTGGTCCGCTCGGGTGTCAGCACCTTCGCGCCGACCGCCTGCCTCGCAGCCTTTGCCGGTACCGGCATGGCAGCGCTGCCTTTGCTTTTTTTGCTGGACCAAGCATCGGGCCAGCCCCTCACTGTATCGGCCGTGGTGATTCACGTCCTTGCAGTCGCTTTGCTCGGCTTGACGCTGTTCCCGAAAGCTGTGGGCGACGCCGTGAGGACCGGAAGGGTGGTCGAGTTCCTCGCCCCGGCGGCATTTGCCTGGTCGGGGGCGTTGTCCTTCGGGGCAGTGTCCGTGTCGTTGGGAAACACGGTGTTGCTCGTCGGTGCGCTGTACTTCGCCGTTCAGGCGCTCCGCCTTCCCCGCACCCTGCATCGCCGCAGCTATTGGTGGGCAGCCCGTGCGCTCGTCACCCTGCTCGCCGGCACAGGCTATCTGCAGCTGCTCCGGGACGGAGGCGATTTGGTGGTGGCGGGGGAGAGGCTTCAACTTGCCACCGTGGTGTTCGTCGCCTTGACAGTCCAACTGATTCCGCCCCTCGTGGAGGCGGTCCGCGGTATTGACCGGGGCCTTGCGACAGTCGATTCCGCCGTGGTGCTCCCCTTCATGGCCGGCGCAGTCGCCGTCGTCAGCGTCTCCGGGAGGTACTCCGACGGCTCCGTGGCCGGAAGCTGGCAGGCGGTGGCGATCTCGATCACCATGGCGGCGTCGGCTGTGGCGGCGGGGTTCCTGCTTCGCACCGAGGCCGCCTCCGCGGTCTTCGCGCCGGCGACGTTGGCGCTCTTGCTATTGCTTCGCGGTGGGCACATTCACGAGGTCGAGGCTTTGCTTGCCATCTTCGCCGTATTCAGCGCCGTCATGGTCGCTGCGGTGCCCGCGCGCATGTCGAAGGGCGTCTACTTCATCGCCGCCAGGATTCTCACGGCCGCCGTTGCCGCGGTATTTGCCCACGACGTATCAGCCTCCGCCACGGCGGTGTCGCTGACTTTCGCGGGAGTCCTGGTGCTGCAGCACATCATTCGCGGGCTCATGCGGAACCGATTGCAGCAGATTCCCTTCCAATAGGCGGCAGTGTGGGTGACGCTCAGCGCGCAAGCAGTGCTGCCGGCGACGTACCTTTCGTCTGTGTCTCAGCCGGAAGCCCACGACGGCGGCCGCTGGGTGCTGCTGCTTGAGCTGGCCGTGCTGTTGGTTTCCGCCGTGGTCGCTCATCGGATCTTCACCGCCCGAGGCGCTGTGTATTTCACCATTCCGGCGTCGATTGCAGTGGTGGTGGCGGCCGGACCCGAGGTGTCCTTCCCTCCCGGAACCTGGCTGGCCGAACCCTTGCTGGGCCACACGGCGGTGCCCCTGGTGCTGCTCGCTATGTCACTCGTGGTGACTTGCGCGAGGCTACTCGTCCAACCAGGAAGCGGCGTCCCTGAACATTGGTTCTGGCTGGCGGCGTCGCTGGCCTTCGGCGGTGCCGGAGGGGTGGCGTCCGTTGATGTATCGGACACCGCCATGGGAATGGCTGGACTGGTGCTGGCGGTGGTCTGCTTCGTGGCCTCCCACGTCGAGGGAATGCCGGGCTTCTACCCGCTTGCCTCCGCCGCGAGCCTCGTTGGTGCTACTGTCTTGGCTGCTTCGGTCCTGGATGACGCTCGGCTCCTGTGGCTGTCTGGGGCTCAATGGGAGGATTTCCTGCCGTGGCTCCTGGGCTGCGCAGGATCGGCCGCTGTGCTTTACGCTGTCCGTTGGTCCCGGATCCCGGGTGTGGGATCGCACCCAGTGCGCAAGTTGTCGCTCGCTGTAACAGCAGGAGGGGGATTTGCCCTGGCCGCAGCTGCAGGCCTACTGCACGATGACACCGCTGTGGCAGGAACGTGCTTGCTCGGCGCTGCCGTGGCCGTGGCTTTCCTCGAGGTACCTCGCGCCATCAGATTCGCTGTCGCGGAGCTCGGTGCGGTGCTGGTGCTTGCCGCCGCACAGCGGTCGCTCCTCTTCGTCCATGGAGCCAGGCCCGAGCTCTTTTGGGTGGTGCAGTGGTTCGCGGTCCTGGGTGCCGTTTTGGCAGGGGTGCGCTATTACGTTGGGGACAAGCTGGAGGGGCGTATCAGAGGGGGGATCGCCTCAGGCTTGTTGTCCTTCGGAGGCCTCCTCTCGATAGTGCCAGGAAGCCTCTTCCCGGGCACTGTGCCACAGCAGCTATGGGTCCTCGTCGGATTCGCGGTGCTAGTGCTTGCCGGACTTGTCCTCGCCGAGCGCATGTTCGTGTGGTGGGGTGCCGTGGGCGTTGCGCTCAGCGTGATGTGGGCCCTTCGTTCCTATGCCTTCGCGATGCTCGCCGTGATCGCCTTGGCATTGATTGTCCTTGCGGTCTGGCGGCTCAACAGGACTGCTCCCTGATACCGTTGCCTCAAGGGAGGAATGCGAAATGGGAACGCTGATTTTTCTGGTCTTGGTGGTTGTTGTGGTAGCCGGGGTCTTGTGGGGAAGGAAATACTTCCGCCGCGAGATCGAGCGCGCCAAGCGCATCAATCGGGCGAACAGGAAAGACTGATTTAGCACAATCGGTCCACAAAGGGACTTCGAATCAGCTCCGTCGCGCCTTGCTCAAGGACTGGTACCAGTAGTACGAGTCCTTGGGGGTTCTCTCAAGGGTATCGAAATCAACGTGCACCAGGCCGAACCGTTGCGAATAGCCTGCGGCCCATTCGAAGTTGTCCAGTAGCGTCCAGACGTAGTAGCCGAGAAGGTCGACGTCGTGGGCGATCCCGCCGGGGGCAGTGGCCCTCAAGGCCTGGCCAAGGTGCGAGGCAAGATAGCTGATGCGGTCGGCGTCGTGCACCGGACCCTGGGTGTGGTCCGGTTCCGGAAAGCTCGCTCCGCTCTCCGTGATGAACAGCGGAGGCAGCGCCGCTCCGTAGCGGTCTTTCAGCTCCCGCAGCAGGATTCCGAGGTGTTCGGGAGCCACAGGCCAACCGAATCCTGTCGTCTCGTATTCGGGAAACGCCGCCAGATGGAACGGCAGCTTGGCCATCATGTCCGGGGTGTTCCAGTGGGCGGTTCCGTCGCCGCGGCCCGAGGCCACCTTGACGGGGTAGTAGTAGTTCAGGCCGTAGAAATCCAACGGCTGGTGGATGGTTTTGAGGTCCTCGTCGCGGACCTTGCCCAAGGCCCGGAACCAAGGCCTTACCTGGAGCGGCGGCTTTGGGTACTTCCCCAGGAGGATGGGATCGGCGTACACCCGGTTGAAGATGAGGTCGAAGGCCTTGGCCATGAGACCGTCTGCAAGCCGCTTGCTTGCGGGCCGGACCGGAGAGTGGACATTGGCTACGCCGACAGTTCCCGCCACGCCGGCGGCGCGCAGGGCCTGGACCGCCAGGCCGTGCCCCAACAACTGGTGGTGGGCAGCCGGCAGGGCATCGAAGAGCAGACGCCTGCCGGGAGCGTGGACACCGAGCGCATAACCTTGCAACGCGACCGAAACCGGTTCGTTAAGGGTGACCCATTGCGCCACGCGGTCACCGAAGCGGTGTGCGGCCGCGGCGGAGTATTCGGCGAACCGTTCCGCAGTCGCCCGATTCAGCCAGCCGCCGTCGTGCTCCAACGGCAGGGGAGTATCCCAATGGAACAAGGTCACCATGGGGGAGATCCCGGCCTTCAGGAGCTTGTCGATCAGGCGGTCGTAGAAATCCAGGCCCTGTTGATTGATGGGCCCCTTGCCGCCGGGTTGGATTCGCGGCCAGGAGAGGGAGAACCGGTAGGAATCCACGCCCAGGTCCTGCATGAGGGCAATGTCCTCGTCCGTCCGGTTGTAGTGGTCGCAGGCGACTGCCGGGGAGTGCCCATCGACGATCGCGCCCGGTTTCTCGGCAAATGCGTCCCAGCTCGACGGTCCTCGTCCGTCCGCTGTGAGCGAGCCCTCGATCTGGAAGGCCGCGGCAGCGACACCCAAAGTGAAGTCCGGCCGGATGCGGCCTGCAAGATCCCCCACAGTGGCAGCATCTTGGACGGTCATGCCCCCATCATCCCGAGCGCAGGTGCCGATGGCAATGGTCAGGGAGGTCCGATTGGCTTATGCCGGGGAATTCCGGCATACTAGGTGAGTTGTTCAAGCGCTTCTTCGCGTCCCGATCCGGATAATGCCGGGTGTCAGGGTCCAAGCTGAAGCCCAAACATAACCCAGATCCCCAAAGGAATACGGACGCGTTTGCGTGGAAATCGCGACACGCCCGACCGCGGGGGTCGGTTACACCGGCAAGTTGAGGAACCCGGATCCCTCCGGATTCAGCTTGTGCGGCGGGTGGTAGTACTACTTCAAATGCTTCGGCAGCCACATACAACACGTAAGTGAACAGGGCAGCCTTTATTCGAGGGCAGCACAGACTGAAAGAGAGTCAGGCGACATGGCGGGACAAAAAATCCGCATCCGGCTGAAGTCATATGACCACGAGGTCATTGATGTTTCAGCGCGGAAGATCGTTGAGACGGTCACGCGCGCAGGCGCAACGGTAGTGGGCCCCGTGCCGCTGCCGACGGAGAAGAACGTGTACTGCGTTATCCGCTCTCCCCACAAGTACAAGGACAGCCGTGAGCACTTTGAAATGCGTACTCACAAGCGTCTGATCGACATCATCGACCCCACGCCGAAGGCTGTTGACTCGCTTATGCGTCTCGACCTGCCGGCTGACGTGAACATCGAAATCAAGCTGTAGGGAGGTGCTGAGAAAACTATGACCGCAACCCGTAACGTAAAGGGCCTGCTGGGCACGAAGCTCGGCATGACCCAGGTCTGGGACGAGAACAACAAGCTCATCCCGGTAACTGTCGTCCAGGCTGACTCCAACGTCATCACCCAGCTGCGCAACGCAGAGACTGATGGCTATGTCGCCGTTCAGATCGGCTACGGCCAGATCGATCCCCGCAAGGTCACCAAGCCGCTGGCTGGTCACTTTGAAAAGGCTGGCGTAACTCCTCGCCGCCACGTCGTCGAACTGCGCACTGCAGACGCCGCGTCTTACGAACTGGGCCAGGAGCTTTCTGTTGAGCTCTTCGAAGCCGGTCAGAAGATCGACGTCGTCGGCACCAGCAAGGGTAAGGGCTTCGCCGGTGTTATGAAGCGTCACGGCTTCCACGGTGTTGGAGCCTCCCACGGTGCGCACAAGAACCACCGCAAGCCCGGTTCAATCGGTGGCGCATCCACCCCGAGCCGCGTCTTCAAGGGTCTGAAAATGGCCGGTCGCATGGGCGCAGAACGTCACACCACGCTGAACCTCACGGTTCACGCTGTTGACGCCGAGAAGTCGCTGCTCCTTATCAAGGGTGCCGTCCCCGGTGCCCGCGGCCAGGTCGTCCTCGTACGCACCGCCGTGAAGGGAGCCTAGTTAAATGACTAGCACTGTCAAGGTAGACCTGCCTGCAGAGATCTTCGACGTCCAGACCAACGTGCCGCTGCTGCACCAGGTCGTCGTCGCACAGCTCGCTGCTGCTCGCCAGGGTACCCACAAGACCAAGACCCGCGCCGAAGTTTCCGGTGCAGGCCGCAAGCCGTTCAAGCAGAAGGGCACCGGCCGCGCCCGTCAGGGTTCCATCCGTGCTCCTCACATGACCGGTGGTGGCATCGTCCACGGCCCGACGCCGCGTGACTACAGCCAGCGGACCCCCAAGAAGATGAAGGCTGCCGCACTGCGTGGCGCCCTGTCCGACCGCGCCCGTAACGGCCGCATCCACGTCGTTTCTGAACTGGTTGCCGGCACCAAGCCGTCCTCCAAGGCAGCACTGGCCGCGTTGCGTGCAGTCTCCGAGCGTCGGAACCTGCTCGTTGTTATCGAGCGCGCCAACGATGTTGCCGCACTGTCCGTGCGCAACCTCGCAGATGTTCACGTTCTGTACGCAGACCAGCTGAACACCTACGACGTGCTGGTTTCCGACGACGTTGTCTTCACCAAGGCTGCGTTCGAGGCTTTCATCGCTGACAAGGCAAAGAACGAGGAGGATGCCAAGTGAGTGCAGCCACCATCAAAGACCCGCGCGACGTCGTCATTGCACCCGTCGTTTCGGAAAAGAGCTACGGCCTGATCGACGAGGGCAAGTACACCTTCCTGGTGGACCCCCGCTCGAACAAGACCGAGATCAAGCTGGCCGTGGAGAAGATTTTCTCCGTCAAGGTCGAATCGATCAACACCATCAACCGTGCCGGTAAGCGCAAGCGGACCAAATTCGGCTGGGGACAGCGCAAGAGCACCAAGCGTGCAATTGTCACCCTCAAAGAAGGCACAATCGACATCTTCGGCGGTCCGCTCGCGTAGCGGAGACCACTTTAACGAGGAAATGAATTATGGGAATCCGTAAATACAAGCCGACTACCCCGGGCCGTCGCGGCTCGAGCGTAGCCGACTTCTCCGAAATCACGCGATCGACTCCGGAAAAGTCGTTGCTGCGTCCGCTGCACAAGACTGGCGGCCGTAACAACACCGGTAAGATCACTACCCGTCACAAGGGTGGTGGCCACAAGCGCCAGTACCGTCTGATCGACTTCCGTCGCCACGACAAGGACGGCGTCAACGCCCGCGTTGCCGAAATCGAGTACGATCCGAACCGCACGGCTCGCATCGCCCTCCTGCACTACGTTGATGGCACCAAGCGTTACATCATCGCCCCGAACAAGCTGTCCCAGGGTGACTTCGTCGAGGCTGGCCCCGACGCTGACATCAAGCCGGGCAACAACTTGCCGCTGCGCAATATCCCGGTTGGTACCACCATCCACGCAGTTGAACTGCGTCCGGGTGGCGGCGCCAAGATGGCCCGTTCCGCAGGTGCTTCGGTTCAGCTCGTCGCCAAGGAAGGCCGTTTCGCCCAGCTGCGTCTGCCCTCCGGTGAAATCCGCAACGTTGACGTGCGCTGCCGCGCTACCGTCGGCGAGGTCGGCAACGCCGAGCAGTCGAACATCAACTGGGGTAAGGCCGGCCGTATGCGCTGGAAGGGCGTTCGCCCGACCGTCCGTGGTGTCGCCATGAACCCGGTCGATCACCCGCACGGTGGTGGTGAAGGTAAGACTTCCGGTGGACGTCACCCGGTCAACCCGAACGGTAAGCGTGAAGGCCGCACCCGCCGCCCCAACAAAGAGAGCGACAAGCTTATTGTTCGTCGCCGCCGTACTGGCAAGAACAAGCGATAGGAGCCTGGACACATGCCACGCAGCCTGAAAAAAGGTCCTTTCGTAGACCAGCACCTCTTTGTGAAGGTCGCCAGGGAAAACGAAAAGGGCACCAAGAACGTCATCAAGACCTGGTCCCGCCGTTCGATGATCGTCCCGGACATGCTGGGTCACACGATTGCCGTTCACGACGGACGCAAGCACATTCCGGTGTTTGTCACTGAGTCGATGGTCGGGCACAAGCTCGGCGAATTCGCTCCCACGCGGACATTCCGCGGCCATGTCAAGGACGACCGTAAGGGCAAGCGCCGCTAAGGCGCTCGCTCTACGGCTAAGACGAGAGAAGGAAAGCAATGGAAGCCAAGGCTATTGCGCGTCACATCCGCGTAACGCCTATGAAGGCCCGGCGCGTCGTCAACCTTGTTCGTGGTAAGCAAGCGAATGAGGCTCTGGCAATTCTGAAGTTCGCCGAACAGGCAGCTTCGGAGCCGGTATTCAAGGTAGTTCAGTCGGCAATGGCAAACGCACGGGTCCTCGCGGACCGCGACGGCGTTGCCTTTGACGAAGGAGACCTCTACATCAGCGAAGCGTTTGTTGATGAAGGCCCGACCATGAAGCGGTTCCAGCCGCGTGCTCAGGGTCGCGCATTTCAGATCAAGAAGCGCACGAGCCACATCACCGTGGTAGTCGCTACCCCGGAGAAAGAGGAGGCTCGCTAAGTGGGACAGAAAGTAAACCCGCACGGGTTCCGACTCGGCATCACCACCGATCACGTATCGCACTGGTTTGCTGACAGCACCAAGGCTGGCCAGCGGTACAAGGACTTCGTTCGCGAAGACATCCGCATCCGCCAGCTCATGTCCACGGGCATGGAGCGCGCTGGCATCGCCAAGGTCGAAATCGAGCGCACCCGTGACCGTGTCCGCGTGGACATCCACACGGCCCGCCCGGGTATCGTCATCGGCCGCCGCGGCGCAGAAGCAGACCGCATTCGCGGCGAGCTCGAGAAGCTCACCGGCAAGCAGGTCCAGCTGAACATCCTCGAGGTCAAGAACCCCGAGATGGAAGCCCAGCTTGTTGCCCAGGGCGTTGCTGAGCAGCTGACTTCCCGCGTGGCTTTCCGCCGTGCGATGAAGAAGGCCATGCAGTCCGCACAGCGTGCGGGTGCCAAGGGTATCCGTATTGCTTGCTCCGGTCGACTGGGTGGCGCAGAAATGTCCCGCTCGGAGTTCTACCGCGAAGGCCGTGTGCCCCTGCACACCCTGCGTGCGAACATCGACTACGGCTTCTACGAAGCCAAGACCACCTTCGGCCGCATCGGCGTGAAGGTCTGGATCTACAAGGGCGACGTCACTGCCAAGGAACTGGCTCAGCAGGCAGCTGCTGCTCCGTCCCGCGGCCGTGGTCCGAGCGACCGCCCGGGCCGCCCGGGTGGCGCGGACCGTGGTGACCGCCGTCGTCGTACCGACCGTCCGGCAGCTGACGCAGCACCTGCTGCTGCAGAGGCTCCGGCAGCTGAAGCTGCTGCTCCCGCAGCAGAAGGAGGACAGGCTTAAATGCTTATCCCACGTCGAGTCAAGCACCGTAAGCAGCACCACCCGGGTCGTTCCGGCGCTGCAACGGGCGGCACCAAGGTCACCTTCGGTGAGTACGGCATCCAGGCGCTGAGCCCGGCCTACGTCACGAACCGTCAGATCGAGTCTGCCCGTATCGCGATGACCCGCCACATCAAGCGTGGCGGTAAGGTCTGGATCAACATTTATCCGGACCGTCCGCTGACGAAGAAGCCGGCCGAAACCCGCATGGGTTCCGGTAAGGGTTCTCCGGAATGGTGGGTCGCAAACGTCAAGCCGGGCCGCGTTCTCTTCGAGCTCGCCGGTGTCAATGAAGAGGTAGCTCGCGAGGCACTGCGCCTGGCAATCCACAAGCTGCCGTTGAAGGCACGCATTGTGCGTCGCGAAGGTGGTGAATAGAAATGGCAGTAGGGTCGAAGGATCTCGCACCCGCACAGCTGGACGGTTTCGACAACGAGCGTCTCGTTGAAGAACTCCGCAAGTCCAAGGAAGAGCTGTTCAACCTGCGTTTCCAGTCCGCCACCGGACAGCTGGAGAACCACGGTCGTCTGCGCGCGGTAAAGAAGGACATCGCACGCATCTACACCGTTCTCCGTGAGCGCGAGCTGGGCATTCGTGCCGAGGTTGCCGCACCGGTTGTGGAAGCCAAGGAAGAAAAGAAGTCCAAGAAGGCAGAAGCCAAGGCTGAGAAGGCCGAAGCCGAGGCTGGAGAGGACGCCAAGTGAGCGAACAGAAGGAAACTGTGACGGAAGCAGCAGCCAGCGCTGAACAGCGCGGTTACCGTAAGACGCGTCGCGGCTACGTTGTCTCTGACAAGATGGAAAAGACCATCGTTGTTCAGGTTGAAGACCGCGTGAAGCACGCTCTGTACGGCAAGGTCATTCGCCGCACCTCGAAGATCAAGGCTCACGACGAGCAGAACACCGCCGGCATCGGCGACCTCGTTCTGATCTCTGAGACCCGCCCGCTGTCCGCTACAAAGCGGTGGCGCCTGGTCGAGATCCTCGAAAAGGCTAAGTAATCCCGCGTCGGGCTTTGTCCGGCAGCGATATGGATTGGTGGAAGGCCCGTATTCCGGAAGGAATGCGGGCCTTTCCGCGTTTCGGTCCTTAGCATAAAACGTGCTAGGATATTGAGTTTGTATGGCGCCAGTTGTGCGTCAACGACCACCTCGTAAACAATCGTGCCGCGGCATACTGCCCCGCGCAGTTATTTCCGCAAGGGAAGCTGATGCTGGCGGCACGGGAGTTTAGGCCTGCACTGGCAAAATCCAGGCAGGTCAAGAGACACCCCGATCAACCGTTCCGCAAGGCTCATTCCGTATGCTCCATTTCGGTCTGAGAACCGGCGCGACGCAAGGAGTAAAAATTGATTCAGCAGGAGTCGCGACTGAAGGTCGCCGACAACACGGGTGCTAAGGAAATCCTTACCATTCGCGTTCTCGGTGGATCCGGCCGTCGCTACGCAGGCATTGGCGACGTCATTGTCGCAACCGTCAAGGACGCTATCCCGGGCGGCAACGTAAAGAAGGGTGACGTCGTCAAGGCTGTCATCGTTCGTACCAAGAAGGAACGCCGCCGTGCGGATGGTTCCTACATCAAGTTTGACGAGAACGCAGCTGTGATTCTGAAGAACGACGGCGACCCCCGCGGTACCCGTATCTTCGGCCCGGTTGGTCGTGAACTGCGTGACAAGAAGTTCATGAAGATCGTTTCGCTGGCTCCGGAGGTGCTGTAACCCATGGGTGCAAAGATCAAGAAGGGTGACCTGGTTCAGGTCATCACCGGCGCCAAGCAGGAACGTGGCGGCGACCGTGGCAAACAGGGCAAGGTTCTTCGCGTGTTCACCGAGACCAACCGCGTCCTGGTAGAAGGCATCAACCGAGTCACCAAGCACACCAAGGTCGGTCAGTCGCAGCGCGGCACCAAGACCGGTGGCATCGAGGTCGTTGAGGCCCCGATCCACGTCTCCAACGTTGCTCTTGTTGACCCCTCGACCAAGAAGCCGACCCGCGTTGGTTTCCGTCTCGAGACCGTTGAGAAGGACGGCGTCTCCAAGTCCGTCCGTGTCCGCGTGTCCAAGGCATCCGGGAAGGACATCTAATGACTGAGACTCTCGAGACTCCAGCGAAGATCGTTCCGCGTCTGAAGACGAAGTACGCCGATTCCATCAAGCAGACCCTGGTTGAGGAATTCAAGTACGAGAACGTGAACCAGGTTCCCCGCCTGGTGAAGGTTGTTGTGAACATGGGTGTTGGAGATGCCGCCAAGGACTCCAAGTTGATCGACGGCGCTGTCCGCGACCTCACCCTGATCACCGGCCAGAAGCCGCAGGTAACCAAGGCCCGCAAGTCGATCGCCCAGTTCAAGCTGCGCGAAGGCATGCCCATCGGTGCACACGCAACTCTGCGTGGGGACCGTATGTGGGAATTCGTGGACCGCCTCGTGACCCTCGCCCTGCCCCGTATCCGCGACTTCCGCGGCCTTAACGGCAAGCAGTTCGACGGCAACGGCAACTACACCTTCGGTCTGACCGAGCAGGTTATGTTCCACGAAATCGACCAGGACTCCATCGACCGCGTTCGCGGTATGGACATCACGGTTGTCACCACTGCAAAGACCGATGACGAAGGCCGTGCGCTGCTCAAGGCACTTGGCTTCCCGTTCAAATCCGAAGACTAATAACTACGTAGTAGGTCCGGCCGCGGCTGCTTTGCAGCCAACGCGGAAACCATTACGAGGAAGGGCAAGAGCCCACAATGACTATGACAGATCCTGTCGCAGACATGCTTACGCGTCTGCGCAACGCCAACTCGGCATACCACGACACCGTGAGCATGCCGTACAGCAAGCTCAAGGCACGCGTTGCCGACATCCTGAAGGCAGAAGGCTACATCGCTGCTTGGAAGGAAGAGGAAGCCGAAGTCGGCAAGAAGCTGACCATCGACCTCAAGTTCGGTCCGAACCGCGAGCGTTCGATTGCTGGTGTCCGCCGCATTTCCAAGCCTGGTCTCCGCGTTTACGCGAAGTCCACCAACCTGCCTCACGTGCTGGGTGGCCTGGGTATCGCAATCCTGTCCACCTCTTCCGGCCTCCTGACTGACAAGCAGGCCGGCAAGAAGGGCGTGGGCGGCGAAGTCCTCGCGTACGTCTGGTAACGGGAAAGGAAGAGAATAATGTCACGTATTGGACGTCTCCCCATCACCGTTCCTGCCGGCGTTGAAGTTAAGGTTGATGGCTCTGTCATCAACGTCAAGGGCACCAAAGGCGAGCTGAGCCACACTGTAGCCAGCCCGATCGAGGTCACCCTGGACGAAAGCACCTTGACTGTCACCCGCCCGAACGACGAGCGCGCTTCGCGTTCCCTGCACGGCCTGACCCGCACCCTGATCGCGAACATGATCGAGGGCGTCACCAAGGGCTACGAAAAGAAGCTTGAAATCGTTGGTACCGGTTACCGCGTTCAGGCCAAGGGTTCTGACCTTGAGTTCGCTCTCGGCTTCAGCCACCCGGTCAATGTCTCCGCTCCGGAAGGCATCACCTTCACGGTGGAGGGGCCGACCAAGCTCTCCGTCGCTGGTATCTCCAAGCAGCAGGTCGGCGAGGTTGCTGCCAACATTCGCAAGCTGCGCAAGCCCGACCCTTACAAGGGCAAGGGTGTCCGTTACGCCGGCGAAGTTATCCGCCGCAAGGTCGGAAAGGCTGGTAAGTAAACCATGGCCATCGCAATTAACAAGAAGCGTACGAACAAGAGCAAGTCTGCTGCACGCAGCCGTCGCCAGCTTCGTATCCGCAAGCGCATCACCGGCACGGCTGTTCGTCCTCGTCTGGTCGTCAACCGCTCCGCACGCCACATCTTCGTCCAGGTTGTCGATGACAGCAAGGGTGTAACCGTGGCTTACGCTTCCACTTTGGAAGCTGACCTTCGTGCATTCGACGGCGACAAGACTGCCAAGGCCAAGCGCGTCGGCGAGCTCGTTGCCGGGCGTGCCAAGGCTGCAGGCATCGAAGCTGTTGTCTTCGACCGCGGTGGTAACAAGTACCACGGCCGGATCGCCGCCGTCGCTGACGGCGCACGTGAAGGTGGGCTGGCACTGTGACCGTTGAGAATAACGAAAAGGACATTCAGGTGACTGAAGCTGCAGCTGCTGAGGCAACTGAGACTGCTGCTGCCACCGACGACCGCCGCGGCGGCCGTCGTGGCGAGCGTGGTGACCGTGGCCAGGGCCGCGGCGACCGTGGTGGCCGTGGTGGCCGCGACGGCGGTCGCGAGGCCGAGAAGAGCCAGTTCGTAGAGCGCGTTGTAACCATCAACCGTGTTGCCAAGGTCGTCAAGGGTGGTCGTCGCTTCAGCTTCACCGCCCTGGTCGTCGTCGGTGACGGCAACGGCCTGGTTGGCGTCGGCTACGGCAAGGCGAAGGAAGTTCCGGCAGCTATCGCGAAGGGCGTTGAAGAGGCTAAGAAGTCATTCTTCCGCGTTCCCCGCGTTGGCAACACCATCCCGCACCGCGTGCAGGGTGAGGCCGCAGCAGGCGTTGTCATGCTGCGTCCGGCTTCCCCGGGTACCGGTGTTATCGCCGGTGGTCCGGTCCGCGCGGTACTGGAATGCGTCGGTATCCACGACGTTCTCTCCAAGTCGCTCGGTTCCTCGAACGCCATCAACATCGTTCACGCGACTGTTGACGCCCTGAAGCGACTGGAAGAGCCCGCTTCCGTGGCAGCCCGCCGTGGCCTGCCGCTGGACGAGGTTGCTCCTGCTGCTCTGGTGCGCGCACTCCAGAACCAGAAGGCAGGTGTCTAGTCATGGCTAAGAACCTGACTCCCTCCGACGCTCAGTTGGAGATCACCCAGATCAAGGGCGTCATCGGCGCCAAGCAGAACCAGCGTGAGACCCTGCGGTCCCTCGGCCTCAAGCGCATCGGACACACTGTTGTCCGTACCGCTGATGCCGTAACCGTTGGAATGCTCAACACGGTTCCGCACCTCGTGAATGTAGAGGAGGCGAAGTAATGGCCGAGAACAAAACCGCCGATAAGGCAGAGAACGTGGCTGCCGACAAGCAGAACACTCTGAAGGTCCACCACCTGCGTCCCGCCCCCGGTGCCAAGACTGCCAAGACCCGTGTTGGTCGTGGTGAAGGCTCCAAGGGTAAGACCGCAGGTCGCGGTACCAAGGGTACGAAGGCCCGCTACCAGGTCAAGGCTGGCTTTGCCGGCGGCCAGTTGCCGCTGCACATGCGCCTGCCGAAGCTTCGCGGCTTCAAGAACCCGTTCCGGGTTGAGTTCCAGGTTGTAAACCTGGACAAGCTCAACGAGCTGTTCCCGGAAGGTGGCGCTGTCACCGTCGAGTCCCTGGTTGAGAAGGGTGCCGTTCGCAAGAACCAGCCCGTCAAGGTGCTGGGCACCGGCGACATCACCGTCAAGGTTGACGTCACCGCCCACGCTTTCTCCTCCAGCGCAGCTGAGAAGATCGCAGCAGCAGGCGGAACCACCACTGCCCTCTAAGGGCTCTGGGCTATCGCTCGCTGTAAAAAGACTCCCGGTGCGGAGGGCTTCGGCCCCCTGCTCCGGGAGTTTTTTCATATGGCGCGCACCCCTCGATTGTTCGCATGGCGCATCAAACCGTTAGACTCGGGTGTTGGGTTTCAATGACCCCTTTCGACACCCTTGGACTTTTAACTCAGGAGGACGCTTGCTAAGCGCATTCGGCCGGGCATTTCGGACGCCTGATCTGCGACGCAAGTTGTTGTTCACGCTGGGAATCATCACAATCTTCCGCTTGGGAGCTTTTATCCCCTCGCCTGGTGTGAGCTACCAAAATGTTCAGCAATGTTTGTCAAGCAATCAGGACCAGGGCGGCCTCTACCAGCTCGTCAACCTGTTCAGCGGTGGTGCACTGCTGCAGGTTTCGATCTTTGCCCTGGGGATCATGCCGTACATCACGGCGAGCATCATCGTGCAGCTGCTCCGCGTGGTCATTCCGCGGTTCCAGCAGCTGTATGACGAAGGTGCCTCGGGCCAGTCGAAGCTGACGCAGTACACGCGTTATCTGACCATTGCGCTGGGCTTGCTGAACGCCACCACGCTGGTGTCCCTGGCACGCTCCGGACAGCTGCTGCCGAACTGCCAGCTGCCGATCATCCCGGACACGAGCATCATCGCCACGATCCTCGTGGTCATCACCTTGACGGCCGGTACCGGCCTCATCATGTGGATGGGCGAACTGGTTACCGAGAAGGGCGTGGGCAACGGCATGTCCCTGCTCATCTTCACCTCCATCGCTGCCGGCTTCCCGACCTCGCTCGGTGCCATCTGGAACTCCAAGGGACCGGGCACCTTCTTCACGGTGTTGGCGATCGGCCTCGTAACCGTCGCACTCGTGGTCTTCGTGGAGCAGTCCCAGCGGCGCATTCCGGTCCAGTACGCCAAGCGTATGATCGGCCGGCGCACCGTGGGCGGCACCAGCACCTACATCCCCATCAAGGTGAACATGGCCGGCGTCGTGCCTGTCATCTTTGCCTCCTCGATGCTCTACCTGCCGGGGCTGATTGCGCAGTTCAACCAGCCGAAGGCCGGAGAGTCCATCGCCCCGTGGGTTGAGTGGATCAACAACAACCTCACCAAGGGCGACCACCCCATCTACATGGCGCTGTATTTCGTCATGATTGTGTTCTTCACCTACTTCTACGTCGCGATCACCTTCAACCCTGAAGAGGTCTCGGACAACATGAAGAAGTACGGAGGGTTCATTCCGGGCATCCGGGCGGGTAAACCGACCGCGGACTACCTGCAGTACGTGCTTTCCAGGATCACCCTCCCCGGCGCCTTTTACTTGGGCTTCGTGGCGTTGATTCCGCTGGTCGCACTCGTCCTGATCAGCGCCAACCAGAACTTCCCGTTCGGTGGCACGTCAATTCTGATCATGGTGGGTGTGGGCCTGGAAACCGTCAAGCAGATTGATGCGCAGCTACAACAACGTCACTACGAAGGGCTTTTGCGATGACGAGAATGCTGATCATTGGACCCCCGGGTTCGGGCAAGGGAACCCAGGCTGAGCGGATTTCCGAGCGCTTGGGCGTAGTCGCCATCTCTACCGGCGACATCTTCCGTGCGAACGTCAAGGGCGAAACCCCGCTGGGTATTGAGGCAAAGAAGTACATGGACGCCGGCGATTTCGTTCCGGACAGCGTCACCAACAAGATGGTCCGCGACCGCCTGAGTGAAAGCGACGTCGAGAACGGCTTCCTGCTCGACGGCTACCCGCGCACCACCGCCCAGGTGGAATACCTGGACCGGATCCTCGCCGACACGGAAGAGAAGCTCGACGTCGTGCTTCAGCTGACGGCCGACGACGAGGAACTTGTTTCGCGTTTGCTGGGCCGTGCCAAGGAGACCGGGCGCTCGGATGACAACGAAGGCGTCATCCGCCACCGCCTGGACCTCTACCACGAGCAGACCGAGGCCGTCGTGGCCAAGTATGCCGAACGGGGCATCCTGACCCAGGTCGATGGCATTGGCGGCATCGACGAGGTCACGGATCGCGTCCTGTTGGCCATCGAGGCAGCCAAGGCGGTCTAGCCGCCGAACGACTGTTGAAGAGGGTGTGTCCCGCGCCGGAGCTGACTGCTCCCGTGCGGGACACGCCCTTTTTGCTTCCCCGTTTGAGCGCCTGAAATCAGAACCAATTTACGGGCGTTTGTGGCTCCGGTTTCGGGCTGGGCCGCTGATGCGGGAAAATAGGAAGCCAGAGGGGGTCTGGATCTGCAGCCCACCACAAGCAGCACACGACAAGAGGAGACCATGGCGTTCGGCCAGCCCCGCATCGAATACAAGACCAATGAGCAAATGCGCAAAATGCACGAGGCCGGATTGGTCCTCAGCAGAGCGCTCGACGCAGCCGTTGAAGCTGCGAAACCGGGCGTGACCACGCGCGAGATCGACGCCGTGTTCGCCGCGGTCCTCATCGACGCTGGAGCGAAGTCGAACTTCCTCGGATACCACGGCTTCCCCGCCACCATCTGCACATCCGTCAACGAGGAAGTGGTTCACGGCATCCCAGGCGACCGGGTCCTGCAGGACGGGGACATCATTTCGATTGATGGCGGGGCGATCGTTGACGGTTGGCACTCCGACTCTGCACGCACTGTGATAGTCGGCGCGGCGGATCCTGAAGATCAGCGGCTCTCGGATGTCACCCAAGCCGCCATGTGGCGCGGAATCGCTGCTTTGGCCAAAGGCAAGTTCGTCGGCGATGTCGGCAACGCCGTGGACGACTACGTCTCCTCCGTCCCGGGAAAGCCGCTGGGCATCCTGGAAGACTACGTAGGACACGGCATCGGCTCCGAGATGCACATGGCCCCTGACGTGTTGAACTACCGCACTACGCACCGAGGCCCGAAAATCAGGCCGGGACTCTGCCTTGCGATTGAGCCCATGCTCGTCCGCGGCAGCATCGAAACAGCAACCCTCGACGACGACTGGACTGTGGTGACCACTGACGGCAAGCGCTCGTGCCAGTGGGAGCACTCGGTCGCCGTCCACGAAAAGGGCATCTGGGTGCTTTCCGCGCCCGACGGCGGCGCGGAGCAGCTGGCGCCGCTCGGCGTCGTGCCCGTTCCGATTCCCTGATCAGACGCGGCTGCCCAACTAGCTCGCATTAGATGTCGTTCTGACGCGTCAAAACGACATTAATTGCAAGCTAGTTGGGCGGCGGGCAGCACTCGGCGCGTTGAGCCTCAGCTCTTGAGCTTGGGCTTCACGTCCTTGGTGTAGATGCCATCGAGGGTTGTCTTGAGGTCCGTCATGGTGGCCTTCACGTCGCCCTGCTGGGTGAGGATCTTCGCAGCAGCCTTGGCCATTTCCTGATCGGCACCGGGCAGGAATACGCGGGCGTTGTCCTGCACCTTGGTCACGGCGAGCTGGTCCATGGCCGTCTTGATTTGCGGAGTCTTGGCGAGGACCGCAGTCATGTCCGCGGAAACGCGCGTGGGCATGTAGCCGGTGGCAGCGGAGAATGCCGCCGTGTTCTCAGGTTCGGTCATGAATTTCAGGAAAGTGGCAGCCGCGAGCTGGACTTCCTTGCTGACGCCGCTGGGAATCCCGAGTCCCGCGCCGCCGGTGGGGCAGACGTTGGTCTCGGCCTTGGGGCCGCCCGGCAGGAAGCCGACGCCGACGTTGAACTTAGCGGACTTCAGCACGCCCAGCAGGTCTCCGGTGGAGGAGATCGTGGTGGAGGTGATGCCTGCGGAAAAGTCGTCCGCGGCGTTCTTGGAGGAGACGCCGGCCCACTTGTCCTTGTAGATGGAGTCCTGGGCCCACTGCAGGGCCGTGACGGACTCGGTGGAGTCGCAGTTGAAGGTCCAGCCGTTGGACCAGCTGCCGCCCCAGCCCCACAGGTTGTTCTGCAGGGTCCAGCCGGCGTATCCGGCAAGGGCCGGGTAGATGTAGGCGTACTTCGCGCCCGAGCTTGCCTGGAGCTTGGGGGCCCACTCGGCGAACTCCTGCCAGGTCTTGGGAGCCCGGTCCGGAAGGCCGGCGGCCTTGAAATGGTCCTTGTTGTAGTAGAAAAGCGGGGTGGAGCGGCCGTAGGGGAGCGCCCACTGCTTGTTGGCGTATTGGTAGTCCGCGACGAGGGACTTCTGGAAGTCGTCAATCTTGACGTCCAGCTGCTTGATGAGTCCGTCCAACGGGATGATGTTGCCGTTGGTGTAGTAGCGGAACCACCAGACGTCGGAGAGCACCACGAGGCCGGGGAGGGCCGACTTCGCTGCCTGCGAGGTCTGGAACTTCTGCGCGATTTCCTCGTAGTTGGCGCCCGCCGTCACGAGGTTCACCTTGATGTCCGGGAACTTCGCCTGGAACTTGTCGATGATGGATTGCTCGACCGCCTGGGACTGGCCGGGGTGGCTGGTCCAAAAGTCGAAGGAGCCGGCCGGCTTGACCCCCGTGAAGTCGATGTCCGAGGGGCTGCTGCTCGTTGCGCTGCCGCCCGTCGACGGACCGCCGCATGCTGCAAGGGCGGCGGCGCCGACTCCGAGTCCGGCGAGCCCCAGGAAGTTTCTACGATCAAGATTCATTGCCATGATTGGTCCTCTCAAGGATGCAAAGGTGGTGATGGGGTTGTGTGGACGTGCTGTGCTGTTAGCCGGTGACGCTGCCCTGGGTGAGCCCGGCAACGATGTAGCGTTGCAACGCTGCGAAGACCAGGAGGATGGGAATGATCACCAGGACAGCTCCTGCCATCAAGATCCCCCAGCCTGCGCCGTTTCCTTCGGAGTTTTGAAGGAGAGTCAGGCCGACCGGGAGGGTCATGGTTTCCGGGCGGTCCGTGATGATCAGGGGCCAGATGTAGTCGTTCCATTCGCTGACGACTGTGACGAGGGCAACGGTGGCGATCGAGGGGAGCGAAACGGGGACAACCACTTGCCAGAGCCTGCGCCAATGGCCCGCACCGTCGATTTCCGCCGCTTCGAGGATGGACCCCGGAAGGGTCTTGAAATGCTGGCGAAGGAGGAAGGTTCCGAAGGCCGTGCCGAGTCCCGGGAGAATGATTCCCCACAGGGTGTTCTTCCCGCCGATCCCTGCGATCAGGATGTAGTTGGGGAGGATCGACACCTGCGGCGGCACCATCAGGGCCACGAGGATCACGACGAAGATGACGTTCTTGAACGGGAAACGGACAAAAACCAGGGCGTAGGCCGTCAGGATCGCCAGGATCACCTTGACCGTGGAGCCGACTGTGGTGACGATCAGGCTGTTCAGGAAGAACTGTGCGAACGGCACAGTGGTCATGGCCGTGTGGTAGTTCTCCAGGTTCAGGCCCTGCGGGAGGATCTTGAGATCCGTGGTGACGATCTCGCCGGGCTGCTTGAAGGAACTCAGCAGCATCCACAACAGCGGCAGGACTACCACGAGGGTGGCCACGATCAGCGGGATGTAGCCGCCTGCCAGCGTCTGGATGAGGTTCGCGCGGGAGAACGGCTTGTCGCGCCGCGCCGGCAGGTCCGGACCGCCGTCGGGAGCTTTAAGGGTCCCGACGCCGCTCGCGGGGTTGGGGCTGACGGGGGAGAGCGTGCTCATGAGTAGTGCACCTTCCGTTCGACGAACCGCAACTGGAGCACGGTGATGATGAGCAGGATGGCGAACAGCACCACTGAAATGGCGGCGGAGTAGCCGGCTCGGTTGTAGGCGCCAAAGGCCTGCAGATAGGCCTCGTAGATCAGGGTGCTGGTGCCGTTGCCCAGCGGCGTCATGATGCGGATCAGGTCGAAGGCCTGAAGTGAGCTGATCATCGTGGTGATGAGCAGGAAGAACGTGGTGGGCGAGAGCAGGGGAACGGAAATGCTCATGAAGCGGCGGAACCCGTTGGCTCCGTCCAGGGAAGCGGCCTCCATGACGTCCTTCGGGAGCGATTGGAGCCCGGCGAGGTACACGACCGCGCAGTAGCCCAGGTTCTTCCAGACGTAGACGATGATGACCATCGCGAGGGAGAGTTGCGGATCGTTGATCCACTGGGGACTTTGCTGGCCGATGCCGCGGAGCAGCCAGGACAGCACGCCGTATCCGGGATCGAAGATGAACAGCCATACGAGGCCGACGCCCACTCCACTGAGGACGTAGGGGGCGAAGACGGCAGAGCGCGCAAATGTGGTGCCGCGGACCTTCGCGTTCAAGGCCAGGGCCACCAAGAGGCCCAGCACCATGGAGCCACCGACGGTGACCACGGTGAAGATGAGCGTGGTGCCGAGTACTTGCGGGGCGTCGGAGCTGGTGAAGAAGGTGACGTAGTTGTCGAGGCCCACGACGGTGGCCGAGGTGGAGCCCAGGGTCCAGTCAAGGGTCGAGTAATACATGTTGTTGATGAGGGGCAGATACGTGAACACCGCGATCAGCGCCAAGTTCGGCAATGCCAATGCCAGGAATACGAAGAAGTCGCGTCGGGTTCGGCCGGACCAGCGTCCCCGGCGCTGAGGGGCCGGGACAGCCTGCGCGGTGGCCACGGGGCTGCCAGTCAGTTGTCTTGTCATGGGAGGTCTCTAACGGTTCGCAGATATCGGGGCGCGCCGGACTCGGACTGGTGGGTCAAGGGGGCGGCTAGTTTTTACCTCACCACACGCAAACACCTGTCAAGTCACAAAAGGGGGCGTTCGCGGGATTGTTGGACAAGCCTTCTGCGCTCGTTCACTCGATGTTTCGTGGCGGATGGGGCCGTGTTTACATTCGAGGCACAACTACCGTTTGTTCCCAACTGCCTCGCAGTTGGTGTCGTTTAGAAGGCTCATAACGACAACAACTGCCAGTCAGTTGGGCGGGGAGGAGCAGAATAGGCCCATGACTTCCAAGATCACTGATGTGCCGGGAATTCGGGTGGGACATGTCCAGCGGATCGGCGACGGCTGGCTCAGCGGGGTGACCGTTGTCCTTCCGCCGCCCGGGACTGTGGGTTCCGTGGATGTGCGCGGCGGCGGGCCGGGCACGCACGAGACGGACGCCCTCGATCCCACCACCCTGGTGCCCACGGTCGACGCGGTCGTGCTCACCGGCGGGAGCGCCTTCGGTTTGGTCACGGCCCACGGTGCCCAGCGATGGTGCGAAGAACAAAGACGCGGCTTCGCAGTGCCGGGGGGAGTGGTACCGATCGTTCCGGCCGCCGCGATCTTCGACCTGGGTCGCGGCGGTGACTTCGCCGCCCGCCCCGACGAAGCCATGGGATACGAAGCGGCAGGCGCGGCTGCGGCTTCAAGCGAGCACGCCGACGTCGGGCGCGGAAACGTCGGTGCCGGCACCGGTGCCGTGATCGGCCGCGGCGCGTTCAAGGGGGGAGTGGGCACCTCGTCCATCACCCTGGACAGCGGCGTGGTGGTGGGTGCGCTCGCAGTGGTCAACGCGCTCGGGATGCCTTTCGGCATATCGTCCCCGCAGGCGGAAGCCGGCACCTCCGAACCGGGGCCTCCGGCACTGAACACCACGCTCGTGGTCGTCGCCACCAACGCCGTCCTCGACCCGGCTGAATGCAAGCGCACCGCAAGTGCCGCACACGCCGGCCTCGCCCGGGCGTTGAGTCCTTCCCATACCCTCGCCGACGGCGACACCGTGTTCGCGCTGGCGACCGGCGCCGTCGTGCTTGACCGCAGTTCGGAACAAGCGCGGCAAGTCTCGCTCATCACCCTGCAAAGCGCGGCGGCCGACGCCGTCCGCCTGGCTGTCCTCGACGGTGTCGCGGCCGCGGAATCAATCACGACGGCGGCAGGCACCTACCCTGCCTACGGCGCGGTTTAGCGGGATCCAAGGGGGTCCCGCGGCCAGGGGAAGCGTGACACCGTGCCGGTGTCTGCGCTAGCATGGGCGGATTTAACTTTCGCGCCGTCTTGGCGTAGAGTTGTCTGTTGGTTGTCTGCACAGCCACGCCCATTTAACAGGTCGCGAGTCCTGCTTCGTGGAGTGGCAGGGGCCGGACGGTCAAACAAACAAAAAACGTCCGCAGATTTTCCGGTGCCTAACCGGAGGGCTGCGGCAAACAACAGTTAGCGGAGGATATGGCCAAGAAGGACGGGGTCATTGAGATCGAGGGCGTTGTGACTGAGGCGCTGCCCAATGCGATGTTTCGCGTTGAGCTCACCAACAAGCACATCGTTCTTGCACATATCTCGGGGAAGATGCGACAGCACTACATCAGGATTCTCCCTGAGGACCGCGTAGTGGTGGAGCTAAGCCCTTACGACCTCACACGTGGTCGCATCGTCTACCGCTACAAGTAATTGCTGGGCGGCAGCCTTGGGAAACCCGGGTAGTTGCCGCTCCAGCCGACCAACTGCAACACGCAAAGGAACGCCATGAAGGTCAAGCCGAGCGTTAAGCAGATCTGCGACAAGTGCAAAGTGATCCGCCGTAATGGCCGGGTCATGGTGATCTGCGAGAACCCGCGCCACAAGCAGCGCCAGGGCTAATTCCCCGCAAGGGAGCTAGCGCCCGCGAGGGCAAACCTGGGTTGCTAACCCACGCAAGTAAATAAAGGCAGCACAAGCTGAATTGGGACGTATGGAGCCCGGACAGCTAACCCCCGGTCGGAGGCTGGGGCCGCACTGAAAGTGCGGGTGTACTGCCTACGACCTCCGGTTTATTCAAGGAGTACTGCCACTATGGCTCGTCTCGCTGGCGTAGACATTCCCCGCGAAAAGCGGTTGGAAATTGCGCTTACTTACATCTACGGCGTGGGCAAGACCCGTGCACACGAAACCCTGGCTGCCACCGGCATCAGCGCTGACGTTCGCGTCAAGGACCTGACTGACGCCGAACTGGTTCAGCTGCGTGACTACATTGAAGGCAACTACAAGGTTGAGGGTGACCTTCGCCGCGAAGTAGCAGCAGATATCCGCCGCAAGGTTGAAATCGGCAGCTACGAAGGCCTGCGTCACCGCAAGGGCCTGCCCGTACGCGGTCAGCGTACGAAGACCAACGCTCGTACCCGCAAGGGCCCGAAGCGTACCGTCGCCGGCAAGAAGAAAGCCGGCCGCTAGAAATAGCGCCGACTTTCCCCCGATAACTTTCTGTAGGAGAAATAATGCCCCCGAAGACTCGTGGCGCGGTTCGCAAGCCGCGTAAGAAGGACAAGAAGAATATCGCGCTTGGCCAGGCGCACATCAAGAGCACCTTTAACAACACCATCGTGTCCATCACGGACCCGAACGGTGCTGTAATCTCCTGGGCTTCCGCCGGTGAGGTTGGATTCAAGGGCTCCCGCAAGTCCACCCCGTTCGCCGCCCAGATGGCTGCCGAGGCTGCTGCAAAGCGCGCCCAGGAGCACGGTCTGCGCAAGGTTGACGTGTTCGTCAAGGGACCGGGATCCGGACGCGAGACCGCAATCCGTTCGCTGCAGGCCGCTGGCCTCGAGGTCGGCTCCATCCAGGACGTCACCCCCAGCGCCCACAACGGTTGCCGCCCGCCGAAGCGCCGCCGCGTCTAATTGGATTCTTGGCCTTGCCGGCCGGGTCCGCCACGGAACAGCCTGACTGTTCCGTGGCGCCCGGCCGGCAAAGCCGGAACCAAGCCGATTTCCACCACCTGTGTTGCGTCATATAGCGGATGCTCGCCGAAAGGAAACCTAAGTGCTTATTGCACAGCGCCCCACTCTGTCTGAAGAAGTAGTCTCCGAGAACCGCTCGCGTTTCATCATTGAACCGCTGGAACCGGGCTTCGGTTACACCCTCGGAAACTCCCTCCGCCGTACCCTGCTCTCCTCCATCCCCGGTGCTGCTGTAACCAGCATCCGGATCGATGGCGTGCTGCACGAGTTCACCACGGTTCCGGGTGTCAAGGAAGATGTCACTGAGATCATCCTGAACATCAAGAACCTCTCCGTGTCCTCCGAGCACGATGAGCCGGTTGTTGCATACCTGCGCAAGCAGGGCCCCGGAGTCGTCACGGCCGCGGACATCGCTCCGCCGGCCGGCGTCGAATTCCACAACCCGGATCTGCACATTGCCACGCTGAACTCGAAGGGCAAGTTCGAACTCGAACTGACCATCGAACGCGGCCGCGGCTACGTTTCGGCAGCTCAGAACAAGTCCGGCGACTCCGAGATCGGCCGTATTCCGGTCGACTCGATCTACTCGCCGGTCTTGAAGGTTACCTTCCGCGTGGAAGCTACCCGTGTTGAGCAGCGCACTGACTTCGACAAGCTGATTGTCGACGTCGAGACCAAGCAGGCTATCGCCCCGCGCGACGCCGTTGCTTCGGCAGGCACCACCCTGGTGGAACTGTTCGGTCTTGCACGTGAGCTGAACACCGCAGCTGAAGGTATCGAGATTGGCCCGTCGCCGACGGACGCTGCCCTGGCAGCCGACATGGCACTGCCGATCGAGGATCTGGACCTCACCGTCCGTTCCTACAACTGCCTCAAGCGTGAGGGCATCCACACCGTGGGTGAACTCGTTGCCCGCTCCGAGGCTGACCTGATGGACATTCGTAACTTCGGTGCGAAGTCCATCGATGAGGTCAAGGCAAAGCTGGTTGAACTGGGTCTGTCCCTCAAGGATTCCCCTCCCGGTTTCGATCTTGCAGCCCGCGCCGCAGCCATCGAAGAGGACGACGCCGCGTTCAGCGACGACGAGCTCTAACAAGCAGATCTTGGCCACCGAGTCCACGTTCGGACCCGGACGGCCTTCATTACAGGAGAAATTACTATGCCTACCCCCACTAAGGGTCCGCGCCTCGGAGGCGGTCCGGCTCACGAGCGCCTGATGCTCGCGAACCTGGCAGCATCGCTGTTCGAGCACAAGCGCATCACCACCACGGTTACCAAGGCCAAGCGCCTGAAGCCGTACGCAGAGCGCCTCGTGACCTTCGCCAAGCGCGGCGACCTGTCCTCCCGCCGTCGCGTACTCGGCCTGATCAGCGACAAGGGCATCGTCCACGAGCTGTTCACCGACATCGCCGGCGCCGTTGCCAACCGCGATGGTGGCTACACCCGTATCACCAAGATCGGCAACCGCAAGGGCGACAACGCTCCCATGGCTGTCATCGAGCTGGTTCTTGAGCCGGTTTCCCCGAAGCAGGCTGTAGTTGCCGAGGCAACTGCCGCTGCCAAGAAGGACGCCGAGAAGGCTGCTCCGGCCGCCGAAGAGACCGCTCCGGTTGCTGAGGAAGAGGTCGTTGAGACCGAAGCCGCAGAGACCGAAGCCGAGGCTCCTGAAGCTGAAGCTGCTGAAACCGAAGAGGCTCCGGCCGCTGAGGAAAAGAAGTAATTCACTGAATTCTTCACAGTAGACTTAAGTCTATGAACGAACGAAAACCCGCTGCCCCCGTTTTGGGGGGCGGCGGGTTTTTGCGTGTCCGGATGGATCTTTCGTACGACGGCGGACCCTTCAACGGGTGGGCGCTCCAGCCCGGTCTCCGGACCGTTCAAGGATCGCTGGAAGACGGGTTGGCGCTGATCGTGCGGCGCCCTGTGCGGGTCACCGTCGCAGGGCGGACCGACGCCGGTGTCCACGCCCGGGGACAAGTGGCGCACATTGACCTGTCCGAGGCCGAGTGGGACGGACTGCCGAGGGGACACGAGATCGACCCCGCTGCCGCGTTGTTGCGGAGGCTTCGCGGCGCCTTGAGCCGGGTCCTTCAGGATGAAACCGGCGCCATTGAAGTGCACGACGTCGGATTGGCGCCGGACGGTTTTGACGCCCGCTTCTCAGCGTTGTGGCGTCGCTACAGCTACCGGATCGCCGATGGGCCGGAACGCTGGGATCCTGTCTTGCGCAGGCTCACCCTCTGGCACAAGGCGGAGTTGGACGAGGCCGCGATGAACGCGGGGGCCGCGACGCTGCTCGGGCTCCAGGATTTCCGCGCCTACTGCAAGCCCCGTGAGGGAGCCACCACTATCCGCGAACTGCAGCGGCTAGAGTTCGTCCGCGGCAACGACGGCGTACTGCTCGCCAATGTCCAGGCCGACGCGTTTTGCCACAACATGGTGCGTGCGCTGGTGGGATCCGCATTGCGTGTGGGGGAGGGCCTGGAAAGTCCGGAGTGGCTGCACGAGCGTTTGCTCGCGGGGGTCAGGGACGCCAAGTCCGTGCTTGCCGCGCCTCACCCCTTGGTGCTCGAGGAAGTGGCCTATCCCTCTGACGACGAACTGTTTGCACGGGCCGAGCTGACGCGGGCACGGCGGGAGTAGGTTTGGGGGCGTCCACGGAACCCGCGAGGGCCTGCCGTTGACCGGGGCTTCGACGTTGGACGGCCCCCTCCCGGTTCTGGGTACCGTGGAGGGGGCCTGCGATGACCGCCCACGGTTCTGGGTTCGCGGGTGGTCGGTCAATAGCGCCCCAGATGCGCCGGTCATGGGAGCCGTTCTTAGGGCAGGCCCAGAGCGGTCTTCACTCCATTGGCCAGTGCGCCGAAGTAGCCGTTCAGGGCTGTCCCGAACAGTCCTACTCCCGCAACGATGACCATCGCGAAGACGCCCACCAATATTGAGTATTCCGTAGCCGTTGCTCCCTGTTCTTCAGCCAAGATCCCTATTAGCTGCTTGATCCTTCTTTTCATATCGATCACCGTCAGTTCCTTAGTGCACGCTAGGAGAATGCAGCGATGATTTTCATGACCGCTGGACCCAGAAGGATGATGAACAGGGTGGGGAAGATGCAGAAGATCAAGGGGAAGAGAATCTTCACCGGGATCTTCATGGCATGTTCTTCTGCCCGCTGACGGCGCTTGGTCCGCATTTCCTGAGCCTGGGCCTTGAGGACTTTGGCAATGGCAATGCCGTAGGCATCGGCTTGGACAACCGCCCTGATGAAGCTACGAACGTCGGGAACATCGACGCGCTGGGACATATCGAGATAGGCGTCCTTGCGGCTGCGCCCCACTTGAATATCCTGAAGTGTCCGGATGAACTCGTCCGCCAGCGGTCCTTTGCCGTTTTCCGCAGCTCGGGCCATGGCAGCTTCAAAACCTAGACCTGCCTGGACAGAGATAAGCATCTGGTCGAGTGAGTTTGGCAACTCCAAACGAATTGCCTCGCGCCGTTTCTGCGCATTCGAACGAATGAGGAGATCCGGTACGAAATAAGCGATTGCCGTGACGGCAAAGGCAAGAAGAAGTTTTCCGGCCGATGGATCGCTGAGGAACAGCAGCACTCCGAAGACGCCACCACCGAGTGCCAGCAGTGGTTTGACCATCAAGATCCTGCCCAAAGGCCAATCCTTGGGACGACCAGCCCCCGCCAGTTGCTTGTCGAGCCAGACCACGTAGCCGTCGGGCGCAAGTTGCCGTGTTATGGCCGTCAATCGATCCTGAACATTCCCGGACTGTGGGGTGGAAGCCGTGCGGACACCCAGATTAGTACGAATGTTGCGTATTCCTATCCTGTCGCCAGTGAAAGCGAGCCAGACCATCCAAGACACAGGGGCCACGATGGCCAACATGGCTGCATATGCGAAGAATTGCATGGTGGATCCCTCCTAATACTTCGGCTTGATCAGGCGGCTCAGCCAGAACGCGCCAAGGCTGAGCATGACGACCGCCACTGCAAGCATGATGTAGCCAGGCACCGTGGAAGTGAACGTATGGGCATAGCTCGGATTGATGAACAGGAGCGCAATGAACATGACTACTGGCAGCGCCAGCAATACCAGCGCGGACATTCGCCCTTCGGCGCTCAACGCCTTGACCTGGCGACGGATTTGGTTGCGGTCGCGGATTGTTTCGCCAACGTGGTCCAGGACTTCCGCCAAGTCTCCGCCGACTTCTCGGTGGATCTCGATCGCCTGTGCTATCCAGCCGAAGTCCTCGCTCTTCGTCCTTATGGCGACATCGCTGAGGGACTCGCCGAGATCGCGTCCGATCCGAGTTTCGTTGACGATCCTGCTCATCTCCTCGGCCATAGGCGCTTCGCTCTCTTGGGCAGTGGCATCGACTGCCCTTAGGAGGCTATGCCCGGCCCGCATCCCTCCACTCAACATCTGGAGGGCATCAGGTACTTGCTCGTCGAATTTCGACGCACGCCGGGCTGTAAGGACGCTCAGGAACGCCATCAGGGAAACCACAGCGATCAGGCACATCAGGATCGTGAAGACGAGGCCGCCGAGCAGGAATCCGATTGCGCCGGCGAAAGCTACTACGATTCCAGCAATCAATACGTAGTCGGCTGGTTGTTTCTTTAAGCCTGCGGCATCCAGTTTCGCCCGCGAAAGATATCCACCAGAGCCCGATTGAATGCGTATCTGAATGGCATCTCTTGCGTTGTCGGTGAGTCGGGTCAGGGCGGACGTGTGGATCGGAGCGCCGGGTCGGCGCCTTTCGGCATCGAGGGTTCTCTTTGACTTGAGCACCACCAAAACGAGCAGAAGTAGAGCAACATAGACCAAGCCCAAGCCCGCAGCCAGGAAAACGGGTTGGATTCCCGCGTCGCTCATCGCAGGCCTCCCATCATGGGTGCTCCGAAAACTGCCGGAGAGATGGGGATCCCCAGTTCCGCGAAACGATCGGTGAAGCGGGGCCGGACTCCCGTCGGGATCGGCTTGCCGAGGAAGCGACCATTGGCATCGACACCGGCTGAGTAGTCGAACACGAACGCGTCTTGGAGAGTCACGATGTCGCCTTCCATCCCCTGAACCTCGGTGATGTGCGTAACCCTGCGTGTTCCGTCGCGCAGGCGGCTAATGTGCACAATTAGGTTCACGGCTGAAGCCACTTGTTCACGGATGGCCCTCAGCGGAAGGTCCATTCCGGCCATGAGCACCAGAGTCTCGAGGCGGGCAACGGCGTCTCTGGGCGAGTTTGCGTGGACCGTGGAGATGGAGCCGTCGTGGCCCGTGTTCATGGCTTGAAGCATGTCGAGCGACTCTCCTCCACGAACTTCGCCCACAACGATGCGGTCAGGACGCATACGAAGGGAGTTGCGTACAAGATCCCGAATGGTTACCTCGCCGCGTCCCTCAATATTCGCTGGCCTGCTTTCAAGGCGCACCACATGCTCTTGTTGGAGTTGTAGTTCGACCGCATCCTCAATGGTGACGATCCGGTCCTCTACAGGGATGAACGACGAGAGGACGTTCAACAGGGTCGTTTTCCCAGTGCCGGTTCCGCCGGACACGATGATGTTCATCCGAGCCAAGACACAAGCCCGCAGCAGCTCTGCCATTTCGGGGGACAGGCTGCCAAACTCGATGAGTTTGTTCACAGTGAGTGCTTCGCGACCAAATTTCCGGATGGTCAGCGACGGCCCATTGACAGCAAGTGGCGGAATGATGGCATTCACGCGAGAGCCGTCGGGGAGCCTCGCATCGACCAGCGGAGACGACTCGTCGATTCGCCGTCCGACCCTAGAGACGATGCGTTCAATGATCCGCCGCAGGGCCTCGTCCGAGGAGAATTTGGCCTCGGTCTTGTACAGTCGACCATACCGTTCGACGTAAATGCTGTCGTAGCGGTTCACCATGACTTCCGTAATTTCCGGATCGTCCAGGAACCGCTGAATGGCGCCATGGCCGAGAACATCGTCGATGATCTCCGCAGTGAGGCGCTGCCGTTCTGCGGACGTCAGAGGCACCTGCTCTTCGTCTACAACAACCTTCAGCTCGTCGCGCACATATTGGTGCAATTCAGTCTCGTCCAGCGACGAGTCGGAGAGCCTGGAGCCGAGTCGTTCAAACAAAGCCTTGCTTGCCCGCTCCTTAAGGTCGCCGAGTGCTTCACTGGCCAGAATCGTCGACGGCATGTTTTCGTCGGCGTTAGCCAGGGTGTTCGAGGACTCCGCTGCCTTCGTTTCTTGGATGCGGCCGAGCGTGGTTGCTCTTGGCGCAGCCATATCTGAGGGAACTGCCCCAGCGTTTTGTGCCGCCCCGGCACCGGCGTCGTATCGACGACTTTCGAGTCTGCGTGAGAGGTTCACCGGACAACCGCCCTTCTGTGCATCTGCTTGTGTTCTCGCTCGTCCCAATTGGGCTTAAACCGGTTCACCAGCAGCCGTAGGCCCTTGGTGGCGGCATCTCGCGTGCTGTCCTGTAGCAGCGGGACGCCTTTGTTCGTGGAGAAAGGAAGGGTCCGTGATCGTGGAATTGCAACATCCACCGGAACACCAATGGTTGCTTCGACGTCCTTGAGGACCAAACCGCTCTTGGGATCGGCCATGTTGAGGACGACGTGACGGTACTGAGGAAGCAGTTGCAATTCGTCGAGAATACTGAGTCCGGTACGCAATCCGCGGATACTCGGAATGTCCATTCCGCACACCCACACCGCGTCCGTGGCACTTTCAAGTGCGGCGAGCACATGCTCACCGAGCCCAGGGGCTGTGTCTATGACGACGTATTGGAATTCGTGCCGCAACTGTTCCAACAACCTGCTGACATGTTGGGCTGTAATGCGATCCATTTCGACAGGATTGCGGGGGGCACACAGCGCATAGATGCTGGCCGGATGAACGCTCAAGTAAGTCTTGAGCACCATGGAATCCTGGCTGGCTGGTCCAAGCACTGCGTCCGTAATGGTGTGTTCGGGGTTCAACAGGAGGCCGCTGGCCACATCGCCGAACTGTAGATCCAGGTCGACGATCACCACGCCCATGGGCGCCAGGGCCCCTAGTCCGACTGCTAGGTTTGTAGCCACTGTTGTCTTACCAACCCCGCCCTTGGGCGACATGACCGCAATGATGCGACCGCCCGAAGCCTGGGACGGGGTCTCGATGGCGTTAGGGGCGAGGCCCCGTCGCCTGCCGGCGGCTGCAAGGCTTGCCCGCTCCACCATAACGCGGATGGTGTCCGAGTCCGCTGCGGGTGAGAGCAGGTCTCGCACTCCGGCGCGCATTGCCGCGAGGACCAATGACTCGTTCTGTTCGGCAGCCAGCACCACACTGATTTCCGGAAACTGGAGATCCAGCAAGGAAGCGTGCTTGAGCGAGTCATTGATCTCCAACCCCGGGCCCAAAATCAGCACTTCAGGCGGTTCTCCGAGGAGCTGGTCCAAGATCTCCCGTGGCCCCGCCGGCAAGTAGTCGGCCTGGAACCACTGGAGGCTTCCGCTCATTCCAGCAGTTGCCGAGCGGACCCGCCGTTCGAAATCAGGTTCCGGGGTGATGAGAACGAAGCGGCTCATTTGAATACACTTCCCCGGTCAATGACTCCCGTTGCGCCTGCAGCGGCACCGGAAGGCTCTTTGCTGAGATAAATGGTGCCGAACTCAACGGCGTACACGATCTTTTGGACGTCGACGGCAGAGCGCGCCACCGTGACAAGGTAGCCACTCCCCGAGCCCGCGGTCTTGTTGGGGTTCAGGGAACCGCTGCTTGGCTGAGCGGTGGAACTGGAGTTGTCTGCAATCGTTCCATTGGCGTCCTGCACAGCGGTGACCAGGACTTTGTGGAATGTAAAGTTTGTCTGGTCAGGGGAGCTGGATTTGTCATCCGCTTTGAATGACAGCATTACGCCGACTGTGTCACCGGCCTTTACTGTCCCGCCGACAACGCGTTCGATCGGCAGCTTGAGCGTGACCTCTTGAAGTCCAGTAGGAACTTCAACCCGGCCCGGACCGGCCAAGCTGGTTGGATCGACCATCCGGGTCGCAAGCAATTGCTCACCAGGCATGAAGTCAATCGAAGAAACCTTGGAGCCGAGTTCCCCAAGATTCGTGACGCTGTCGGCCGCAATGGCTGACTTTGGCACGGACTTTTTCACGACAGAATCCCCGAAACCGGCCGTCGGCGTGCCAGCGGGGATTTCCTTTTGGATGACGTAGACGTCTTCCGTTTCCGTATTTGCCAGAGCGCGCTTGTCGGCGCCTTGGACGTATAACACGAGCATCACTGTTCCAATGATGGCTACGACAAGCGCAGCGATGCCTCCCAGTAGGCGTGTTTTCACTTTTCTTCCTTCCCAGATGCGCTCGTCCAAGAGCGCGATTTATTGGATGAGTTGCGGCGGAAGGTTGGCCCCGCCTTGCGTGTATCCCCCTCCCTGGTACACAGAGGGGTCAGCAATCCAGCTGACAAAGTACCCGCGGACACCGTTGTTGCTTCCTCCGAGGCCTGTTTGATCGCCGCCGGTCATACCGGGGAAGTTGTACCCGGTCAGATAGAAAGCCGCATATCCCTTGATGTAGTACTTACCTCCAGCGCCGCTTGCCGAAGCTTCTGTGAAAACGGGGAAGGCAACCACCGTGTTTAGATAGCCGGCAATGAGGGACTTGCACTCTTTTGGCATGCTCAACCCCGTCTTGCTCTGCGCGTAGGGATCCACTACTCCGCTTGTTGACGGATCATCTGGATAAACCTGCGCGGCGCACTGGCCGGGCACGGGCGTTAGCCATTCGAATCCGCCAGGGATGACCTGGCCGGACGGGCTGTCACTCACGCAGGTGGTTGATCCGTGGGTAAGAATCGTCTGTGTGGCCCCATTGATGTCGAATTGGCATGGAGCGAAGGCCAGCGGCAGGATCGCGGGGCCGGATCCAGGGCCGCCCCACGTCGCGGTGGCTTGGGCGCCGACCGTCACCGGGCCGGTGTTGAGCGCGTTGGCAAACATCTTGCTCAGGTATCCGGCTCCGGTTGTGCCGTCCTTGGTAGATGTTGTGACAGTTACCTTGCCTGGCACGCTCAGATCCACTGACTTCACGGTGCTGGCGCCATCATTTGCGTTGGAGTTTGCGAGGGGGCCAGCCAGCGACGTATTGCAGGAACCTTTGGCGCAGCTGCTCGCGACGGCGAGTGCTCCGGCGTCGGCCCCGTTCTGCAGTTGGGCCCGCTCCGCATAAATCTGACCGACGTCAACCGCCACGGCGCCAACCCCGATGAGGGTGAGCATCATGAGCGCGACCATGACGCCCGCAGCCCCGCGCTCTCTGTCATGAGGGTCCCGACGTCGGATCAGCCGTTGCATTGCATTGCTCCCTTGCCTGTGACGGTGAGACTGGAGCCGAAGAATCCGGTGAGAGACTGTCCGCTGTAGGTAGTGGTCACCGTGATTGTTGGGGGGGGACTGCCTGCCGCGCAGGCGCCAGAATAGCTAAAACTCAGCTTGGAGGTGTCGAGCGATGGTGCTCCGGCCTTGCCAGCCGCAGTCGCCTTGCTTGTGTCGTTGGTGATTGCCATGCTCCGCGCGGCTTCACGGGAAGCCTGAGTCACTGAAACCTGGATGTTGTAGGCGTTTGAAAACTCGACAACAGCGATGATCAGGGACACGAGGATCGGGGCGACGAGGGCGAATTCGACGGCAACTGCGCCCCGCTCATGGTTCTTGGAAGACTTGATCCTGCGTTTCAAAGGATCCCCCTGGGTAGATGCTGCGGATGTTTGCAGCGAGAAAACGGTGCGTTGTGCCGCGCCCGTAGACGCGGCACAACGCTTGTGCCTGGTTACCAGGTACCGACCGTGGTGCTGAGGGTGTTGAAGAAGCCATTCAGTGCTCCCCCGAACAGACCCACACCTGCCACGATGACGAGGGCGATGAGGCCCACGAGGAGCGAGTATTCCGTCGCGGTGGCACCTCTTTCGGCTCCGAGCCAAACAACGGTCTTATTAAGAAAGCGAACCGCCCATTTCGCCTTAAGGATGCCGCGTTTCGCACTCATGCCGTGGTCGCCTTACCACTTCGCGACTGTGGTGGAGAGAGTAGTGAACCAGGTGTTCAGCGCTCCGCCGAACAGGCCGACGCCGCCAACGATGACGAGGGCAATAAGACCCACGAGCAGTGAATACTCGGTTGCCGTTGCGCCCTTTTCAGAGGTCAGTTTGTCTTTGATGCCGGCGATGAATGCGAGGGTGGAAATCATGAAAGTTGACATTGGAAAAACCTTTCCCAGATAAGTGAATTTGTCTACGAATTCCAGTTGCCTACATATCCCGTTTGGCGTTTGGATTTCGATAGGACAAGAATTGCCCCTGGGAGGGTTAACAAACAATGCGTAGTGGTACTCGTCTTTCCGACAGCGGATGGCGCTGACTACTCGAAGCGCGATTCACGGGTACTCGGTTTACCTGCCTAAGTACTACCTAGGCGCTCGCACAGATGGGGCTCTTGTGAACCGAGGGAACTGGGAAGGACGTCAGGACCTCACGCAACGAGAAGGGCCACTCCAATTGCCGCGGCGAACATGGCAGGTCCGTGTGCCACCTCAGATGGCTTGGTTCCGCGCTTCAGGCGCAACATCAGCACCGTCACCACCCCGCCCACCACGAAGCCCAGCAGTCCCCCGTAGAACACGTGGGTCCAGCCCAAGTAGCCCAAGTACATTCCGAGTGGTGCCGAGAGCTTCACGTCGCCCATTCCGAGGCCTCCCGGAGAAATTAGTCCAAGAATTAAGTACCCCAGGAACAAGATGACGCCGCCGGCAGCCGCTCGCAGCAGCCCCGGCCAGTCCGGAACAAGCACAGCCGACATAGTTAACAGACCAAGCCCGGACGCAAGCAGCACCAGGACCAGCGGGTTTGGGAGCAAATGGTGCGCGATATCAACGCGTGACAGCTGCACGGCGAGCACTGACAGGAGGAGATAGGCGGGGAGTGCCGGAGACAAGCCGAACCGCAGCGTCATGAGGGCAAACAACACCGCGGTGGCAACCGCCGTCGTGAACCTTATGGCGGGGGAAGGGAGCCCGCCAAGCCGCGGCATGGACCAAGTGATCAGAAGCTCTGCCAGAGGGCTCGTGAGCAGCCCCAGGAGCCCGAAGGCGGCCACAAGCAAGGGCTGGGCGGCAGTTGCTGTCATCGCATCTCCTAGGAGCTCAGGAAGGGTCTTAGTTGTTCACGCTCGTTGCCAGCCTATTTTGACCCTGAAGCTCCTTGCCGCTATTGTTGATAGTCGTTGTGCGTGTCCTTTCTCGATGACACATGCCCGCTTGGGGATCCAGTTGCAGGATCGTTAACTCGACAGGCATATCGGGACTTCGGGATGACTGGTACATAGAGCCCTCACCTCTGCTCCGGTAACGCATACCTAGTAGGCACACGCTTCAAGCGTGCCGCCTAAAACATGAACGCCAGAACAAGAACGAGGCAAAACCGTGCGTACGTACACCCCGAAGCCCGGCGATATCAACCGCCAGTGGCACGTCATCGATGCCACCGACGTTGTCCTTGGTCGTCTTGCCAGCCAGACCGCAACACTGCTGCGCGGAAAGCACAAGCCGACCTTTGCGTCCCACATGGACATGGGCGACTTCGTCATCATCATCAACGCTGAAAAGGTCGCCCTGACCGGCGCCAAGCTGGAGCAGAAGCGCGCATACCGCCACTCCGGCTACCCGGGCGGCTTGACCTCCGTCAACTACGCGGAACTGCTGGAATCCAACCCGGTCCGCGCCGTGGAGAAGGCCATCAAGGGCATGCTCCCGAAGAACTCCCTCGCTGCACAGCAGCTGGGCAAGCTGAAGGTGTACCGCGGTGCAGAGCACCCGCACGCCGCCCAGCAGCCCAAGACTTTCGAAATCACCCAGGTCGCCCAGTAGTCCTGGCCACCAAACAACTTTTAATCAAGGAGAATCGTGGCTCAGAACGAAGAACTGACCACCGAGGCCGTTGTGGCTGAGGAAAACCTGACCAGCTACACCTCGGAGAGCGGTCCTGCAGAAGCAGAAGCGCCGAAGAAGGAGCGCCCGGCACTTACCGTTGCCGGCGCCGCAGTTGGCCGTCGTAAAGAAGCTGTTGCACGTGTTCGCATCGTGCCCGGCACCGGCAAGTGGATCATCAACGGCCGCGAGTTGGCCAACTACTTCCCGAACAAGCTGCACCAGCAGGACGTCAACGAGCCCTTCAAGATCCTTGATCTTGACGGCGCCTACGACGTCTTCGCACGCATCCACGGTGGCGGCATTTCCGGCCAGGCCGGTGCACTGCGTCTCGGCATCGCCCGTTCGCTGAACGAGATCGACGCCGAGAACAACCGCGCCACCCTGAAGAAGGCCGGCTTCCTGCGTCGTGACGCCCGCGTCATCGAGCGTAAGAAGGCTGGTCTCAAGAAGGCACGCAAGGCTCAGCAGTACTCCAAGCGCTAAAACCGCTTTCGGACGCTTCCAGCGGCCCGCAGAGGCCCGTTCCGCCATTTTGGTGGGGCGGGCCTTTTCGCGTTTAGCGGCTACTTTCCAATGGATTTCCTAGGTCGTACACCGTGGTGCCATCAGTGACATCTGAGTGGAAGGTGGCCGCCACCCAATTCTGAATCGCCGTGAGCTCCTGGCTGTTTCCCGGGACCTTCAGTTGTTCAGGTTGCTCGACGAGGTAGCAAATTTGTCCCGCAGCGACCCAGTCCCGGAACTTGTTCAGGGTAGGGCTGGGATCCACAGCAGCGAAACCACCCAACGGCATGATCGGACGATTGGAAGCCAGCTGAAAACGTGCAGCCGTTTGGGCAGGGTAAGTGGCCGCGGCCCACGTACATCTCGAAGGGGCGTTTTGCAGCTTCTCCAAGATGGCTTGGCCGGGGTTATTGCCTATCGCAATTCCGTAGGCCCAGGCCGGTTCCTGTTTCCTAACTCCGTCAAGGAATCGGCTAAGCGTGTTCGGGTTCCGGGAGATTCCACCGGAGAGGGGATTGGACCCGGATTGAGGAGAACCCACAGTCAGGAAAGAGCAAAATACCGGTCCGATCAGCAGCGCCCCAATTGTCACGGCAACTGTTGAGCGCCCAAGCCAAGGCCAGGGCGGCCGGACACCAGAGGCTGCCGCCAAGAGCAAGCCGGCAAACAGTACGGCGGTTCCGAGCCATTCGGGATACCCCTCGCCAATTTTCCACATTGCGTTTGCGAATATGAAGCTCGCAACCAATGCAGCCGTAGTCAATATTCGCCCTAGCGCTGTCTTGGCGCCCGACAAGAGCAAACGGGCACCAATACCGACGCAAAGAGCCAGCGGAGGCGCCAGGGAGGACGAATAGTAGGAATGAAAGCCCTGGCTCATGAAACTCAGCACGAGGTAAGTTGTTACGAACCAGACAACTGCTGCCGACGATAGGATCGCCTCATTCCGTTCGAATCGGCGTGTGGCAACGGCCCACGTAATGGCCATGCAACTGAGCAAGGCAGGCATGAGCAGCCAGCCGATTTCCTGTCCGTAGTTCAGATTGATCAGCCTGAAGAATCCCGCGTCAGTGCCCATGCCCCTGAACTCTTGGGGTATGAGTGACAAGGACGGGTCATCTGCATGTTGGACTACGCGGTCGATCCCGTTGTACCCGAGTGTTAGTTCAATCATGCTGTTGCTTGTTGAGCCTCCGACGAAGGGACGGGATTGGACAGGTGTGAGGTCGACGGCGAGCGGCCAGGCCATGGAACCAGCGGCCATGACGCATCCGGCCAGGGCAAGCCCGAGGAACCTTTTACGCCAGGACAGGCGGGCGAAAAGGAGAAAGACCATCGTGATTGCCGGGAGAACCAGAAATGCCTGAAGCTGTTTCGTCAGAAATCCGAGAGCCAACAATCCGCCCGCGAGGATCAGTGGCTTGAGTTTGCCCGTCTCTGAGGCCCGGATCCCGGCGTAGAGCGCCGCAATCATCAACAGGACCATGAGTGGATCCGGGTTGTTGTAGCGGGCTAGTAGAACGGTGATTGGGGTGAATGCGAACACCATTGCGGCGATGAGGGCAGCCGCGGCCGGGAAATATCTGCGGGTTAGGACAAAGATCAGCAGCGTACTGGACAACGTGATGATGACTTGTGGGACTAGGAGGCTCCAAGAGTTGAGTCCGAATAGTCGGATCGAAAGCCCCATCACCCAGAGGCTGAGTGGGGGTTTATCCACGGAGATTGAGTTCCCCCAGTCCGAGGAACCGAAGAAGAATGCCGTGAAGTCGTGTTCACCGGACTGCACTGCAGCTGAGTAAAACGCGTTGGCCCAACCATTTTGATCCAGTTTCCACAGGTAAAAAAATGCCGTGGAGAGCAAGAAGACCGCGATGGTGACCTTCTCCCAGCGCGCAACTGGGGCTGGGCTTCGGACAGCGAAGCCGGTCGGCTGACGCCGAGTACGGGAGGCGGTAGATTCGGACACCGTCAAAAGATTCCTCCTTGAAATTTCCCCCAGATGTTGTTCAAGTCTGGGACAACATGATCAAAGTAGCGACTCTTTTGGCTGATTGAGTGCAAAACCCGTGCGCCGTTCCTCCGACCGACGAACCCGGAAGACCCAGATCCGGAGCAGAACGAATCGGACAAGGGTTGCAAATATGTTTGCGCAGGTCAGGACGAAAAGCTCAGTGCTGGGCGATGCGTCCGGATGGATGGCATGTAGTAGTAGCAGGGAAGAGGAAGTGATTCCCCAGGCGGCCAGGAACACCACGAGGCCTTGAAACTGTTGGGTGAACTGCCGCTCGGGTCCATGGATCCTGAACGTGAAGCGGCGGTTGGCAGCCGTGTTCGCGATGGCCGTGAGCAACAGGGCCAGGAAGTTTCCCTGCTGGGGACCAAACGGGCCCTGGAACAGCAGATATAGCAAAGCAAAAGCAAGAGTGGAGAACGCGCCGACGATTCCGAAACGTATCACTTGGCCGAAGAAACTTGGACGCGTTGGCGCGGCGATAGGTCCTCGCCCCAGCTCCGCGTATATCGCTTGCAAAGGGATATTTCCCTTCATCATGGAACCCGCGACGCGCACGAGGCCCCTGATATCGTCGATGGCCGTTTGGCGGATATCCACCCTGCTGTCTGGATCGTCGATCCAGTCGACGGGAATCTCGTGGATTCGAAGCCCTGCCCGCTCCGCCAAGATCAACAGTTCGGTGTCGAAGAACCAGCAGTTGTCCTTCACATAAGGAAGCAGCCGATGCGCGACTTCTGCCCTGACAGCCTTAAAGCCGCACTGGGCGTCGGAAAACTGGACCTGCATGGTCCGTTTAAGAATCAGGTTGTAGCTCCGGGAGATGAATTCCCGTTTGGGACCTCTGACTACCCTCGAAGTCCGGCCGAGGCGGGTGCCGATGCTGACATCCGAGTGTCCGGAAAGCAGGGGAGCGATAAGCGGCGGCAACGCCGCCAAATCGGTCGAGAGGTCCACGTCGACATATGCCAGAACTTTCGCTTCAGACGAGGTCCAGGCGTCGCGGAGCGCGAAACCCCGCCCCTTTGTCTCAAGGCGCCGATAACTGACATTGGGAACCTCATCAGCGAGCTTCCGCGCAATTAAACCGGTCGCGTCCGTGCTCGCGTTATCGGCAATCGTGATTTTCCAGCTGTACAACAATTCCCGGGAAAGATAGTCGGCAAGCCGGTAAATGCTTCGTTCGAGTATGGCGGACTCGTTGAATACGGGGACAATTATTTCGAGCGCCAAGCCCCCAGAGCTAGGTGTCATGCGGTAATCGTAGATACTTGTTAAGGGGCATTACTAGAGTGGAGCAAAAAGCGCAAGTCAAGTAGTTCCACTCTATCGATCGCGCGGTTGAAGGAGTATGCACGGCCCTTCCGGCACTCCTTCGCTCGGCCCCTGCAACCGTCGTCTAGACTGGGACGCGATGGCTAGATTATTTGGAACAGATGGCGTGCGTGGTCTCGCCAATGGATTGCTCACCGCGGAGCTTGCTCTTCAGTTGGCCCAAGCTGCCGCAGTGGTCCTTGGCCACGAGCGTGCGGCCAACGGAACGCGGCCCCGCGCCGTGGTCGCCCGGGATCCGCGCGCCAGCGGGGAGTTTATCGCCGCAGCCGTGGAAGCCGGACTTTCGAGCTCCGGCATCGACGTGTATGACGCCGGCGTGCTGCCCACGCCGGCAGCGGCCTACCTCATCGCCGATCTCGATGCCGATTTCGGCGTCATGATCTCGGCCTCGCACAACCCCGCACCGGACAACGGCATCAAGTTCTTTGCCCGCGGCGGCCAGAAACTTCCCGACGAGGTGGAGGACGCGATCGAGGCCCAGCTCGGCAAGGAACCCTCACGCCCCGTGGCCGGCGACGTCGGCCGGATCCAGCGCTTCTCGGACGCCGAGGACCGCTACATCGTCCACCTGCTCGGCACCCTGCCGCACCGTCTTGAGGGCCTCAAGGTTGTCCTGGACTGCGCCCACGGTGCAGCCAGCGGCTGTTCCCCGCAGGTCTTCGCCAGCGCCGGCGCCGAAGTTGTTGTGATCGGCGCTGAACCCGACGGCCTGAACATCAACGACGGCGTCGGTTCCACCCACCTCGGCCAGCTGAAGGAAGCGGTCGTCAAGCACGGTGCGGACTTCGGCATTGCCCACGACGGCGACGCCGACCGCTGCCTGGCCGTGGACCATGAAGGCAACGAGGTTGACGGTGACCAGATCATGGCGATCCTGGCCCTCGCCCTGAAGAAGTCCGGAAAACTGAAGGACGACGTCCTGGTAGCCACCGTGATGAGCAACCTCGGACTCAAGATCGCCTTGCGTGAAGCTGGAATCACCATCCGCGAGACCGCGGTGGGGGACCGGTACGTCCTGGAGGCAATGCGCGACGGCGGCTTCAGCCTTGGCGGAGAGCAGTCGGGCCACGTGATCTTCTCCGATTACGCCACCACCGGCGACGGCGTCCTGACCGGACTTCAGATCGCCGCCCAAGTGGCCGGCACCGGACGGACCCTCCAAGACCTTGCCCGCGCCATGACCAAGCTGCCGCAGCTCATGATCAACGTGAAGGGCGTGGACAAATCACGCGCCGCCACGGACGAAGGCGTCGCTGCCGCAGTGGCCGCCGCTGAGCTCGAACTTGGTGACACCGGCCGCGTGCTCCTTCGGCCGTCGGGCACCGAAGCACTGGTGCGCGTGATGGTGGAAGCCGCGGACATGGAAACGGCCACCCGCATATGCACCGAACTCGCCGGCGTCGTCGAAGACCGCCTCGCCATTCCACGCGAACTGGCAGTCTAGCCCCGAAACCAGCAAGCAACTGTGGCCCGTCTCCATAAGGAGGCGGGCCACAGTTATTTCAAGTACTTACCTTTGGCAGTGCTTACCTTTGAACCGTGCTTACCTTTGGCAGTGCTTATCTTTGAGCTAGGCTGTCGCGGATCTCCGTGAGGAGCGTGACCGCGGGGTCCGCCGCCGGCTCGTCTTCCGTGATGCCCAACTTGGCGTTGCGGCGCTCGATGAGGTGGTTCATCGGAGCCACCACGACGAAATAGATTGCGGCTGCTACCAGGACGAAGTTGACGATCGCGGTCAGCAAAACGCCGAACTGCAGGTCATTTCCGTTGATGGTCACCTTCGCGAAACTGTCAAAGTTGGGGGATCCAACCAAGGCAGCGATCAGCGGCATGAGGACGTTCTTGACGAGTGCATCAACAACTGCACCGAAGGCGGCACCCATGACGACGGCTACGGCAAGGTCTACGACGTTGCCCTTCAGAATGAAATTCTTAAATCCACTCAACATGGCACCAAGCTAGTGCATGCTTGTAAATTCAAAGTGAGCGGCCGTTCAATTTTCGGGAGTGTCGGAAACTTTCCTGGTTAATCAACCGTTAGGGGTAGCCCGGCGCCGCTTCGAGTCCAAAGTACTCCTCGAGAGTGCCGATGCCCCGCTTGGCCATATCCGTCGCAGCCTCAACCCCGACGAATCGCAAATGCCAGGGCTCGTAGTAGTAGCCCGTGATCTCATTGAGCATCCACGGGTATCTGACAACAAATCCGTACTTGAACGCATTCGCTTTGGCCCAGACGGCCGCCGGCTGATCAGCGAAGCAGGGTTCGAAGCTGCACGCCCCGCCGCCGTCGCCGATGTCGAAGGCCCAACCGGTCTGGTGTTCCGAGAAGCCGGGACGGGCGGAAGCCGTGTCCGCCGAGGCCTGGCCGCGCGTGCTCACGTAGCCGTTGTATGTGGCGGTTTGGGTCTGGAAGGAGCGGTAACCGGACGCCAAGGTCATGGTGGCGCCTTCCGAGGCGGCTGCTGCGAAGAGCTTTTCGGCCGCTGCGGCGGTGGTGCTGTTGAGGAGGGACGCCTCTCCGCTGACTGCGAGTTGCACGCGGGGCTGTACCAGGTCGGGAGGGACAAACTGCAAGGGGGTCAGCGGCCGGTGCTTGTTGACGATGACCCACTGGCTCGCCGGGTCGCTCAAGGAAAACTGCTGGGACAGGACCCCCGACGGCGGAGCCTTCGACGGCGGTGCGCTCGACGGCGGCTCGCTCGCCGCTGCGGTGGGAACCGCCGTCGTGGTCGCAACGGTCGGCGTCGCGGTTTGGAGACCCGAGGGGGACGGTGCCGACGTGGGCGAGGCGACCCGGGTATCCGGGCTGCAGGCCGCCAAGGCCGCCATTCCCGCCCCTGCGGCAAGAAGCGTCGCGAAGGACCTTCGGCTGGGGCCGCAGTTGTAGCACATCCGTGCTAGACCTTTCGGAGCAGCATGCGGCGGATGGAATGGTCGGCATCCTTGGTGAGGACAAGTTGCGCCCGGCCGCGGGTGGGGAGCACGTTTTCCTCAAGGTTGGGCTCGTTGATCCGCTTCCAAATGCCGCGTGCAGTGGCTTCGGCCTCGGCATCGGAGAGCGTCGCGTAACGGTGGAAGTAGGATTCCGGCTGGGCGAACGCGGTGCTTCGAAGCTTGCGGAAACGGTCCACGTACCAGTCTTCGATGTAGGAAGTCTTGGCGTCAACGTAAATGGAGAAATCAAAGAAGTCGCTCAGGGCCAAGCCTTGCCGGCCGTCCTGCCGGGGACGCGCAGGGGCCAACACGTTGAGGCCCTCGACGATCAGGACGTCGGGCCTCCGGACCACCACTTCCTTGTCCGGGACGATGTCGTAGGTGACGTGCGAATACCAAGGAGCCCGGACTTCTTCGGCGCCCCCCTTGATCGCACTCACGAATCGAAGCAAGGCCCGGCGGTCGTAAGACTCCGGAAAGCCCTTGCGTTCAAGCAAATGCCGGCGCTTCAACTCAGCGAGCGGGTACAGGAACCCGTCGGTGGTGATGAGCTCGACGTTCGGGGTGCCGGGCCAACGGCGGAGCATCTCGCGCAGCACGCGGGCGATAGTGGACTTGCCGACTGCCACCGAACCCGCGACGCCGATCACGAAGGGCGTGCGCTGGGTCTGCTCGCCAAGAAAGGTGGTTGTGGCTGCATGAAGCTGTTGTGACGCCTGGACATAGAGGTGCAACAAGCGGGAGAGCGGGAGGTAGACCTCGCGGATTTCCTTCATGTCCAGGGGATCGCCAAGGCCGCGAAGCCGGATGATGTCCTCTTCGTTAAGCGGCTGCTCCATCTGCGCACCGAGCCGGGACCACGTCTGCCTGTCCAGTTCCACGAACGGAGAGGAGCTGTCGCCGTTCGCTTCGTTGCGTTGCAAAGTCACCATAGAGATTCTGCCCCTCCGTTGGCTGATCCGGAAATACAGCATGAACGGCGGGCAGATTTTGTGTGAGCATGCTCTCCCGGAAAAGGTGCATGAACCTGCATATTCCGCGACCTGGGCTGATTGCGGGCGCGGATATCCTACGTCCATTTCGCGGGGCAACCGCTACTCTTGTAGGCATGTGTGGAATCGTAGGTTACGTTGGCAATTCATCCCGCCGGGCAGATGCCGGGCACTCGGCCCTCGACGTCGTACTTGAAGGACTCCGGAGGCTTGAATACCGGGGCTATGATTCAGCCGGAGTAGCAGTGGTGGCTGATGGAGCCATCACAGCCCGGAAGAAGTCCGGGAAACTAAGCAATCTACTGAACGAGCTCGAGGGAAATCCGCTCCCGGACTCGCTGACCGGCATCGGCCACACCCGTTGGGCCACCCACGGCGGACCCACCGACCAGAACGCCCACCCGCATCTGGCCGATGGCGGACGCCTGGCGATGATCCACAACGGAATCATCGAAAACTTCGCCGAGCTCAAGCAGGAGCTCATCGCCAAGGGTGTCACTTTCGAATCGGAGACGGACACCGAGGTGGCGGCAGCACTGCTGGGCGATATTTTCCGCAACCAACTCAATGGCGACTCCTCCAACGGCAGGCTCACCAAGGCGATGCAGCTCGCATGCCAGCGGCTCGAAGGCGCGTTCACGCTCCTCGCCGTGCACGCGGAACGGCCCGACGTCGTCGTCGCCGCGCGTCGCAATTCCCCCCTTGTCGTAGGACTGGGGGAAGGCGAGAACTTCCTTGGCTCCGACGTTTCCGGTTTCATCGACCACACGCGCCGCGCCGTCGAGCTTGGCCAGGACCAGATCGTCACCATCACCGCCGACACCGTGGAGATCACGGACTTCTTCGGCGCCCCCGCCCAGGGCAAGGAATACCACGTTGACTGGGACCCGGCTTCTGCGGAAAAGGGCGGCTTCAGCTCCTTCATGGAGAAGGAAATCCACGACCAGCCCGACGCGGTCACCCAAACCCTCCTCGGCCGCTCGGACATCAACGGCCAGCTGACTTTGAGCGAGCTCCGGATCGACCCCGAGTTGCTCAAGCAGGTCAACAAGATCATCGTCCTGGCCTGTGGCACGGCCGCATACGCCGGGATGGTCGCCAAGTACGCCATCGAGAACTGGTGCCGCATCCCCACCGAGGTGGAGCTTGCGCACGAATTCCGCTACCGCGACCCGATCGTTGACGCCAACACGCTTGTGGTGTCCATCAGCCAGTCCGGCGAGACCATGGACACCCTGATGGCGGTCCGTTACGCCCGCGAACAGGGCGCCAAGACGATCTCCATCTGCAACACCAACGGATCCACCATCCCGCGTGAATCAGACGCCGTTCTCTACACCCACGCCGGTCCGGAGATCGCCGTCGCTTCCACCAAGGCGTTCCTGGCCCAGATCACCGCCGCCTACCTCCTGGGCCTCTACCTCGCCCAGTTGCGCGGAAACATCTTCTCCGGCCAGATCAAGGACGTCCTGGCGGACCTTGGCAAGATTCCCGCCCACATCCAGAAGATCCTCGACAACGCGGGTCCCCTCCGCGAGCTCGCCCGCAGCATGAAGGACGAGAAGTCGGTCCTCTTCCTGGGCCGCCATGTGGGCTTCCCGGTAGCACTCGAGGGCGCGCTGAAGCTCAAGGAAATCGCGTATATCCACGCTGAAGGGTTCGCTGCCGGTGAGCTCAAGCACGGTCCGATCGCCCTGATCGACGAAGGGCAGCCCGTCTTTGTGGTGGTTCCCTCGCCTCGGGGCCGCGATTCCCTCCACGCGAAGGTTGTCAGCAACATCCAGGAAATCCGCGCCCGCGGTGCGCGCACGCTGGTGATCGCCGAGGAAGGCGACGAAGCCGTGCGGGCTTACGCCGAGCACGTTTTCTACGTCCCCCAGACACCTACCCTGCTGATGCCGCTTCTCACCACTGTTCCGCTGCAGATTTTTGCCGCAGAGCTCGCCAAGGCCAAGGGGTACGACGTGGACCAGCCGCGCAACCTCGCCAAGAGCGTGACCGTAGAATAACGGCATGATTGTTGGCATAGGCGTAGACGTCGTAGACATAGAGCGCTTCGGGCGCCAACTCGAGCGGACCCCGGGCCTCCGTGACCGTTTGTTCGTTCCCGCGGAACGCGAGCTCAACACGCGGTCCTTGGCCGCGCGCTTCGCGGCCAAGGAGGCCGTGGCCAAGGTCTTGGGAGCTCCCGCGGGCATGAACTGGCAGGACTGCTGGATCGGCCTGGACCAGAACGGCCCCACCATCAAGGTGAAGGGCACCGTCCTGGCAGTTGCCGATTCCATAGGCGTGAAGCGCTGGCACGTGTCCATGAGCCACGATGGCGGAATCGCCACTGCCATGGTCATCGCCGAAGCGTAGCAGCGCAAGAAACCATGATCAGCGCCTTCACCGGAACACAGATCAGGGCAGCGGAACAACCGCTTCTTGATGCCGGCGAAGGCGCTGTTCTCATGCAGCGCGCAGCCTACGGTCTGGCAAACGCCGTCGTTCGGGAACTACGTTCCGAGGGGCGTCGCCTGTACGGCTCGAGCGTCACGGTGCTGGCAGGCAAAGGGAACAACGGCGGGGACGGCCTCTTCGCCGCGGCAACGCTCGCGAGGCGCGGCATACGCACGACGGCGGTACTCACCGCCGGTTCGGCCCATCCGGACGCCCTCGCGGCCTTCCGCGCCGCCGGTGGACGCGTTCACGTTTTGGATGAGGACAACGCCGAAGAACTAGCCGTGCTGATTGCCGGCGACGACGTAGTCATCGACGCGATCCTGGGCACTGGTGCCCGGGGCGGCCTCCGCGGTTCGGCCGCGGAATTGGTTGCCGCCTTGGAAGAACTCAGGCCCGACCTGGTGGTGGCCTGCGATACTCCCAGCGGCGTGGACGCCGACACAGGGGAGGTCCACTGGCCTGTATTGACGGCGCGGCTGACCGTGGCATTCGGGGGAATCAAAGCCGGGCTGATGGCCGATCCGGGTGAGGGCAGCGCCGGCCGCGTGATCCTGGTACCCATAGGCATCGAGGAAAATCTTCCGGCACCTGCCCTGCGCCGTTTCTCCGCCCCTGACCTGGCCGCCGTGCTTCCGGACCCGGGGCGCCGGGCCCAGAAGTACACCAGGGGAGTCCTGGGCATCGTGGCAGGTTCCGGGCGCTACACCGGGGCTGCGGCGCTCTGTGTCCAGGCCGCGTCGGCGGCCGGGACGGGCATGGTGCGGTACCTCGGCCCGGAAGTGGTCGCGCGGCAGGTCCTGGCGCGGACCCCCGAAGCCATCTGGGAGCCCGCCGAGCCCGGCCGGGTCCAGGCGTGGCTGCTCGGTCCTGGCCTGGACGGTGTCGAACAACTCCAGCGGGCCCGTGACGTACTGGCGTCGGCGTCCAGTGCCGGCCAACCCGCCGTCGTCGACGCAGGAGCCCTCGAGCTCCTGCCGGAACGCTGCCCGCCGAACTGGATTCTCACCCCGCACGCCGGTGAGCTCGTGGCCCTTCTTGGCCGAGGTGAAGTGCGTGTCACGCGTGAAGACGTGGAATCGCGGACCGTGCACTTCGCCCGGCTAGCGGCCGAACACACGGGCGCCGTCGTGCTGCTCAAAGGTGCCACAACAGTGGTTGCTTCGCCTTCCGGGACGGTCTTCAGCCAGTCGGACGGAAATCCGTGGATGTCAACTGCAGGCAGCGGGGACGTCCTTGGCGGGATCGTCGGCGCGTTGGCTGCAGCGTACGCGGAATCCGGGCTCGACGACGACGGACCCTTCGCCGCACTGGGAATCGCCCCTGACGGGCGCTGGGCTGCGGTAGCCGCCGTCGGCGCGAGCATCCACGGAATGGCTGGTAGCGCGGCCTCCAGGGGCGGCCCGTTGACCGCTTCCGGCATCGCCCGGGCGGTCCCCGACGTCTTCCGATTTCTCGGGGAACATCGCGCCGGATGATCCCGGATGTTCCGTGAAAGTCGCATAGTCTCGCTAGGCTGGCAGAAAGTTATCCGGCACATGAAGGAGAACACATGGACGTTTGGCCAGGATCCGCATACCCGTTGGGGGCCACCTTCGATGGCACGGGAACCAACTTCGCGCTGTTCAGCGAGAAGGCGGAAAAGGTGGAGTTGTGTCTCTTCGACGACGATGGGGAAGAGATTTCCTACACCGTCAGCGAGGTGGACGGCTATGTATGGCATTGCTACCTTCCGCACGTCCAGCCCGGACAGAAGTATGGCTACCGCGTGCACGGTCCGTACGACCCTGCCAACGGGCAGCGCTTCAATCCCAACAAGCTCCTCCTGGACCCGTACGCCAAGGCCATCCACCGGCAGATCGACTGGGACCCGGCGCTTTTCTCGTACAACATGGGGGATCCGGACTCCCGCAATGACAAGGATTCCGCGCCCCACATGATGATGGGCGTAGTCATCAACCCGTTCTTCGACTGGGACGGGGACCACCTCCCGCGGATCCCGTACCACCGGTCCGTGATTTACGAGGCGCACGTCAAGGGCCTGACCCAGCTCCACCCCGAGGTTCCTGAGGAGCAGCGCGGCACGTACGCCGGCGTGGCCCATCCGGCGGTGATTTCCCACTTGCAAAAGCTCGGGGTGACGGCGATCGAGCTCATGCCGGTGCACCAGTTCACGAACGATGGCATCCTGCAAGACAAAGGACTGAACAACTACTGGGGTTACAACACGATCGGGTTCTTTGCCCCGCACAACAGCTACAGTTCCAAGGGCGATACCGGCCAGCAGGTCCAGGACTTCAAGGCCATGGTCCGTTCCCTCCACCGGGCCGGCATCGAGGTCATTCTCGACGTCGTGTACAACCACACAGCCGAAGGCAACCACCTCGGCCCCACGCTGTCTTTCAAGGGCATCGACAACTCCGCGTACTACCGTCTGATGGAGGGCGACGAGAAGCACTACATGGACTACACGGGCACCGGCAATTCGCTGAACGTGCGCAGTCCGCATTCGCTGCAGCTGCTCATGGATTCGCTGCGCTATTGGGTCACCGAAATGCACGTGGACGGTTTCCGCTTCGACCTCGCATCCACGCTGGCCCGTGAGTTCTACGATGTGGACAAGCTGTCCACCTTCTTCGAACTCATCCAGCAGGATCCCGTGGTTTCGCAGGTCAAGCTGATCGCCGAGCCGTGGGACGTCGGTCCCGGCGGTTACCAGGTGGGCAATTTCCCGCCGCAGTGGACGGAATGGAACGGCAAGTACCGGGACACGGTCCGCGACTTCTGGCGCGGCGAGCCCTCCACTTTGGGCGAGTTCGCCTCTCGGTTGACCGGATCGGCGGACCTTTACGAGCACTCCGGCCGGCGCCCGGTGGCGTCCATCAACTTCGTCACGGCCCACGACGGATTCACTCTGGCTGACTTGGTGTCCTACAACGAGAAGCACAACGAGGCGAACGGCGAGGGGAACAACGACGGAGAATCCCACAACCGTTCCTGGAACTGCGGCGTCGAAGGACCCACGGAGGACCCGAAGGTCCTTGGCCTTCGAGCCCGCCAGCAGCGGAACTTCATCGCCTCCATGCTCTTGTCCCAGGGTGTCCCAATGCTGCTGCACGGTGACGAGCTTGGCCGGACGCAGCGGGGCAACAACAACGGCTACTGCCAGGATTCCGAACTGACGTGGATCAACTGGGACAGCGTGGACCAGCCGCTTGTGGAGTTCACGGCAGCGGTCAGTGCCTTGCGCGCCAAGCACCCAACCTTCAGGCGCAGCCGTTTCTTCGACGGACGCCCGGTACTGCGAGGAGAAGGCGAACGGCTTCCGGACATCGTGTGGCTTGACGTCGACGGAACCACCATGACGCCGTCGGACTGGGACAGCGGCTTCGGCCGCTCCGTGGGCGTGTTCCTCAACGGTGACGGGATCCGCGGCCGGGACAACCAAGGCCGGCGCATCACGGACGTCAACTTCCTGCTCTACTTCAACGCCCACGACGACGAAGTCGGTTTCAAGGTGCCCTCGGACGAATACGCACCCGCGTGGGACATCATCATCGACACCGCCGGCGGCGGCGCCGATACCGAACCCGTGCAGGCAGAAGCGGTCCTGGGTGTTGGGGCCAAATCACTCGTGGTGCTGAGGGCACACAGCGTCGCGGACACGGACCCGGACCATTCCGTGGCCGCGTCCCTCGCCGCGCTGTCGCAGACGGCCACCACCGAAACGGCTTCCTTGACTTCGCCGGCTACACCGTCGCCGTCCACCCGGAAGCTCCAGGTTGTACCGGAAGCAACCCCTGAACCGAAAAAGCACCATGCTTCGGAGCCGAAGGCTGACCCCGAAAACAAGCCCGGCGCTGCACCGAAGAAGCCCAGGAAGCCACGCGCCCACAAGAACGGGGGATCATGAGGACACCCGTCTCCACGTACAGGCTCCAGATCAGGCCGTCGTTCACGCTCCAGGACGCTGCTGCCCTCACGGGTTATCTGCGCGAGCTCGGGGTGGATTGGGTTTACCTGTCGCCCATCCTGACGGCGGAGGAGGGCTCGGACCACGGTTACGACGTCACCGACCCCTCCACCGTTGATGCTTCGCGCGGCGGCGTCGAAGGGCTCGCGGCGCTCTCCAAGGCGGCTCGGGAAGCCGGCCTCGGGGTGTTGGTAGACATTGTCCCCAATCACATGGGAGTCGCGTCGCCCCCGCAAAATGCTTGGTGGTGGTCCCTGCTCAAAGAGGGCAGGGACTCCCGCTACGCGGAAGCGTTCGACGTCGACTGGGACTTCGGCGGCGGAAAGCTCCGTCTTCCGGTCCTAGGGAGCGATCACGACGTTGACAAGCTGGAAGTGGTCGACGGCGAATTGCGCTACTTCGCTCACCGCTTCCCGCTGGCCGAAGGAAGCTATGCCGAAGGTGACAACGCCAGCAAGGTCCATGCGCGCCAGCACTACGAGCTGGTCGGTTGGCGCCGGGCCGACGACGAACTGAATTACCGCCGCTTCTTCGCGGTAAACACTCTCGCCGGGATCCGCGTCGAAATCCCTTGGGTCTTCGATGAAGCCCACGCGGAGATCGCCCGATGGTTCCAGGGCGGGCTTGTTGACGGGCTGAGGATCGATCATCCGGACGGGCTCGCGGACCCGGCCGGGTACTTGGAGCGCCTGAAGGAAACCACGGCCGGCTCCTATCTGCTCGTCGAGAAGATCCTGGAGCCAGGGGAGGAACTTCCGGAGAACTTCGACTGTGAGGGGACCACCGGGTACGACGCCCTCGCTGACGTCGACCGCCTTTTCGTGGATCCCGACGCCGAAGTGCACCTTGACGCCTTGGATGCCAGGCTCCGGGGCACCGGCTCGCCCGCCGATTACCAAGCCATGATCCACGGGACCAAGCGGCGCATCACGGACGGCATCCTGCATTCGGAAATCCTGCGGCTCGCACGGCTCGTCCCGGACTCTCCGGAGCTGCCCAATTCAGGGGTAGCCAGCCCGGAGGTGGTTGACGCGCTGGCTGAAATCATCGCTTCGTTTCACGTCTACCGGAGCTACCTCCCGTATGGCAAAGACACCTTGGTGGAGGCCGTCGAACGGGCTGCCCGCACCAGGCCGGAGTTGGAACCCGTCATCAAGGCACTGCTTCCGCTGCTGCTCGAGGCCAGCCATGAACTGGGCCGCCGCTTCCAGCAGACCTCCGGCATGGTCATGGCCAAGGGCGTGGAAGACACCGCGTTTTTCCGCTACACACGCCTTGGCACGCTGACTGAGGTGGGAGCGGATCCGACGGAATTCGCCTTGTCCGCGCCCGGATTCCACGAACGGATGGTACGTCGCCAGGCGCTGCTGCCGCTGTCCATGACCACCCTCACCACGCACGACACCAAGCGCAGCGAAGACACCCGCGCCAGGATCTCCGCGATCTCCGAGGCAGTCCCCGAATGGGAAGCGTTCGTGGACCGCATGCAGGAACTGGCCCCGATTCCCGACGGGCCACTCGCAGCCCTCGTATGGCAAGCCATCGCAGGTGCGTGGCCGGCCAGCCGTGAACGCCTCCAGGGTTACGTCCTCAAGGCTGCCCGCGAAGCCGGCAACTCCACCAGCTGGACCGACCCGAACGAAGCGTTCGAAGCGACGCTCGCCTCCGCCGTCGACGCCGCCTTCGATATGCCCGAGCTGACGGCAGCCCTGGAAGAGTTCGTTGCCCTGGTGGACCCGTACGGGACGTCCAACTCACTGTCGGCGAAGATGGTCCAGCTGACCATGCCGGGCGTACCGGACGTCTACCAGGGGACCGAGTTCTGGGATCGTTCACTCACCGACCCGGACAACCGGCGCGCGGTCGACTTCGAACGGCGGAAGGCCGCCCTCGCAGCCCTCGACGCCGGTGTCCAGACTGAAGCGCGGGACGAGCTGGCCAAGTTGTTGGTGACATCCAGGGCACTGCGCTTGCGCCGGGACCGGCCGGAGCTTTTCGGCGGTTACAGCGCTGTCGATGCCCAGGGTCATGCGGCCGAACATCTGATCGCGTTCGACCGTGGCGCCCTTGCCACCGGGGGCGGTGCCATCACTTTGGCCACGAGGCTCCCGCGGAAGCTTGAGCGGAACGGAGGGTGGCAGGACACCTTCATTCGTCTTGGGAGCGCGGTCCGGGATGAAGTGACAGGCAACAGCTACCCTCCGGGCGAGGTTCACGTCGCAAGGCTTCTGCAGAGATACCCGGTGGCCTTGCTCGTACCCATTGGCTAGTCGGAGCACCAACAACGGCGGGCAAACGAAGCCCGGACAAGACGATTGAGGGGGAGCGATGGCCGAAAAGACCAGCGCCGGGAAACGGTTCGATGTATGGGCCCCGTTTGCGGAATCTGTCACTCTGCTCGCGAAGGAGCAGCGCCACGATATGCGGTCGCACGACGACGGCGCCGCGGGCTGGTGGACGGCGGACGTACCAAGAGAGCCCGGGACCGACTACGGCTATCTGGTGAACGGCGAGGGTCCCTTTCCCGATCCCAGGTCGCAGCGCCAGCCGGACGGGGTGCACGCTCTTTCCCGCACCTTCGACGCCTCGTCGTATGCCTGGAACGATACGGATTGGGCGGGGCGCGGGCTCGGCGGCGCGGTCATCTATGAGCTCCACCTCGGAACCTTCACGCCGGAAGGCACCCTGGACGCAGCCGTGGGAAAGCTGGATTACCTCGTTGAACTTGGAATCGACTTTGTGGAGCTCCTGCCTGTCAATGCGTTCAACGGCGCCCACAACTGGGGCTACGACGGCGTGCTGTGGTTCGCCGTCCACGAGGCTTACGGCGGACCGGAGGCCTATCAGCGATTCGTGGATGCCGCGCATGCTGCCGGACTCGGCGTGATCCAGGATGTGGTCTACAACCATCTGGGACCCAGCGGGAACTACCTGCCGAAGTTCGGCCCCTACCTGAAGTCCGGCGAAGGCAACACCTGGGGCGACTCAGCGAATCTGGACGGCCCCGGTTCCGACGAAGTCCGTCAATACATCCTGGACAATGCCGCTATGTGGTTGAGCGACTTCCACGTGGACGGGCTACGCCTCGACGCCGTACACGCCCTCCGCGATGAGCGGGCCGTCCATATCCTGGAAGACCTCGCCAGCCTCGCGGACGGGATCGAAGCCGAAACTGGCGTCCCCAAGACCTTGATCGCGGAATCGGACCTGAATAACCCTCGCCTCATCTACCGCCGGGACACCAATGGCTACGGCCTGGAAGGTCAGTGGAGCGACGACTTCCACCACGCCGTGCACGTCAACCTCACAGGCGAGACTGCCGGCTACTACGCGGATTTCGATTCCTTGGGCGCACTGGCAAAGGTGCTTGAACACGGTTTCTTCCACGACGGGAGCTACTCAAGTTTCCGCGGCAGGCACCATGGCCGCCCCATCCGCCCGGGGCTGGTTCATCCTGCCGCGTTGGTGGTCTGCAACCAGAACCACGATCAAATCGGCAACCGCGCCGCCGGTGACCGCCTGAGTTCCAGCCTGTCGTACGGGAGGCTCGCGTTGGCCGCCGTGCTGACCATGACGTCGCCATTCACCCCGATGCTCTTCATGGGCGAAGAATTCGGCGCGTCCACGCCCTGGCAGTTTTTCACGTCGCATCCCGAGGAATGGCTCGCAGAGGCCACGGCAAAGGGCCGGCTCAAGGAATTCGAACGGATGGGCTGGGACCCCGCGTTGGTGCCGAACCCCCAAGACCCGGAGACCTTCGAACGCTCCAAGCTCAAGTGGGAGGAAGCGCACGACGGCGATCACGCCCGATTGCTGGAACTCTACCGGGCGCTTGCGAACCTCAGGCGCTCGACGCCGGAGCTTGCGGGCGGTGGATTCACCGACACCCACGTCGACTTCAGCGAAGAGGACAAATGGCTCGTTCTCAGCAGGGGAGCCGTGAGGGTTGCTTGCAACTTCGGGGACCGGACCCTGACGAAGGCGATGGGCGGTGAAGTCTTGCTCGCCACGGACTCCGCGGCCGCCGTCGGGAACGGAGAGCTGACCCTCCCGGGGGAGAGCGCCGCCGTCGTGCGCCTTGAGTGACTGCGCCCTTAAGTGAGCGTGCCCACATGACGGACATCGCGCTTCGAGCCTCGAAGGCGGTGGCAGGATGGTACGTATGACTTATTCGGCTGCGGAAAACCGCTATGAAACCATGCCCTACCGCCGCGTCGGACGCAGCGGCCTCAAACTTCCCGCGATCTCGCTGGGACTGTGGCACAACTTCGGCGACGACAAGCGTTTCGAAGAGCAGCGCGCCATCCTGCGCCGGGCCTTCGATCTGGGTGTCAACCACTTCGACCTTGCCAACAACTACGGTCCGCCGGACGGATCGGCTGAAACGAACTTCGGCCGGCACCTTAAGGACGACTTCAAGCCGTACCGCGACGAACTCGTCATTTCGACCAAGGCCGGTTACTACATGTGGCCCGGCCCCTACGGAGAATGGGGCTCCCGCAAGTACCTGCTCTCCAGCCTTGACCAGTCGCTGCAGCGCATGGGACTGGACTACGTGGACATCTTCTACAGCCACCGTCCCGATCCGGAAACCCCGCTGGAAGAAACCATGGGCGCCCTGGACCACGCTGTCCGCTCCGGCAAGGCGCTCTATGCCGGAATCTCCTCCTACACCCCGGAGCAGACCCTGGAGGCAGCCCGGATTCTCAAGGAAATGGGCACGCCGCTCCTCATCCACCAGCCCAGCTATTCCATGCTGAACCGCTGGACCGAGAACGGTTCGCCCAACCTTTACGAAACGCTTGACCAGGTTGGCGCGGGATCCATCGCCTTCTCCCCGCTGGCACAGGGGATGCTCACCAACCGGTACCTGAACGGAATCCCCGCGGACTCCCGCGCCGCCAAGGAACGGTTCTTGTCCGAATCGGCGCTGACCGAGGAAAAGCTGAGCCGGGTGCGTGGTTTGAACGCCATCGCCGAAGGACGCGGCCAGACCCTCGCCCAAATGGCGATCGCTTGGATCCTGCGCGATCAGCCGAAGGGTTCGCCGGTGACCTCTGCCCTGGTGGGCGCGTCAAGTGTGGCGCAGCTGGAGGACACCGTGTCTGCGATCAACAACCTCGACTTCACGTCGGAGGAACTGACAGCGATTGACGAGTTCGCCGTCGAGTCCGACATCAATCTGTGGGCGCAGAAGTAGATTCGAAAAACTTAATACACTTGCGGGGCCGGCTGGGAACAAAGCCGGCCCCGTTCAGGTTGGCTACAATGCTAAGAGCGCCGAATGGCGCTGTGCCTTTAAGACGCCGTCGTACATACAGGTACTGACGCGCTAGGCACCTGAGGTTAGTTCTCAAAGGAGTTCCGTGTCTTCACATCCGATTCGTGTCGCCATTGTCGGCGTAGGTAACTGCGCCGCTTCGCTGGTCCAAGGTGTCCACTACTATCGCGATGCCGACCCCCAGGCCACGATTCCGGGTCTGATGCATGTTGAGTTCGGCAAGTACCACGTCAACGACGTCCAGTTCGTCGCTGCCTTCGACGTCGACAGCAAGAAGGTCGGCCTCGACCTCGCGGACGCCATCGGCGCCAGCGAGAACAACACCATCAAGATCGCCGATGTCCCTTCCACTGGCGTGACCGTGCAGCGCGGCCACACCCTGGATGGCCTGGGCAAGTACTACCGCGAGACCATCGTCGAGGCTCCGGAAGAGGCAGTGGACATCGTCGCCGCACTGCGCGAAGCCAAGGCCGACGTCATGGTCTGCTACCTGCCGGTGGGTTCCGAGGATGCTGCGCACTTCTACGCCCAGTGCGCCATCGACGCCGGTGTCGCCTTCGTCAACGCCTTGCCGGTCTTCATCGCGGGCACCAAGGAATGGGCCGACAAGTTCACCGCCGCTGGTGTGCCGATCGTCGGCGATGACATCAAGAGCCAGATCGGTGCCACCATCACGCACCGCGTCATGGCCAAGCTCTTCGAAGACCGCGGCGTCACGCTGGACCGCACGTACCAGCTCAACGTCGGCGGCAACATGGACTTCAAGAACATGCTGGAGCGCGACCGCCTGGAATCCAAGAAGATCTCCAAGACCCAGGCCGTGACTTCCAACGTCGAAGCCGTCCTGCACGCCGACGACGTCCACATCGGCCCGTCCGACTACGTCGCCTGGCTCGATGACCGCAAGTGGGCGTTCGTCCGACTCGAAGGCCGCAACTTCGGCGACGCCCCGGTGTCGCTGGAATACAAGCTCGAGGTCTGGGACTCCCCGAACTCCGCTGGCGTGATCATTGACGCCATCCGCGCCGCCAAGATCGGCCTGGACCGCGGCATCGGTGGCCCGCTGCTCTCCGCTTCCAGCTACTTCATGAAGTCCCCGCCGGAGCAGTTCAACGATGACATCGCCCGCGAAAAGGTCGAGGCCTTCATCCGCGGCGACGTCGAGCGCTAAACGCTCGCTCACGTATATCGGGTTTTGGGCGGACGCTCGCTCACCTATGCCGGGTTTTGGGCGGACGCTCGCTCACTTATGCCGGGTTTTTGACGGACGCTCGCTCACCTTCGGGTGAGCGAGCGTCCGTCGTTTAACGCCCGTTCGCTACACGGCGCTTGCAAAGCCGGATGCGACGGCGGGATCGACCCACGCTGATCGGAGCGCCTTCTTGATCTTCTTGGTGGCAGACTCGAATCCATCTGCCAAATCGTCCTTGCGGAACACGAGGACGGTCCATCCGGCTGCCTCGAAGGCTTTGTTCCGGCGTCGATCACTGAGGGTCTGGGCCTCCGCGAGGTGATGGCCGCCGTCGTACTGAATGGCGACCCGCCGTCGGCGGAACCCCAAATCCGCCGACGGCGAGAACGGATCGTCACTTCGCAAGCTGAGCTGGAGTTCGGGTTCGGGGATTCCAGCGTCCAGCATGGCCAAACGAAGCAGGGACTCCGGCGCCGAGTCCGCGCCCACGCGCATCAGTTCGAGCGCCTGCCGGGCACGGACGACGCCTTGCAAATTCGGATGGCGCTCCACCAGAACACGCAGTCCTTCAAGGGTCGCGAACGGCGTGTCCCGTCCTTCCAGGGCCTGGCGGGGCACTCGAATCAGCTCGTCGCCCATACAGACGAGGTCGTTCAAAGGCAGCAGCCGGGCCATGTCCAGCCAAGTGCGTGGGCGCGTGCTGATCCGTATTCCATCAACCGATTCGACCTCGTTCTCGGCCGCGATCACCCTGTGCCCGATTACGCCTTTGCGGCGGGTTCCAGGCAACGATCGGGGCTTGCTGAGGTGCAGCTCCGTAGAATCGGCAAGCCACGGCGGAAGGCAGGAAGAGCGAAGGCGCGCTGCCGTCACGTGCGAGATCCAGGCCCCCGGCGTAGCAGCCGACAACGCACGTGCGGCGGACTCAAGTTCGAAGTCCCAGCCGATCGGACGGTAGAGGCTACGGCTGACGCGTTCGATGTCGGCGCGAAGCAGACGGCCGCGCGGGACACCTTGGGCTTGGGCCTGGGTGAGCGTGAACGGTCCTGAAAGCAGTTCGGCGGGAAGGGCGAGCTCGTTTTGCATACCCGCATTGTGCCGTAAAGGGGCGGATGCCCGCAGAAGTTATCCACAGGCCCGGGATTCGGCCGACGATCCGGCCGCCTTCCGGCGCCACTGGTGAGCGAGCGTCCCGCGAAAGTGCCCTATAGGTGAGCGAGGGTTTCTTACATACGGCCCATAGCTGAGCGAGGGTCAGAAGAGACCCACCGGATTGCCGTGCTCGTCGACGTCCATTCGCATCGCGGCGGGCTCCTTAGGTAAACCCGGCATCGTCATGACAGCACCCGTCAGCGCGACAATGAAGCCCGCCCCGGTCTTGGGAATCAGCTCGCGCACGTGCACCGTGAAACCCTTGGGGGCGCCCAACTGGGACGCATCGTCAGTGAATGAATACTGCGTCTTTGCCATGCAAACGGGCATTCCGCTCCAGCCGTTTCTCCGGATGTCCGCGAGGCGCCTGAGCGCAGGGACGGAAAACTCCACACCGTCGGCACCATAGATTTCCTGCACGATCGTGCGGATCTTGTCCTCAACGGACAGGCCAAGGGGGTACAAGTGCCGGAAGTCCGACGGCGTTGCTGCCGCCACCGCCGCGGCGACCTTCGCCGCGAGCTCGTCACCGCCGTCGCCCCCTCCGCCGCGACCCCACACATCCGCCACCGCGGCCTGGACTCCTTCCTGGGCGCACCAAGCCAGCAGCCATTCGAGCTCTTCGCGTGTGTCCGTCGCGAACTTGTTGATTGCAACAACCGGTGTGACGCCAAACTTCTCGACATTGTGCACGTGCCGTTTCAAGTTCTCGACGCCGGCAGCGAGCGCCTCGACGTTGGGCTCCTTGAGCAGCTCCTTCGGAACGCCGCCCTGCATCTTGAGAGCCCTGATAGTCGCGACCACGACGACGGCGGACGGCGCCACGTCCGCGATGCGCGACTTGATGTCCATGTACTTTTCGGCACCGAGGTCGGCGCCGAATCCCGCTTCCGTGACCACAATGTCGGCGAGTTGTTGGGCCGTCCGTGTGGCGATGAGCGAGTTGCAGCCGTGGGCGATGTTGGCGAACGGGCCACCGTGCACCAGGGCCGGCGTTCCCGCAATGGTCTGCACGAGATTCGGTTTGATGGCGTCCTTCAACAGCATGGTCAGGGCACCCTGGACGCCGAGATCGGCCACGGTCACCGGCTGGCGGTCATAGCTGTATCCGAAAGTGATCCGGCCGAGGCGCTCGCGGAGGTCATCCAAGTCCGTCGCGAGGCAGAAGACGGCCATGATTTCGGAGGCGACGGTTATGTCGAATCCGTCTTGTCGCGGCACTCCTTGTGCGGGCCCGCCCAAGCCGATGATGATCTCGCGAAGCGAGCGGTCGTTCATATCGAGAACCCGTTTGAAGGTCATGCGGCGTGGATCAATGTTGAGCTCGTTGCCTTGGAAGATGTGGTTGTCCACGAGGGCCATCAGGGCATTATTTGCCGAGGTGATCGCGTGGAAGTCGCCGGTGAAATGCAGGTTGATCTGGTCCATGGGGAGAACCTGGGAATAGCCGCCCCCGGTCGCGCCTCCCTTCATGCCCAGGATCGGTCCAAGGGACGGTTCGCGTAGCGCGATCATCACGCGGTGACCGGCCCGCGCCAAAGAATCGGCGAGGCCTACCGTGGTTGTGGACTTTCCCTCACCCGCCGGCGTCGGGGACATGGCGGAGACGAGGACTACCTTGCCCGCTCGTTTGGCATCCGGGAGACGGAGCTTGGCCGGATCGATTTTCGCCTTGAACCGGCCGTAGAGTTCCAACGCGTCGACGTTGATCCCGGCATGCTCCGCGATCTCCTCGATGGGACGCATCGCCGCATTCTGGGCAATTTCAAGGTCGCTCAAGATCTTGTTTTCAGACATCCTTGTCCTCAAATCCGTGCGGAACACTGTGCGCGACAATCTATCAGTCGTGTCCGCATACGTGAGCGAGCGTCGTCGGGATTGCCTTCATTGGTGAGCGGGCGTCGTCGGGATTGCCTTCATT
>NZ_JARVRI010000040.1:0-102620 GCF_030209785.1 Arthrobacter sp. efr-133-TYG-120
CAAGCCCAGCCCCCTGCAACGCTTGACAACTATAGAAGGGTCAACAACTGCGAGTTAGTTGGGTGGGCGGGGCGCCTAGTTCAGGGTGGCGACAACCTCGTTGAGCTTTGCTGAAGGTCGCATCACGGCCTCCGCCTTGGCGGCGTCGGGGCGGTAGTAGCCGCCGATGTCGGCAGGCGAACCCTGGACTCCGAGCATCTCGGCAATGATGGTGTCCTCGTTGGCCGTCAGGGCCTCGGCGACGGCGGAGAACGCGGCGGCGAGCTCCGTATCGTCGCTCTGCTGGGCCAGTTCCTGTGCCCAGTACTTCGCGAGGTAGTAGTGGCTGCCTCGGTTGTCGAGTTCGCCCACCCTGCGCTTCGGGGACTTGTTGTCGAGCAGGAACGTGCCGGTGGCGCGGTCGAGCGTGTCCGCGAGGACCTGTGCCCGGGCGTTGCCGGTGGTGGTGGCGAGGTGCTCGAAACTGACGGCCAGGGCAAGGAATTCGCCCAGGCTGTCCCAGCGCAGGTGGTTTTCCTGCAGGAGCTGCTGGACGTGCTTCGGAGCCGAGCCGCCGGCACCGGTCTCGAAAAGGCCGCCGCCGTTGATCAGCGGGACCACGGAGAGCATCTTGGCGCTGGTGCCAAGCTCGAGGATCGGGAACAGGTCGGTGAGGTAGTCACGCAACACGTTGCCGGTCACCGAGATGGTGTCTTCGCCCTTGCGGATCCGCTCCAGCGTGAACGCGGTGGCCTTCTCCGGGGACATGATCTCGATCTGCAGGCCCTCGGTGTCGTGGTCCTTCAGGTATTCCTTGACCTTGGCGATCAGCTGGGCGTCGTGGGCGCGGGTTTCATCGAGCCAGAAGACAGCCGGCATCTTGGAGGCGCGGGCACGGGTGACGGCCAGCTTGACCCAGTCGCGGATCGGCACGTCCTTGGTCTGGCAGGCGCGCCAGATGTCGCCCGGGGAGACCTGGTGTTCGATCAACACGGTTCCGGAAGAATCCACAACCTGCATGGTTCCGGCGTACTCAACCTCGAAGGTCTTGTTGTGGCTGCCGTATTCCTCAGCCGCTTGTGCCATCAGGCCGACGTTCGGAACCGTACCCATGGTGGTGGGATCGAAGGCGCCGTGGGCACGGCAGTCATCGATGACCACCTGGTAGACATCTGCATAGCAGCTGTCCGGGATGACCGCGAGAGTGTCGGCTTCCTTGCCGTCCGGTCCCCACATGTGGCCGGAGCTGCGGATCATCGCCGGCATCGAAGCGTCAACAATGATGTCACTGGGAACGTGGAGGTTGGTGATGCCCTTGTCCGAATCGACCATGGCCAGCGCCGGTCCGTCTTCCAGGCCCTTCTTGATGGCCGCCTTGATGCCTTCGCGGACGTCTTCCGGGAGTTCATCGAGGCCGTTCAGGATGGAGGCGAGGCCGTTGTTGGCGCTCAGGCCGGCAGCAGCGATCTGCTTGCCGTAGGTGTCGAAAAGCTCAGAGAAATACGCCTTGACAACGTGGCCGAAGATGATCGGATCGGAGATCTTCATCATGGTGGCCTTCAGGTGTGCCGAGAACAGCACGCCTTCTTCCTTGGCGCGGACCACCTGGGCAGCCAGGAACTCGTCCAGGGCAGCGGCGCGCAGCACGGTGCCGTCCACTACTTCACCGGCGAGGACGGGGAAGGCCGGCTTGAGGACCTTGACGGTGCCGTCTTCGCGGACGATCTGGATCTTGATGGTGTCGTCGGCCGGGATGACCACGGACTTCTCGTTGGAGCGGAAGTCGTTCTCCGTCATGTGCGCAACGTTGGTCTTGGAGTCGGCGCTCCAGGCACCCATGGAGTGCGGATTCTGGCGGGCGTAGTTCTTCACCGACAGGGGCGCGCGGCGGTCCGAGTTGCCTTCACGCAGGACCGGGTTCACGGCCGAGCCCTTGATCTTGTCGTAACGCGAGCGGATGTCCGTCTCTTCGTCGGAGGAGGGGTTGTCCGGGTAGTCCGGAAGCGCGTAGCCCTGACCCTGCAGTTCGGCAATGGCTGCCTTCAGCTGAGGGACGGACGCGCTGATGTTGGGGAGCTTGATGATGTTCGCTTCGGGCTTCTTTGCCAGTTCGCCCAGTTCAGCCAGTGCGTCACTGATCCGCTGCTCTTCAGTCAGGTAGTCACCGAAGACGGCGATGATTCGGCCGGCCAGCGAAATGTCGCGGGTCTCGACCTCCACGCCGGCCGTTGAGGCGAAAGCTTCCACAATCGGCAGGAACGAGTACGTCGCCAGCATCGGCGCTTCGTCAGTGTGGGTATAGATAATCTTTGCCATTGGCGGGGCATCTCCCTGAAAGTCTGCAGATTTCAACATCTCTAACTTACCTGAGGGGGCCGGATTGGCGCGTACCGGGACGGCCTCAAGCGCGCTGTGCAACGTCATACCGGGCCGAACCTTATGTACCTCCGCACCAAATCGGAGTAGGTTCATTGGGTCAAACTGTGGCCGACGACACGTGGCCGCCAAACGATTGGCAGGACAATCATGACAAAGAAATCACTCCCCATCACTGGTCTCCTGAGCCTCATTACCTCCGCCGTTTTGACCCTCTGTGCCGCTGGAGGGGCGGCAGCCGCAACGCCTACTGCGGTTTCGAGCTTCGCAGCGCCTGGGACGCAGCAGCTCGTCAGCCTGGCGACAACAAACACCGACCCCACGGGGTACTGGACTCCCGAACGGATGCAAGCAGCCATCCCGGGCGATGTCCTCGCCCGCAAAGCCCTCGCACGAGGTGGCGCCACCGCCAGCGGCACGGTCGAAACCGGCCCGCCAGTGAAAATCGCCAGCGCCAAGGGCAGCAGCTCGAGCCTGCACCAAGACGAAGACCCTATTGACCACGTCGGCAAGGTCTTCTTCACCATGGGCGCCTTCGCTTACGTCTGCTCCGGCAACGTCGTCGTGTCGGACAACGACAGCACAGTGGCGACCGCGGGCCACTGCGTCAACGAAGGTCCCGGAGCCTTTGTCCAGAACTTCGTGTTCGTTCCGGCCTATCTCAACGGCAATGCTCCTTACGGCATCTGGCCGGCCAAGGCCCTCTACACCACGCCCCAGTGGCGCACCGCCGGCGACATCCGCTATGACACCGGTTTCGCAGTTACTGCTACGGTGAAAGGCAAGCACTTGGCCGACGTCGTTGGCGCGTCCGGCGTGGAATTCAACCAGGACCGGGGACTGAGCTACCAAGCCTTTGGCTACCCTGCCGCCCCGCCGTTCGACGGACAATCGCTGAAGAGCTGTTCGGGTGACGCCACCAAGGACCCCATCAATCCACAGTTCAAGGCGCAGGGCATTCCCTGCGATATGACCGGTGGGTCATCGGGCGGACCCTGGATGGTCGACTCGGGCCGGGATTCCTACCAAAACTCCATTACGAGCTACGGCTACCCTGGTGGCCCGGCTGTGATCTACGGGCCTTATTGGGGCTCCGTCATCCGGGATGCCTACGATACGGCGTCCACATCCTAGGTCTTTCGGCCAGTTGGAAACTAGGCAGAACTCGCATCTTGTCAAACGAAAGTCAAATCTCACAAAACTTGAACAATTTCTTTACATGCTTGTCACGGCTTCGGTAGTTTCGGTTCCGTCAGTCGGCGGCCTCCACAAACCGGCCGCCGTCCGCTCGATATCTAGGACAACTGTGACGAGAACCAAGACCTTGGCCACAAGCCTGCTCGGCCTCACTGCCGCCGCCTTACTCGCGCTGGGCGCCGGCAGCGGGGCCACCGCGGCCCCGTCCATAAGCGATGGCACCGATGCGTCGACCGTGAGCAGCAATTCGGCGTCAGACGCGAACACCGCTGACTATTGGACTCCTGAACGGATGAAGAACGCCGTCTCCGGTGACCTTCTGGTCACCAAGGCACTGACCCGGACACAGGCCGCGGTTGGCCTTTCGGACATACCAACTTCTCCCGATCAGGTTTTTCCCGGGCTTGGCCGCGCACTGACAATCGAAGGCCAGAATGCCACCAGCACTGCAGCGCCGTCCCCCGCCGTGGATCGTAAAGCCAACGCAGGTGAGTCTCCCGTTTCACACATCGGAAAAGTGTTCTTCACACTCGGCGGGGTGAACTATGTCTGCTCCGGCAACTCCGTCACCTCCGCCAACCAGAGCACCGTGTCCACCGCCGGCCACTGCCTCAACGAAGGCCCCGGGGCGTTCGCGGGCAACTTCACGTTCGTTCCCGCCTACCAGGACGGCGCCGCGCCCTACGGAAAGTGGACGGCCAAGGCGCTCTACACAACCAGCCAGTGGTCCTCAAGTGGAAACATCCAGTACGACACCGGATTTGCCGTCATGAACACCCTCAATGGCCAAAAGCTCGCAGCCGTGGTGGGCGCCTCAGGCGTCCAGTTCAACGCTGCCCGAGGACTGGCGTACAAGTCGTTCGGCTACCCCGCGGCATCGCCCTTCACCGGGGAATCGCTCAAGAGCTGCTCAGGCACTGCCACAAACGATCCCAACAACCCTCAGTTCAACACCGAGGGGATCCCCTGCAACATGACGGGTGGCTCCTCCGGTGGCCCATGGTTCCTTGGAAGCAGCGCCAGCGGATACCAGAACTCGGTGAACAGCTACGGCTACGGAAGCAACTCCACCACGATGTACGGCCCGTACTGGGGCACGGTCATCCAAGGCACGTACCAGACAGCGTCCACAGCCCCGTAACCTCCCCGGCGCAGCAGGGACATGCCCCCTGTTCGCTCCCAGGGTTGGACATATTGCGAATATGCCCAGCGCCGACCACCAAAAATGGACATGTCCTCCCGGGAAGGGAGGACATGTCCATTTTTTGGTGCCGCGAGTGGACCCGGTGCGGAGCGCCCGCACCTAGGGAAAGGACCTAGTGGAAGAAGTGCCTTGCGCCCGTGAAGTACATCGTGATGCCGGCGGCGTTGGCCGCAGCAATGACTTCCTCGTCGCGCACCGAACCGCCAGGCTGGACGACGGCGCGCACACCGGCGTCGATCAGGATCTGGAGGCCATCGGCGAACGGGAAGAACGCGTCGGAAGCGGCCACGGCACCGCGGGCGCGCTCGGGTGCGCCAGTCGCGACGGCGTTGGAGGCACCGCCGGCACCGTCGACGTCGGACTCCACCTGGACGCCCAGGGTGTTGGCGCGCTCAACGGCCAGTTTGCACGAGTCGAGGCGGTTGACTTGGCCCATGCCGATGCCGACTGCCGCCCCGTTGTTGGCGAGGAGGATCGCGTTGGATTTGGCGGCGCGGCAAGCAGTCCACGCGAACGCGAGGTCGGCCAGCGTGGCGTCGTCGGCGGCAACGCCTGCGGCGAGGGTCCAGTTGGCGGGGTTGTCGCCGTCGGCGTCCACCTTGTCGGCCTGCTGGACGAGGACGCCGCCCGAGACCTGGCGGAGTTCCGTCGGGTAGCGGCCGTAACCGTCCGGCAGCGCCAGAAGGCGGATGTTCTTCTTCTTGGACAGGATGTCAACGGCTTCCGGCTCGAAGCCCGGGGCGATGACAACCTCGGTGAAGATCCCGGCCACGGTCTTGGCCATACCGGCCGTGACAATGCTGTTGGCCGCGATGACGCCTCCGAAAGCGGATACCGGATCGCAAGCGTGGGCCTTGGCGTGGGCGTCGGCAATGGGGTCGGCGGCATCGGCCGAACCCACGGCCACACCGCACGGGTTGGCGTGCTTGATGATGGCGACGGCCGGCTCGGAGAAGTCGAACGCGGCGCGGAGGGCGGCGTCGGCGTCGACGAAGTTGTTGTAGCTCATGGCCTTGCCGTGCAACTGGTCTGCCTGGGCGATGCCGGCGGGGGCCGCCTTGTCCACGTACAGCGCGGCCTGCTGGTGCGGGTTTTCGCCGTAGCGCAGCACCTCGGAGCGCTCAAGGGCGAGGCCGGCGTAGGCGGGCCAATCGATGACGCCGTCACCGTCTTCGTCGAGGAACTGGCTGGCGGTCCAGGTGGCAACGGCGGTGTCGTACGTTGCGGTGTGGGCGAATGCCTTCGCGGCGAGGCGGCGGCGCGTCTTCAGGTCGAAGCCACCCGCGGCGGCGGCTTCCACGACGGCGCCGTAGAAGTTCGGGTCAACAACGATCGCGACGGCGGCATGGTTCTTGGCGGCCGAACGCACCATGGCGGGGCCTCCGATGTCGATCTGCTCGACGACGTCGTCCTGCGCAGCGCCGGAGCGGACGGTCTCCACGAAGGGGTAGAGGTTGACCACAACGAGGTCGAAAGGCTCGATCTCCATCTTGGCCAGCGTTTCCATGTGGGCAGGAACGCGGCGGTCGGCCAGGATACCGCCGTGCACGCGCGGGTGCAGGGTCTTGACCCGGCCGTCGAGCATCTCCGGGGAACCGGTGACTTCTTCGACTTCCTTGACCGGAATACCGGCTGCGGCGATCTTCTTCGCGGTGGAACCGGTGGAGACGATGGCGACTCCTGCTGCATGCAGGCCCTTCGCGAGCTCCTCCAGCCCCGTCTTGTCGTAAACCGAGATCAGTGCACGGCGGATGGGAACACGGTCAAGCTGCGTCAAGCTCACAAAAGTCTCCGTCTTATATCGCGGGATTCCGCGGTTGCTGGGGATATGGACGAGTTTATCGTGTTGTGGCTCCTCTTCGTTTTTCGAGACGTGGCCGCGTCCGCAACATATGGTTGGGCCATGGATTCCGAGGATGTGATTTTGGTAGCCGACGTCGGCAAGAGCCGATGCCGGGTTGAACTCAGGCAAGGCGATGAGGTGGTGGGCTCGGCGGACCAGCAGGGCTTCCCCGGCCTCGGCATGGACAACGGCGCCCGGCGCGCTTTCGAGCTGCTAGTGGACACCGCGGCCATGCTGCCGCGGGGGCTTCCGGCAGCATTCCCGGAAGGTTCGTTGCTTGGAATCGGCGCCGCTGTGGCCGGGGTCGAGGCCTCAGCGGCGAACTCCCACGAACTCGCCGTCCTCCTTTCCGAGCGCTTCAAGGTCCCGGCCGCGGTTCTCTCGGACGCCACCGCGGCCCAGCTCGGCGCCCTGCACGGCGCACCCGGAACGGTGCTGATTGTTGGCACCGGGGCTGTTGCCTTCCGCTTCGACGACGCCGGAACCCTCCACCGTGCCGACGGTTGGGGACCGCTCTTGGGCGATCGCGGAAGCGGCCGCTGGATCGGCCAGCAGGGCCTTCAGGCCGCACTACAAGCTCACGACGGCGGCCCTGCCACGTCGTTGCTCGGCTCGGCTGCCGCGCTTGTAGGCTCGCCCGCGCAACTTCCGGCGTGGCTCGCCGAATCCGACAACCCGGCACGGACGATGGCGCGTTTCACGCCCGCGGTGCTGAAAGAAGCGGAGGCGGGGGACGCCGTCGCACGCGGCATTGTGGACGAAGCCTGCAGGCTTCTCGTGAACACCGTGGCCCTTGCCGCGGGCGACACGAAGCAGGTGGCGCTCCTTGGCGGCGTCGTGAAATCGGAGTTCTTCGGCGGGCTCTTGCACAACGCCCTCGCTTCGGCTGGGATTGAGGTGGTTGCGGCTCTCGGCGATGGCTTGGACGGGGCCGCCCTCGCAGCGAACCGCCGCGGGCTCCTCCAGGAAAGGTACATTCACCGTGACGGAACAGCCTGACGCTTCTTCCCCCGGTACCCCGGACTCCCCCGACGGCGACGGGCTCGAGGAACTCCGTTCGGAGCTCGCGGGCCTGCAAACCGAAGCCGCGTTGCCCGCGCTCAGTGAGTTGGACACCATGGGCACGGCCGAACTCGTCGCGGCCATGAATGAGCAGAACCGCGGCGTCCCGGCCGCCGTCGAACAAGCCAGCGGGGAAATCGCCGCAGTGGTCGACGCCGTTGCGGAGCGCCTCGCCCGCGGCGGCCGGTTGCTCTACGTCGGCGCCGGAACGGCCGGGCGGCTCGGGGTTTTGGACGCGAGCGAATGCCCGCCCACGTTCGGCACTCCCCCGGGGCTCGTCGTCGGGATCATCGCGGGCGGCACCCAAGCCATCCAGAAGCCAGTGGAGTACGCCGAGGACAACGCCACTGCCGGAGCCCGGGACCTGCACGACATCAGCGTGACCGAGGCGGACGCCGTCGTCGGAATCTCGGCTTCGGGACGCACACCGTACGTGATCGGCGCCCTTGAGGAGGCCCGCAGCCGAGGCGCTTTCACCGCCTCGATCGCTTGCAACCACGCTTCGCCCATCAGCAAACTGGCGGACGTGGCGATCGACGTCGTGGTTGGTCCCGAGTTCGTTGCCGGTTCAACGCGGCTGAAGGCCGGCACGGCGCAGAAACTCGTCCTCAACATGATCAGCACGCTCGCGATGGTCAAGCTCGGGAAGACCTACGGAAACCTGATGGTCGATCTGCGGGCAACCAACAACAAGCTCCTCGCAAGGTCCCAACGGACCATCCAACACGCCACCGGAGTGGACGCAGAGACGGCGATTCGCGCGCTGGATTCCGTGGGCGGATCGGTCAAGGCAGCCATCCTGGTAGTGCTGACGGGGATCGATCCGGGGCAGGCCAAGAGCGCTTTGGACGAGGCCGGCGGCTTCCTGCGAAAGGCGATCGAGAAGCACGGATAGAGTTTCCCCAGGAGGGGAAATGAATACTTACACGACCGTCCCGAGCGGCGAACAGGTTGTCCAGGAGCTGCCGTGGCGGTGGAAGGTCCAGGGCAGGATCTTCCTGATCGGGGGCCTCGGCTTCATGTTCGATGCCTGGGACGTCACCCTCAACGGCATCCTCATTCCGCTGCTTTCCAAGCACTGGTCCCTCCAGCCCGCCGACGCCGGATGGATCGGCACCGCAAACCTGATCGGCATGGCCTTGGGCGCCTTCGCCTGGGGCACCATCGCGGACACCATCGGCCGGAAACGGGCCTTCACGACCACCCTGCTGATCTTCTCCATCTTTACTGTGTTGGGAGCTTTCGCGCCGGACTTCGTGTGGTTCTGCATCTTCCGCTTTATGGCCGGCTTCGGGCTGGGAGGCTGCATTCCCGTGGATTACGCACTCGTCGGTGAATTCACGCCACGGAAGCATCGCGGCAAGGTGCTTACCGCTATGGATGGTTGGTGGCCCGTAGGGGCCGCCCTGTGCGGCTTCATTTCGGCCGGACTTGTTGCGGCCTTTGCCGATTGGCGCCTCACCATGCTCGTGATGGTGTTGCCTGCCTTGCTGGTGTTCTGGGTCAGGCGGAGCGTGCCCGAATCCCCGCTCTTCCTCATCCGCAGGGGCCGGCGCCAAGAAGCCGCCGACGTCATCGACAGCCTCGTCCTGGCCACGGGAGCCGAGCCGCGCGCCTACAGCCTGCCCGCGCCACAAGATGCTCCGCGCCTCTCCGCCGGCAGCGCGTGGCAGCAACTGCGACGGATCTGGCAGTTCAACTGGAAGATCACGACGGCGGCCTGGGCCCTGTTTTTCAGCATCCTTCTGGTCTACTACTTGAGCTTGACGTGGATGCCGCGGATTCTGATCGGCGCCGGGTTCGAGGAGTACAAGGCCTTCGTGACGACAGCCGGGATGGCCGGCGTCGGGCTCCTGGGCGTGGCGGTCGCGGCAGTGCTGGTGGAGCGGGTGGGCCGCAAGTGGATCCTGGCCATCACCGCGCCGCTGTCCGCGTTGGCCCTGGTGATCGTGTCATTGGTGGTGGACATTCCGGACGCGGCGGTGTTCTGGCTCCTGGCGTTCGGCTTCGTCATCCAGGTGGCCATCCCGGTGCTCTACACCTACGTGTCGGAGCTCTACCCCACGGAGCTTCGGGGTTCCGGCTTCGGCTGGGCCTCGACCTTCTCACGCGTTGGTGCCGGGATCGGGCCACTCGTGTTCGCTTCGTATTTCTGGCCCGAGTTCGGCTTGGCCACGTCCTTCGCCCTAGCCGGCGGGCTCATCGTGGTGGCGGTGCTGTGGATGGCGTTGTTTGCGCCGGAGACCAAGCAGCTCGAGCTCGACTGAGCATGCCCCACGGGGGTGCCCAACTGACTCGCATTTGTTGTCGTTATGAGCCGCCAAAACGACATCTAATGCGAGCTAGTTGGGTCGGGCGCCCTGGACTTAGGCGTGCTTTCCCGCCGCGAGCTCTGCGAGCGTCCGGACCAGGAGCCTACGCTCCACCACCTTGATGCGTTCGTGCAGGGTGTCCTCGGTGTCGTCCGGGGCGATGTCCACCGCTTCCTGGGCGATGATGGGCCCGGTGTCCACGCCGGCGTCGGCCCAGTGGACAGTGCAGCCGGTCACTTTCACACCATAGGCCATGGCATCGCGGACTCCATGGGCTCCCGGGAAAGCGGGAAGCAGCGCGGGGTGGGTGTTGAGGTACTTGCCTTCGAAGGCATCGATGAACTCCGGACTCACAATCCGCATGAACCCGGACGAGACCACCACGTCCGGATCGTACGAGGCAACGGCTTTGGTAAGTGCCGCGTTCCAATCGGCCCTGTCCGCGTAGTCCTTGAAGTCCACCACGAAGGTGTCCAGTCCGGCTTCGGCAGAGCGTTCCACGCCGTAGGTACCCGGCCGGTCGGCTCCCACGGCTGCGATCTCAATGTCCAGCTCGCCCGCCTTCACGGCGTCGATTACTGCTTGGAGGTTGGAACCGGTGCCGGAGACGAGGACAACAATACGCATTGCACTAGCTTATGGCTGGCTCGCGTAGGCTGGAAAACATGAATTCCGGCGTTGGACCCACCCCGCAGCATCAGCCTCAGAGCGAGGCTGCCAAATCAGCGCTTGCCGTTACCCACACGCTGTTCAGGACTTTCCTGCTGACCGTGCTTGGCGCCCTGTTCGTCTATATCCTGAACATCAGCTACGTCTGGCTCAGTGGAATCCTCACCGTCATCGCCGCGGTGCTTGGAGTGGTGGTCCTCGTGCGGGCGATCCGGTTCAAGCAGCCGCGCATCGTTCTGTTCGGCACCATTTCCGGGCTCGTGGTCACGGCCATCATGTGCCTGCTGGTGCTCACCGCAGTCGTCTTCTTCCAACAGGTCACCACCTTGGAGAACTGTGCACGAGGCGCACTGACGCTCCACGCCCAGAACTCGTGCCAGGTGGATTTCCAGAATTCCCTTCCCTCCGGATTGCGCTAGCCGGGGCGCAAGCCAGGTGAGGCAGGCACCTTAGCGGCGGTCGCCGTCGTACACGGAATCGTCGAGATCCGCTTCGCGGAGCTTCTGCCGCCTCTCGAGCCAGGGCCCCACCCAATAACCGATCACGACGCCGATCCCCACCTCCGCGGCGATCCAGACTGCCGTCCACCGCGGGTCCGGGCCGATCTCGGTGAGACGCCCGATCCCGGCGGAACCGCGCGCCAGCCAGGCGAGGCCTCCGGCCAAAGCCCCTGCGACGGCCCCGATGAGCGCGCCGAGGATCAGCGTGGAAACAGGAGCCGTGAACCAGCGCGCCTTGATCTTGATGGAGAGCCATTCGTCGAAGTGGTTCTCCCCCGCCCGCAGGAACCACCAGCCCGCCAACACACCGGCGATCACCGGCAGGGCGAGGGCCGCGGCGCCGAAGTCGAGCTGCCCGGTGGGCAGTGCGCCGAAGACGGGGATCGCGGGCAGCGGCCCGACGGCGGTGCCCAGCGGCCCGACGTGTGAGCCGATGCCGAGGGAGAACCCTGCGCCAGAGGACCAAGCCAAAGCGAATACCGCCAGATTGGGGAGGTAGCCGAGCTGGGCGATGGTCAGGACGCCACCGCCGAGGGCGCCGGCTTTCAGGCCTTCGTAGACGGCGATGATGTCCGTCCAGTGGATGACAAGGTCGACGGCGAGCAGCGTCGCTGAGAGTGTCAGGGCTGCCATGATCGCGACGAATCCGGCCTTGATGGCGGAGCCGAAGTAGGAACCGGCCCAGCGGGAATGTTGGCTTGTGCGTGCAAGCCAATCGACGGCGTCGACCCCAATGAGCCTGCTCCACGAGCCCGACTCACGCCGGGCACCCACCACCATGCCGAGACCGAACGGGATTAGCGGAAGTAAGGCAGCGAACCAGATGTTGATGACGACGTCCTGCGTCCGGCACACGAATCCGGTGGCCGCGCCGAACGCCCCGTAGACAAGCAACGCTCCGAAGAAGGCCTGCCACAGCTGGTCCGTGTAGGAAGCCCTGGCCAGCCGGCGGCCCGCGCGCCACGCCAAAAGGAAGGGGACCAGCGTCAGTCCGAGCGGGATAAGGGACAACATCCCGGAACCCGGTAGACCCGCGGTTCCCATGTTCACAGTAGCAAGTTGCAGCGGAACGCCGTGGACCAGCAACCAGGCTTGGCCAGCCAGGCGTGCCAGGAAATCGACGGTGTGGTTCTGGAATCCGTCAGTTGCCCAGACACCGATCAGCGGCAGGACCACCACGAGCGCGGAGATGATGGCGGCCTGGGCCGACTCAAGGGCACCCTGCAGCCACAAAGGCATGGGCAGGCCATGGTTACCAGTCTGATCAGCGCGCAGTTTCATCGTGTTCTATCGTGCCACGGCGTGCCCCGCTCCCCCGGCAGGCGCCCGCACGGCCCGCCAATCCCCCAACGCCCGCTCACTTATGAGGCTTTCCGGGCGGACGCTCGCTCACCAATGAGGTTTTCCGGGCCAACGCGCGCTCACCAATGAGGCACGCCGGGCCAACGCGCGCTCACTCCGGCCGTACCGCCGTCGTCGTATATGTGCGCGAGCGTTGGCAGGAAACCCGACATACGTGAGCGAGCGTCGGGGAAAAACCCACCATAGGTGAGCGAGCGTCCGGGGCGCGCAGTGCCTGTTGGGGCCGCCGGGCACGCCGCCGCCAGGCCGGCCGGACGCCGCCGCTCCAAGCGCTTTTTGCATAAGTCAGACGTAAAATTGGATTGTTCGCAATAGGTGGATGGAGGGCATAAATGACTACCGCAACCCCACATGCACATGGTGTTCACTTTGGACGGACGGACATCCAGAACATCGGCATGGGTGTAGGTATTCTGATGGCGCTGGTGGGCCTTCTCGGATTCATTCCGGGAATCACCATGCGGTACGGGGAATTGCAGTTCTTCGGGCCAAATTCGCACGCAATGCTCCTGGGTGTGTTCCAAGTGTCGCTGCTGCTCAACATTGTGCAGCTCCTCATCGGTGGAACCAGCTGGGCGATGTCCCGCTCGGGCGGCCATAGCGCACGCAATATCCTGATGAGCTTCGGCGCCTTGTACATCGTGTTCAGTGTGTACGGACTGAGTGTCGGGGTTGATTCGGCGGCCAACTTCCTGTCGCTGAACACGCTCGACAATTGGACGTTCATGGTCTTGGGCATCCTGATGATTGCCGCTGGCTGGATGTTTTCACGGCATCTGGCTGACGACGCAAAGTAGCCCTATTCAAAGCCCGGATTGAGTTAGCCCGGGATTACAGGAGCCGCCGATGGGTAGGATCTACAGCTAAATCTGAATAGTCATACAAGCGGTTGGTGCAGTTCCTGCGGTGAAGAAGCCGGGAGCTGTGCCAACCTTCTTTGTGCCCGACGCCGTCAGATCCACTTGGGTGCCGCCGGCACGGGCCCAGCGCCCGCGGTCACCCCGCCGGCCCCGCGTCCGGTGGCCCATTGCACGACGCCGGCGAGAGGCCCGGCGACCACGACGGCGGCGTCCGGATCGCCGAACGTGAGGTCCGTGCCAGCGACGCTGACCAACAACCCGGCGTCGGTGCCCCGGGCGGCCCACGAACCGGCAATATCACGCAGCAGCCGTTCCAGTACCGACGCCGGGATGTCACCGAACGATGCTCCGTTGTAGAGGTCGACGGCGTGCACCCAGACTTCGCGGGTGCGCATCCAGACCGTTTCCGACGCCGGGACTTCCCTGCCCAGGATGGTCCGGACCGTGTGGTGCCAGGCGTCCTCGGGCAGATCCCGCCATTCCACGCTCAGGTGCACGGCGGAGTGGTCAAACAGGTTCCGCAACGCGATGGGAGACAGGGTGGCGCCGAAGTTGATCTCCTCATCCCGCACTGCAATTGAGGGATACATCGGAGTCTCCACGCCGGTCGACGCCCACTCCACGAGGCGGGCGATGGCCCGGGCGTTGTAGCCCACGTGTGCTACAACGTGGCGGCGGCTCCAGCCGGGAAGCAGCGAATCGCCGTCGAGCTCTGCATCGGTGAGTTCGTTGAGCTTGCGGGCGAAGAACGCGGTCCCCCGCCGGGCCTGCAGGAGCTGTTCCTGCAGGCCCGGATCGGTGGTGAGGTCGTGGCGGGCGACCATCAGGCTTCCTTGACCACGCGGTTGCTCAGCTGGCCCAGTCCCTCGATGGTGGTGACCAGGAGCTGACCCTCCTGGAGGTAGCGCTTCGGGTTCTGGGCATGGCCCACTCCGCCGGGCGTTCCGGTCGCGATGACGTCGCCCGGGTTCAGCGTGATGATGGTGGAGATGTAGGACACCAGGAATTCGGGGGTGAACACGAGGTCCCCGGTGGGTGTCTGCTGCTGGATCTCGCCGTCCACTGCGGAGGTCATCAGCGGCCCGGCCTCGAACTCGTCCTTGGTGACCAGGGCGGGCCCGAACGGGGTGGACTTCTCCCAGGTCTTGCCTTGCAGCCATTGGATGGTGCGGAACTGGTAGTCGCGCATGCTGATGTCGTTCAGCACCGAGTACCCGGCTATGTGGTCGGCCGCGTCGGCTTCGCTGATGCGGCGCCCCTTCTTGCCGATCACGACGGCGAGCTCGGCCTCCCAGTCAACCGTGTCCGATTCCTGCGGCAACGCCAGGTCGTCGTTGGGACCGATCAGCGATTCCTGGTACTTCGCGAACAGGGTGGGGTACTCGGGGATTTCCCGGCCCATCTCCTTGATGTGGTTGCGGTAGTTGTGCCCGACGCAGATGATCTTCCCCGGTGAGGGCACGACGGCGGCGAGGTCGGCGCCGTCGTACGCGTGAGTTGCGCCGTTGGCCGCCTCAGCGATGGCCGTCCAGGCGGGGTCCTGCAGGAGGGCGCCAACGTCGGAGAACCCGTCGATCTCGGTCAGGGTGTCGCCGTCCTGGCGGACGGCCACGGTGCCGGTTCCGGTTCCGTCAGAAATGCGGAGGGTGAGGAGTCTCATTTGTTGCGTCCTTCGATGTACGTGCGGTTGAAATTCAGTCGTTCGAAAATGGGGGCGTCGCTGAAGCGGAACAGATCGAACTCACTCTCGGCGTGGAGCGACCATTCCTGCCAGGACGGCACGACAAAGAGGTCGCCCTTTTCCAGGACCTTGGACTCCCCGTTCAGCACCACGGTGCCGCGGCCTTCGAAGACCTGCCAGACACTGGAACCGACTTCGCGCACGGCTTCGGTGGAAGCGCCGGCCCGCAGGCGGTGGAATTCGGCGCGGATGGTGGGCATGACGTCCCCGCCGGTGGTCGGGTTGGTGTAACGCACGGCGGCGTGGCCCTGGGACACCGTGGCCGGGTGGCCCTCGTCCTCGAGAAGCAATTGTTCGCGCAGGGCGGCGTCGGTGTGTTCCCAACGGTAGGCCGCGATCGGGGAATTCACCGTGTCCTGCAGCCCGGAAAGGGGACGGAGGCCGGGGTGAGCCCAGAGCCGCTCGGATCGCGAAACGTCCGGGGTGGCTTCGTCAGTGACACGTTCGGTGCCGAATTCGAAGAACCCGGCGTCCGCGTAGTGCACGAACGGGATGTCCAATCCGTCGATCCACGCCATCGGCTGGTCCGTGTCGTTGTGGTGGCCATGGAAGTTCCAGCCCGGCGTCAGCAGGAAGTCCCCGCGGCGCATCGCCACCGGATCCCCGTTGACGACCGTCCAGACGCCCTCACCTTCGACGACGAAGCGGAAGGCGTTCTGCGAGTGGCGGTGCTCCGGAGCTGTTTCGTGCGCGCCCAGATACTGGATGGCAGCCCACAGGGTGGGTGTGGCATACGGAGTACCGGCGAGGCCCGGGTTTGCCAGGGCGATGGCACGGCGTTCCCCGCCACGGCCAACAGGCACCAGGTCCCCGGCACGGGCCGCCAATGGGTACAAATCGTTCCAGCGCCACACGTAAGGCACGGCCTTCGGGGACGGCACCATCGGCATCAGGTCCGCGATCTCGGTCCAGAGCGGAATCAGGTTCCCGGCCTCGAAATCCTGATACAGCTGCTCCAGCTGGGCGGCTTCCTCGGGAGTCGGTTCCGGAACAGCGTTCTCGGCGGCAACTGATTCGTGGGTTGTGCTATCGGCGCTGATGGACACAGAGGCCTCCTCGGGGGTACGGGACAGTTTTGGCGTACTCCAGACCCTAGGGAAGCCCCCAAGTGATCTCCAGCATATTCTGATAGACAGAATCTTCTGGCCCACCTGACGGACCCGCCGACCCAACTGACTAGCAATAGATGTCGTTATGGGCCCTCAAAACGACATCAACTGCGAGTCAGTTGGGTGGGTCACGGCTTGGGTGGGTCACGGCTTGGGTGGGTCACGGCTGGGACTCGGCCGGATTGGCCGCGATATCGATCTCCAATTGGCGCTGGGTTTCCCGCATGATACCCACAAGACCAGCATCGAAGAGCCTGCGGAACCGTGCCACGGGAGTAGCTACGCTCAGCGCGCCCACGGCGACGCCCCGCCCGTTGTGGAGAGCCACCCCCAAGGCGCTGATCCCTTCCTCGGTGCCTTCGAAATTCGCCGCGAATCCGTTGCTCCGGATCGTCTCAAGCTCGCGCAGGAAAGCCGGATATTCGGCGTCGGGAATGTTGTCGCCGCCGATCTCCGCATTGTGGCTGCGGAACAATTGCTCGATCATGGCGGGCTCCAGCTCTGCCAACAGCGCCTTGCCGCCCGAGGCTTTGTTCGCGGGCAGGACGGTTCCCTGCCTGTCGCCTACCCGCAGGGCGTTGGTCCCCTCCACCGTGGCCAGGAACCTCACCTTGGTTCCCACGCGAACCATGAGATTGACGGTCTCATTGATCCGCCCACTCAGGAGTTCCATGTGCGGCTGCGCCACCGTGCGAAGCAGCCGGCTCCAACTGAGTCCTGCCGGTCCAACCCCCATGGCCGGCCCGGGCACGTAGCGGCGGGTCTCGTCCTGGACCGCGAACCCCCGGTAGACCAGCATGGCCAACAGCCGGTGGGCTGTGGAGGGAGCAACACCCAGCTCCGCGGCGGCGTCCTTGAGTCGCAGGCTGCCGCCGTCGCGCAGGAGCTGAAGGAGATGCAGGGCGTTGTCCACGGCTTCAATGGAATAGGCCGGTTTTTTGCGGGCTGGAAGATTCTGCACGACAGAATTCTATTGGGCTGCATAACCAAACGGCCACACAGTGGTGGGATGAATCACACACCATCCGCTGCAGCGCCGGAGCGGACCCAAGACGGCGTTCACCACCTCCCCAGGGCCTCTGCCCGGTTCTCCAAGCGTTCCGCCGCCGCTGTCCTGGTCTGCTGGTTGCTGGTGGTTTTCGACGGCTACGACCTCATCGTCTACGGCACCGTCCAGAGCGCCCTCATCACCGACACCGGCTGGGGGCTCACGAAAGCCACCGCCGGCACGGTCGGCTCGATGGCGTTCCTCGGCATGATGATCGGGGCCATCTTCGCCGGGAGGATGTCGGACAGCTGGGGGCGCCGCCGGACCATCATCGCCTGCGCCGCACTGTTTTCACTCTTCACCATCTTGTGTGCGTTCTCCCCGAACGCGTTCGTCTTCGGGGGTCTGCGCTTGCTGGCGGGCATCGGCCTGGGCGGACTTGTTCCCTCAGCCAATGCCTTGGTCGCGGAACTGGTCCCCGCCAAATGGCGGTCCACCATCGCCACGCTGATGATGTCCGGAGTGCCGATCGGCGGCTCGATCGCCGCGGTGGCCGGCATTCCGCTCATTCCCGCTTTCGGCTGGCCGGTCATGTTCCTGGTGGCCGCCGTGGCGCTCCTCGTGGTGGTTCCGCTGGGCATGCGCTTCCTCCCGGAGACGCTCCCAGCGACACTCGAAGAACCCCTCCCGGCCGCCAAGAACGCGAACCAAACAGGCGGCTTCAAGTCCCTACTCCGTGCCCCGTACCTCGGCATGAGTCTCCTGTTCGCGGTCTCCACCCTCGTCACGCTCTTTGCTTGGTACGGCCTGGGCACCTGGCTGCCGAACCTGATGCAACTGGCCTGCTACAACCTCGGGTCAGCCCTGACCTTCGCGCTGGCACTCAACCTCGGTGCCGTCGTCGGCTCGGTGGCCACTGCGTGGGCGGGAACCCGCTTCGGTCCGATCCCGACGGCGATCGCGGCAGCCGCCGTCGCCGCCGTCGCGCTGGCCGTACTGGTGGCGGGTCCGCCCGTGGGGCTTGTCTACGTCATGTTGGTCCTGGCGGGGGTCGGCACCCACGGAACCCAATGCCTCATCATCGCGGCGGTGGCCAGCCATTACCCGGCGCATTTGCGGGGCACAGCGCTTGGCTGGGCCCTCGGCGTCGGGCGCATCGGCGCGGTCGCGGCACCCCAGGTAGGCGGGCTGCTGCTCGCGGCCGGCCTGGGCGTCAACTCGAACTTCCTGGCATTTGCCGGGGCCGCCGCCGTCGCGGCCATCCTGCTCGGCGCCATCGGCACCAAGATCAAGACCGCGAAGATCACGGCCGCCAAAAACCAACCCACAAACACCACCTCTGTAGGAGCTAGCAATGTCTGACCGCAAAACGTCCACCGAAGTCCTCGTCGTCGGCGGAGGGATGGCCGGCCTTGCCGGCGCCCTGGCCCTGCGCGCAAACGGCGCCGAGGTGACATTGGTTGAGCGGGCGCCCGAATTCGGCGAGGTCGGAGCGGGACTGCAGATGGCCCCCAACGCCTCCCGCGTCCTGAAGCGTTGGGGCCTCCTCGGGAAGGCGCTCGAGATCGGCGTCCGCCCCAAGCACTTGGTGTTCCGCGACGCCCTCACCGGTGAGGAACTCACCCGGCAGACCCTCGGTGGCGAGTTCGAAGAGCGCTACGGCGCCCCGTACGTGGTGATCCACCGCAGCGACCTGCACCGGATCCTGTTGGAGGCCTGCCAGGATGCCGGCGTGCGCCTCGCGAACGACGTCGTCGTCGAGAAAGTCGAGACCGTGAACCACCGCGGCGTGGCGCACACGTCCAGCGGCGATATTTACGAGGCCGACGTCGTGATCGGCGCCGACGGCCTCAAGTCCACGCTCCGCGCCGCCGTCGCGCAGGACGGGCCGGTGTCGTCGTCGTACGTCGCCTACCGCGGAACCGTGCCCATCACGCCGGAGACCCCGGCCGCCGATCTCGAGGACGTCGTCGTCTACCTCGGTCCGGACTGCCACGTCGTGCAGTACCCGCTGCGCAAAGGCGAGCTGCTCAACACCGTGGCTGTTTTCAAGTCGCCCTCGTTCGAGCGCGGTGAGGAGCAGTATGGCGGCGTCGACGAACTCGAGGCGGCTTACAAGGACTGCATTCCGGCGGTACAGCTTGCGCTGCGGAACCTTGCGACAGGCATCCGCTGGCCCATGTACGATCGCGATCCCATCGAGAACTGGATCCACGGCCGCCTGGTCCTGATGGGCGATGCCGCACACCCCATGCTCCAGTACTTGGCCCAGGGAGCCTGCCAGGCGCTTGAAGACGCCGCGGTCCTCCAGGACTCCACCGTCGGCTCCGTGTTCAACGACGACGGCGTGGACACCGCTGCTTGGGATCGCGCCATCAGCGATTTCAACTCAGCCCGCGCCGCGCGGACGGCCCGCGTCCAACGCACGGCGCGCGTCTGGGGAGAGTCGTGGCACGTGTCCGGCGTCGCACGCGTCTTGCGGAACCTGCTGTTCAAGAGCCGCAAGGACGGCGACTTCCAGTACAACGACTGGCTCTACGGCCAAGAGGACGACGGCGTTCCGGCGGTCCCAGCCGACGGCACCGGCGAGATGAGGACAGTATCGCTCGCGGGAACGCACGCCTAGCAGAATCCGTTGTGTCAATTGTAGGTAAACAAATTGCTGGACTCCTGGAGCAGACCGAAGCAGACTGACTACACGAGCCGCTTGGGTGCTTGCCGTTGAAAGGACAGTCATGTTCGACCTCGTTGCTTATCTCCCGATTCTTGTCACCGTATTGGGGGTAGTTGTCGCCGTTACCGTTATAAGGCTTCTCATCAAATTGATGTGGAAGGTGGCTGAACCAAACGAGGCATTGATCATTTCCGGCCTGACTCGGGGAAGTTTGGACACCAGGGACGGAATGGATTTCAAAATCGTCACGGGAAAGGGCGCCTTGGTGGTTCCCGGGCTCCAAACCGTGAGGACGTTGTCCCTGACGCTGAATGAAACAGAGCTCCAGGTCAACTGCGTGACCTCGCAAGGCATCCAAGTGATCGTGGAGGGCGTGGTGATCTACAAAATCGGTGACGCTGCGCCGTTTATTGCGAACGCCGCAAGGAGGTTTCTCGGCCAACAGCCCAAAATGGAAAGCCAGGTCTACAACGTTTTTGAAGGGCATTTGCGCTCGATCATTGGCAGCATGACCATGGAAGAAATCATCCGCGAGCGCGACAAACTCGCCTCGTTGGTCCGCAGCGCAAGCGGCATCGAAATGGAAAAGCTTGGCTTGGTAGTTGATTCCCTCCAAATCAAGGACCTCCAGGACCCCACGGGCTACATCCAGAACCTGGCCAAACCGCACATTGCGCAGGTCAAAATGGAGGCCCGCATCGCAGAAGCCACCAGGAACCGCGAGGCCGCGGAGAAGGAGGCCGAGGCAGCCGCCCAGATCGCGGATGCCCAGAGCATTTCGGCGATCAAGCAATCAGCGGCCCAAGCCAATGCCGAAACCGCGAGGGCCAACGCCGCGCAGGCCGGTCCGTTGGCCGACGCCACAGCGCGCCAGCAAGTGGTGGTCCAGGAAACCGAGGTGGCCAAGCTGGAAGCGGACCGCGAAGAGCAAAAGCTCCAGACGTCCATCCGGAAGCCCGCCGATGCAAAGGCGTACGCCCAACGCACCGAGGCGGAAGCCCAAAAGGCCGCCGACATCAGTGCGTCCGAGGCGCGGGCACGGCGGACGGAACTCGAAGCTCAAGCGAACGCCCGCAAGGTGGAAGTCGAAGCCCAGGCCAACGCCACGGCGGCCGCCGCCATCGCGGGAGCCACGAAGATCACGGGTGAAGCCGAAGCCGCGGCCACCCGGGCCCGCGGCGACGCGGCAGCCTCGGCCATCAAGGCCAAATCCTTGGCGGAAGCGGACGGCATCAAGGCCCGCGCCGAGGCTCTCGGAACCAACCAAGAGGCCGTCATCTCCCAACAGCTCGCGGAGAACATGCCGGCGATCGTGGCAGCCGCGGCTGAACCCTTTGCCCACGTGGGCAACCTGACCGTCCTCAACGGCGGCGAGGGCCTCAACAGCATGGTGGGTGGGATCCTGTCCCAAGTGGGCAACTACCTGCCATCGATCACAGCTGCGCTCAAGAACGGCAAGGAACCGCCCAAGCGGCCCACCAAAACCCCTGATGCATAGGGACACCGATGCACAAAGAGGTTGATCGGAGCCTGACGGGCAAAATCGGCAGGGTCACGGGTCGTATCGGGCCAGGCACTGTGGGGGAAGTGATGCTGCCGTTCCACGGCGGTACGAGCGCCTTCCACGCGCATCCCTTCGACAAGAGCAGTGTTTTCAACGTGGGTGACGAGGTGCTTGTCATCTATTACGAGCCGCCCGGGACCGTATTCGTTGACGAGTTGCCGGACGTCCTGAAGGCTGCCAGATAGCGCGACCGCCAGCCGGCGCAATAGAGAACCCGACAAAAAGCTGAGGGCGGCTAGTCAGCCGCCCTCAGCTTTTTGTCACTGATCGATTGCTCAGCCCAGCGGCGGAGCTCCTACGCTGTCGTACATCGCGTAATCGTCGGTGGTGACCGATCCGTTGCTGAACAAGCTCAACCCGAAACTGATGGCCGTGGCCCCGGCGGGTAGTGCCGGCGTCGTGAAGCTTGCCTGTGTGTAGGTAGTCGCGGTATTCAGCCACGGTCCGGAGGTCCAGTACACCCAGTTGTTTGAGGCGTCACGGTAATACAAGGCGAACTGTGTGACGGCTGTAGAGGTGTACCAAACACGCACCGAATAGGTGTGTCCGGCGACGGCCGCAGGTGGGCAGGTACTGGTGTCCATTGTTGGAAGCAGTTTCGCGTCACCACTGGAGTATCCCGTGATGGTGAGTTTCTCCGCTTTGGTACCGGTGTGCGCGGTAGCAACCGTGCTGAACGTCGCGGTGTTGGTGCCGTATCCGCCGGCCTGCCAGCACTGCGGGAACGAGCCCGTACCGGCCGTTTCAAGGCTGGGGTTCTGTACCAGGTTGCCGCCGGCTGGTGGCGGCGGAGGAGGCGGTGGCGGGGTGCCGACGTCGAACATCTCGTAGTCGTCGGTGGTGAGCGTGCCGTTGCTGAACAGGTTCAACCCGAAGCTGATGCCGCTGGCGCCCGTGGGTAGTGGAGGCGTTGTCCAGGTGGCCTTTTGGAAGGTCGTGGCCGCTGAGAACCAGGGGCTTGATGTCCAATACTTCCAGGAGCCTACGCCGATCCGGTAGTAGAGCTCGAATTGGGTGCTTGTGGTCGATTTATACCAGGCACCGATTGAATAGGAGTTCCCGGGTGTCGCCGTGGGCGAGCACCCGCCTAGGTCAAGGGTAGGCAACAGCTTGGCGTCGCCGTCGACATAGTTGGTGACCACGAGCTGTTCGGCGACTTTTCCGGTGTGTGCCTGCCTGACGGTGGAAAAAGCTGCCGTGTTGGTGCCATAGCCTGCTGCGGCCCAGCACTGCGGAGCCCCGCTGACCAAGGTTTCAAGGCTTGGGTTCTTGATCAGGTTGCCCGTGCCCTCCGGTGGTGCCGGCGGTCCCGAGACAAGCGGCTTGACGGTTCCGCCGATCACTTGGGCCACCGTCTTGACCGTGGTGGTTGCGGGCCTGGACTTGAGCCACGTGGCGAACTGGTTGAACAGGGTCGGGGTGATGTTCAGCGGATCCGTGCTGGTAGCTGAAATATGGTGGAAGGTGAGCTGGACCCACCCGCCTGCGGGCTCCGCCTGGGTGACCGACTTTTGCAGGTCCGCCAGGGTCCAGGTGTTGTCCACTTCATCCGGGGCCGCCGTGTTGTACGGGTTGGCAGGAGGGATGGTCTCCGCGAGCGGGCACCCCGCGCAGCTGAACCGCGTCTTGATGTCACCAAGGTTGCGGGCGCTATTGAGCCCGCAGTTCTTGACGACGGTTTCGAGGGATGCGTTCTCGGCAGCGAACGGATACGCGAAGTCAGTGATCGTGAATCCAAGGTTTGTGAGGTTGACCCTGTCGTTGCAAATCTGGCGTGTTGCCTCATCCAACGTCACGGTGGTCAGGTCCGGGTGGGTAACAGTATGGCCGGCAATCTCATTGCCGTTTGCCACAAGGCCCTGCATGTCGCTTGTCGTCAGGTAATTGGGGTTGTTGATGAATCCGGACGGCGTGAAGAAAGTACCCACCAGGCCCAGGCTCTGCATGGTCTGCGCGGCGTTGAGTTGGTCGGCATTTGCGTCGTCAAAGGTCAAGGTGACGACGGTTGGATTAGCGGCTTGGGCTGCGGGTGCGGTGATGCCGGCGGTGACGCCGGTGAAAGCAAATACCACCACAACGGTGGAGAACCACGTAAACCATTTACCGGGGATCGTCCCTTTAAACGTCCGGTGCTGGTCAACCTGGTCAGTACGGTTGAAGAGTTTCATAGGGTCTGGCTCGATTCTAGACAACGGCCTGGCCGGACATACGGGCGGCGCAGGGTGAATCACCCAACGTTGTTCAGCATGTGAGGGCGCGCCGCCCAGTCATCGCCCGCTTGCCGAAATACCCCGGTGCCCGGGACAAGCCCCAGTCATGGCCACGAGGTTCACTACCGTTGTCACCGTAAGGCGGGCCGACATGGGGGAATAAGAGTAAGTCCTACCCGTCTTTGAGCTGCGCAATTACCTAGATTTGCGCATGTTCGGTCGCTACGGATCCTCCACTCGGGGAAGCAACGTCAATTTGTTAACCAAACCTTCCCCTTGCGGTCACGCCCATTCCCCCGCTTCGCCAACCGCCGAGCACACCGTGGAGGGGTGAGGATCGCTATCGTTGCCGAATCATTCCTGCCGCTCATGAACGGGGTCACGCACTCCATCCTGCGGGTGCTCGAGCATCTGCAAGAGCGCGGCGACGAAGTGATGGTGATTGCGCCGTCGACGTCGGACACTGCTGTCTCGGACGTCGTGAACGGCGCCTTTGTCCACCGCCTCCCCTCCGTGCCCTTGGCCGGATACACCAATGTGCGGGTGGCGTTGGGCGGTGTGAGCCGGGTCAAGAGAATCCTTGCCGACTACGCACCGGACGTTGTCCACCTCGCATCTCCCTTCGTCCTCGGGTGGCGGGCTGTGCAAGCTGCGCACCAGCTCGGCATTCCGACGGTTGCCATCTACCAAACCGAGGTCCCCAGCTACGCCGCCCGCTATGGGCTCCCCATGCTGGAGAACTGGGCATGGAACCGGGTGGACAACATCCATCTTCGTGCAGACCGGACACTGGTCCCGTCCACGTTCGCGCTCAACCAGTTGCGCGGCCGCGGGATCCTCAGGGTGGGAATGTGGCGGCGCGGTGTGGATACCGCGCGCTTCTCCCCCACCAAGCGCTCGACGGCGTGGCGCACCTCCGTTGCGCCCCACGGCGAGCGCATCATCGGCTACGTCGGCCGCCTCGCGATCGAGAAACAAGTGGAGGACCTCGCCGTGCTGGCGGACCTGCCGGGAACCAGGCTTGTCATTGTGGGCGACGGTCCGCAACGCGCCGCCCTGGAAGCAGCGCTGCCGAATGCCTTCTTCACCGGGTTCCTCGGCGGCGACGAATTGGCCCGAGTCGTGGCGGGCTTCGACCTCTTCGTCCATCCCGGAGAGTTCGAAACGTTTTGCCAGACCATCCAGGAGGCCATGGCCTCCGGCGTTCCCGTCGTGGCCACCGGCCGGGGCGGTCCCCTCGATCTCGTGGAAAACTCGCGCACCGGCTGGCTTTACGAGCCAGGAGACCTCGCGCAGTTACGGGCCTACGTGCAGGACTTGGTGGGCGACGACGCCAAGCGCCGTGCGTTCGGAACGGCGGCACTCGCTTCGGTCCAAGGCCGGACCTGGCCGGTGCTGAGTGCCCAACTCGTCGAGCATTACGAGGCGGTAATCGCGGGGGAAGCGCTCGTAGAACCGGCCGCCGCTCCCAGCCACCCGGTTCAGGCAGCCGAACTTCAGGCGTCCGAACTTCACGCGGCAAAGCCTGCCACCATTTCCGTGACTTCCAGCAAAGGACTCCCAGCATGAAAATCTCCGTTGTAGGCTGCGGCTATCTTGGCGCAGTACACGCCGCCACGCTCGCGTCGATGGGCCACACCGTGGTGGGCATCGACGTCGACGCCCAGAAGGTGGCCCACCTGAACAAGGGTTTCGCGCCTTTCCACGAACCCGGCCTCGACGAACTTCTCCGCGACGGCTTCGCTACCAAGCGGCTCACGTTCTCCACCGATTTCGCCGACGCCGCCGGCGCCCAGACGCACTTCCTCTGCGTGGGCACTCCGCAATCCAAGACCTCCGATACGGCGGACCTCTCCTACGTGATCGCAGCCACGAAGAGCCTGCTTCCGCACCTGGCGAGGGGCGCCGCCGTCGTCGGCAAATCCACCGTTCCCGTGGGAACGGTGGACATGCTCCGCGGCATCCTTGCCCGCAGGCCGGATGTCCTGCTCGGCTGGAACCCCGAATTCCTGCGCCAAGGTACGGCAGTGAAGGACTCATTGGTCCCGGATCGTTTGGTGTACGGCGTGCCGGGCGGCAAGGACTCTGCCGCGGGCGCCCCTGTCACGGCTGCGCTCGACGCCGTCTACGAACCTCTGATTTCGGCCGGGATCCCGCGGCTGGTCTGCAACTTCGCGACCGCCGAGCTCATCAAGTCCGCCTCCAATGCGTACCTCGCCACGAAGCTCAGCTTCATCAACGCCATCGCCGAGCTTTGCGACGCTTCAGGGGCCGACGTTACCGAGCTCAGTGAGGCGATGGGGCTGGATCCGCGCATCGGCAACCGGTACCTCCACGCTGGACTGGGTTTCGGCGGCGGCTGCTTGCCGAAGGACATCCGCTCGTTCCGCGCACAGGCACAAGCGCTGTCCGTGCCTTCCCTCGACGAGTGGATGGGTGTGGTCGATTCCATCAACCTGGGTCAGCGCGCCCGCGCCGTGGACGTCGCCCGTGACATGTGCAAGGGCTTCCTGTCCGGCCGCACCGTCACCGTGCTGGGCGCGGCGTTCAAACCGGACACCGACGACATCCGTGACTCGCCCTCCCTCGACGTCGCACTCCAACTCGCCGCGGCCGGCGCCCACGTTACGGTGACGGATCCCAAGGCGATCAACAATGCCTGGATGCGCTATCCGCAGCTCCGCTTCGAAGCGTCCACCACGCGCGCTCTCGAAGGCGCCGAGTTGGTGCTGCTGCTCACCGAATGGGACGAATACCGCGCCCTCTCACCCGCCGCCGTCGGCTCGCTCGTACGACGCCGGATGGTCCTGGACGCGCGGAACGTCCTGGATGCTCGAGCATGGCGGGCGCAAGGCTGGACGGTTCGCGGGCTCGGAACCGGCTCCCACGATGAGACTTCGGAGCCGCTTACCGAAGCCAAACCTCCCGTCGTTCCCGTCGAACCGCTCAACACACGCCCGTTCATTGTCGGTCCGCCGGCCAAGGCACCCTCCACGCGACGGTAGTCGCGTGGTTCATCGTGTATTCGGGGCTTTGGGGTGCAGTGCATCGGTGATGACGAGGGAGACGTTCTGCCCACCGAAACCGAACGAGTTGCTGAGCACAGCCTGCTGAGGGACGTTCCGTCGTTGGATGCCGACGTCGAGGTTGATGTCGGGATCGACGGCGGTCGGGGTGAGGTTGCGGGTCGGCGGAATGACGTCGTGCTTCACGCTGAGGACCGCTATGAGAGCCTCGATCGCCCCTGCAGCCCCGAAGAGATGGCCGAGCGCCGCCTTGGGCGCCGTCACGGTCGCGTGCCCGAAAACCTCCCTGATGGCACGGGACTCGGCAGCATCTCCCACCGGCGTCCCAGTAGCATGGGCATTGATGTGCCCGATCTGCTCGGGAGCAAGTCCAGCTTGCGCGAGAGCCTTCCGCATTGCCGATATCTGACCGCTGCCTCCGGGAGCGGGGGCGGTGATGTGGTGCGCGTCGGCCGCGATGCCGGCTCCGGCGAGCACTGCGTGGACCCGTGCACCACGGGCGGCGGCGTGTTCCGCACTCTCTAGCACCAAGACTGCGGCTCCTTCTGCCAGGACAAATCCGCTGCGGTCCGCGGCAAACGGTCGAGACGCTGAGGCTGGCTCCGCGGTGTGGCGCGACAGCGCCTGGGTCTGCTTGAAACCGGCGACTGTGACCGGGGTAATCGCCGCCTCCGTTCCGCCCGCGATGACCACGTCTGCTTCGCCGGCACGGATGAGCCTGGCCCCTAGCGCAATCGCCTCGGCGCCGGATGAGCAGGCGGAGACCGGCGTGTATACCCCGGCGCGCGCACCGTAGGCGATGCTGATCAGCGCGGCAGCGGCGTTGGGCATGAGCATGGGTACGGTTCGTGGCGAGACACGGCGGGCACCCGACAGTTCAAGAACGTCGTCTTGCTCCAACAGGGTCTGCACGCCGCCGATTCCGGTGCCGATCGCCGAGGCAAGTCGCTCCGGGTCGACCTCAGGGGCGCCGGCGTCAGCCCAAGCCTCGGCCGCCGCGACAAGAGCTGCCTGCTGCGAGCGGTCCAGGCGTCTGGCTTGCACCGGCGACAAGTACGTGGCCGGGTCGATCGCCATTGTCCCGGCCACGGTGCCGGCCAGTTCGCCGTCCTCATGGCCGGGTAGAACCTTTCCTCGGATGCCGGACTCACCAGCCAGCAGGGCTTCCCAAGTCGATCTGACGTCGCCTCCGAGTGGCGTGATCGCGCCAAGCCCGGTCACTACAACCTCATTCCATCCCATAACCTTCAAGTTCCTCTCTTGTATGTCATACAACTGACCGTACTTTTGTATCACATACAATCGAGAGGTGATTCAGAAGCGAACCGAACCCGAGGCGCAGACCTCGACGCTCGAGCGCGGACGCGCGACCCGGAGGCGACTCATCGAGACCACGGCGCGACTCGGCAAGGAGCGCCACGGAGCCCAGCTGAGCGTCGCGGAGATCGCAGACGCGGCAGGAGTGTTCCCCAACCAGATCACCTACTACTTCGGTTCCAAGGACTCATTACTCGTGCACGCCGCATTCCTTGGTCTGCTCCACGACACCCGGCGGATCGAGCGGATCGGCCGCCAGGCCCCCGACGCTGCGACCTTCCGGCGCAACATCGCCCGTGCGGTCCTCGCCCTGCCCTCCCTCCCTTCGGTCGCGGGAGCACTCGCGACCGGAATCGCCAAGGCCGAGCTCGCCCCCGTGGTCGACGAGCACCTCCAACTGCTGTTCCGCCAATCGGAGCGCTTCGTGACCCAGCTTGTCGGCAGCCGGGGTTGGAGCCTCAAGCGACCCGTCGACGTCGAAGCCAGGACATTCTGGAGCGCCGCACTTGGTGCCGCACTCCTCGCACACGCCGGGGCGCACGGCACCGGCGCAGACCTCGACCTCGCCGGGACATTGACGGTCCACGACCAGACCGGCCACGTCTAAGTTCCTTAGCGTTCCCAGGCCGAGAACGGCTCTCAGTGTTTTTGCCCGGATTACACGTAGACGGGCCACCGCGCACACGGAGATCCGGCTTATTCACACTGAGAAACGGCCTTTTGCACACGGATTTTTCCGTTTTTTACACGGAGACGCCAATTTCACCGAGAGAATCTGAATCGTGGATGGCCTTCCTTTGAGGAGGGTCACCACTCTTCAAGGCCAGCGAAACCGTTGGCCGTTCTACTCGAGAAATGGGGTTGTAGTGGAATCAACAATGACGAAAAGGACCGGCCTTCAGGCTGCGGCCGCGGCTGCGCTGGCCGTGGTTGGCATCTTCGGCGCGAGCTTGGCCGTTTCATGGATCGCGGGGTCCCTTGGGATCTCTGCCGCGGCGGCGTCACAGATCATGCACGCCATTGAGGTCGGAGGCTGGGCTCTCGTTGTCATCGGCACAATTTTCGGGGCAGGAATCACGGGTGCCTTGATCGCAACGGCTCGAGGCATCCTCTTCCGCATCGGCCGGGCGCAAGCAGTCGCCTAAATCGATGCTTGCTAAGACAGCACGCGTGCTTGGGGGTATCCCTGGATGGTTGCTCCCAAGCACGGGCCTCGCCATGGCAGCCATAGCCATCTTCGGCTACTCGTCGGTGGACCTGTCCTGGATTCGGGACGCCAAGGACATGGGTGGGAGTCCCCTCTACAGCAAAGACTTCCTCCAGATCCTTGGGCGAAACATCGGTGCGGCCTTGGTGCTCTATTCGGGGGTCGCGACCCTCGGGATGACCACGCTGCTCGGAGCCGGAATCCTGGCGCTGTATGTCGGGGCGACGGTATCCCTCGGGGTGCATTCCGTCGGCGGTGCGGGCCTGGTTGCGGACGTGATGTGGTACGTCCCGTTCGAGTTCTTCGGCCTGGTAATGGCGGCGACCGCCGGATTCCAGCCCGCCGCGGGCCTGGCTCGGAGGCTGCTGATGAAGAACGAGCCTCCAACCCTGAGGTCGTTCATCGACGACATGGCCCGTTCCCTCGGCACTTTGCTCATTGCCATCGCCCTGATAGTCCTCGGTGCCGTCATCGAGGCCATCGTGATTCAGCTCAAGACCTGAGGAGGAATTCATGACCAGCACGGAAGACGGACGGAAGTCCGAAACCGTCATCAGCGTCGCAAAGGTCGGAAAGTTGCGTCCCGAGCCGTCATCAGCCAGGGAATGGGTCTCGACGTCCCGGGGTCTGTGGATCGCGGGCTACATCCTGCTCATGGCTTTGGTGGCTCTGCGGCTTCCCCTGACCAGAAAGTATCTCAACGCGAACGTTCCGGCGGACGTGCGCTCGGAAATCGGGGACGATCGCCTCCTGAGCCTCTCCATGACCGTGGGCACCGTTTTGTTCTTCCTTGTCTACGCCGTGATCATCGCTTTGTACTTCTCGCTGGCCGCGTTCTTGGACAAACGGGTGATCCCGGGAAAATCGGTGCTCGCGGGCCGCTTCAAGATCGGGGCCTTCTTTGTGATCGCCATTCTCGCCACGATCCCAGTGAATCTCTTCAGCGTGGCCTTTGGTGTCATCCAACCGCGGGAAATCCCCGGATATTGGGCCTATTTCCCCTCGATGGCCGTGCTGGCCCTGGTGATCTTCTACCGACATTGGCGCGAGTTTTCCACAGGCAGGAAGATCCTCGTTGTGCTTTCGGCCATGGGTCTGTCAACAATAGTCGCCATCGGCTGACCTTCCTCAACCACCACCCACGGACAGAAATTCTCAATGACTACTCAGCTCTTCGGCCTGCTTCCACGAATCGTGGGCCTCCTGGTCGCTGCATTCTCCTGCATTTCAGTCGGCCTGATGTGGGCTTCTCCCGCCCCGGAAGGCCTCAAGAACATAGATCCCCTCGCCGTGAAGAACACGATGGTCACCGTGCTTCTCGTCTTCGGAGTGGCGGCACCCTTGATTGCGGCCTTCAGCAAGGCCGGGAAATGGCTACCGCTCAAGGCGGCTGTTTTCGCCGTCGCTGGTTTCGCCAACGCGGCGGCCGTCAGCCCGGTAATAGTCGTCCCGTTCCAGGGCACGACGTCGGCCATCGCCGCGGTCTGTGCGCTCGGCCTCGCGGTCCTCACCATTGTGGCCTTCATGGACTCAGTCCAGAAGAAGAGTCCGCGGAGCAAGTTCTAGGCGCCGATGAGGACCAAAACCCCACCCGCCGACGTCGCAGGCCAAGCTTCTAACGCCAGCGTCCCTGCTGTGTCGGTCCGGAGGTCCGATTACCGAATCCTGCGCGACTTCCGGGCTTTCGAAATCGTCAATGCGATGCGTTTGCCGCTCACACTGGACGGTTTCAGGGCCCTCGCGATCTTCGGATCGATCGCCTTGGTCCTGCTCGGAACAATGGTGTTCGCATCCACGATGTCTGTTCTCCGCGACGGCCCGCTCCGCCAAGTCACGGCTGCTGTGCTCAACTGGGGATTCCTCGCGATCCTCTACTCCGCGGTCGCCTCAGTTCTCACCGAGGTAGTTTCAAGCCGACGGCTGGCAGTATCCGGCACTCCGCATTTGGAGCTCTTCCGGGCGATGGAACTTCCCCTCCCGCAGGTTGTGGTGAGATACGGTCTGGTCCCGGCGTTCCGCCGCACGGGCATCCTTTGGTATTCGGCCGCGGTATTCCTCCTGGTCTTCTTCGAGGAATCGCCGAGCTACTTTGGCGTCGTGGCGGCTTCGGCCTCCGTCCTGGCTCTCGCCTCGTGTGCGTGCGTCTACTGCGTCCTCCATTTCGCTTCAACACCTGCACGAAGGATGGGCCTCCATTGGCGGTATGGCCTTCTGGCGCTCATCCTTGGATTGTTGCTCGGGGCTGCCACGGGATTTCTCCTGCCTCAGCTCTCCCGGCTCGGCGGCCTCGCCGGGGACCCCTCGCGCTTCCTTCCGGCGTTGTACTCCCTGACAGCGGCCGCGTCCGGGATATTGATCCTGCTCAGCATCCGTGCCTGGCGTCGCCTCAGCTACCGCAGGATTTCTTTCAATACGGAGCGGAGCGGCAGCCAACGGCCGGCGACAAGCTTCGGGCTATTCGTTTTCACGGATCTGTTGAGCAGCAAACAGGGCTCGGTGATCGCCACCATCGTCCTTGCCTGGATCGCCGTCGTTGGCATCCTCTTGGGAGCGAGGGGCGTCTTCCCCCTGCAGTCGGCTCTCGGCTCCGGAGAGCTGCACAAATCCTTGATTGGTGCTGCAGTGCTCCTGAGCCTCGGCGTCACGGAACCGATGCTCTATCGGATCGGGCCCACCGCGAAGCTGTACCACTACCGCTTCGCATGGGAGAACGGATTCTCCGCCACCGCGATCGTTGTCCGGCTCGTCGGAATCTACGTCATGGCGGGGGCGGCCATCGGTGGATTTGTTTTCCTAGGCGCATTTCTCGCCCTGGACCTTCCGGCTCCTGGTGCTGTCCTCGCGGGTTTGATCGTCGCGGCGTCCGGAGTCGTCGCGGAATCCCTCTCCCGTCCGCCAACCACCACTGACGGGACCAAGTCCAATGACGTGATGGACGGCCTCTTCACACTCCTCCTGATTTCTCCATGCTCGCTCATTCTTGTTGTCAGCCCCGAGTTCAGCACCGTGTTGTTGTTGGGCTATTCCATCCTCTTGATCCTGGGAGTCGCCGTATGCCTGCATCAACGTCTTTTGAGGCTTCGATCGAAATCGATTCTGTAACCGCCGGCTACCGGCAAGGCACCCCTGTCCTGGACGGACTCAGTCTCAGCATGAACGAGCCCGGGCTTTACCGTGTGGCCGGCAGCAATGGCAGCGGGAAATCGACGCTCCTGGAGCTCATCAGCGGTTTCCTCCAACCTTGGGCCGGAAGCGTTCGGCTTTGCGGTATCGACGCCAGCTCACCGGACGCGCGCCACGTACGGAGCGTCTGCCGTACGACGCCGGCGCTATACCCCTCGATGACGGTTCACGACCATCTGGCTCTGGCGGCACGTAGCCGTCAGGTCGGTCCGGAGGCCGGGCTCGCCCGGCTGGCCAAGTATGGACTGAAGGACTGGGTGGAGCAGCCCGTCTCCATGCTGTCCACGGGCAATATCCGGAAGCTCTGGCTGCTCATGTGCACTGTGGCCGACACCCCTGTGGTCGCCATCGATGAGCCTTTCAACGGCATGGACGTTCGAGGCATCGAGGCCCTGATCGACGAGCTCGGCGACTGGGCACAGCACAAAGTGGTTGTCCTCATTTCGCACACAATTCCGGAGCAACTGACCGTTAGGCATTCCTTCGTCTTCAAGGAGGAAGGAGCAATCGCGTAGACCGAAGCCCACTGGCAGGCTCACTCGGAAAGCCGCTTTTCGCGGAACGGAGACGAATCCCGGACAAGGTCAAAGAGGGCCGTGCGGGAAGGGCTTCCTGTCTTGCGCAGCGCGTTGGAGATGTGGCTTTCCACGGTCCTGATACTGATTCCCAGATGCTCGGCGATCTCCGGGTTGGAGCGATGACCTGCCAGGGCTGCTATCTCGATTTCCCGGACGGTCAGGGGCGAGTAGCTTCCGGAACTAAACGCGACGGGCTCATCCGGCGAAGGAAAACGTGCCGCGAACATGGAGTACGCCCGGTCCATCGCAGCCGCACCGATCGTGTTGTCCACGAACGCATACCGCTTGAAGGCACCGCGGAGCAGCATCCGGACCTGGTAGAAATCGGCGTCGGGCTCGTAATGCTCGAGCAGCACGCCGAGCATTTGGTGGTCGTCCTCCACCACGGCCGCGGCAATTGCCAAGAGTTGATCATGTGAAGCGGCCGGTGCATACTCTTTCAAGGTCTGCCGGAGGAGATCGAGAACTTTCCGGCCCGGGAGAAGGCACGTGAAGAAGAGCGCGGAATAGATCGCCTCGAGGACATAGCCACGTTCGAGCTGCCGTTGAATGAGGTTCGCGGCCTTCCCGTCGAATACAGCGGGAATGAGGGGTCGCGCGGCGACGAGCTCGTACACGCCTCTCGCTGTCCCGGGGAGCGGGCCGATGTCTTCAGCTTCGCGCCGTGCCTGGGTGGCAAGGGTCGCTGCGGGCAAGATCGCGGACGTCGCCGTCCTGAGCCCGGCGAGCCTAAGCATTGCGTCGTGAAGGGAAGCCACCAGGAAGCCTGGCCGCCCCATGGCAAACACACTGCCCATGAGGTACTCGGCGTCGTCGAAATAGCCGCGGTAGATCAGGGCCTGGGCAGCCACATAGGTGTTGCAAACCATCCCGAACTGGTCCAGCTTGCGGCGGGCATCTCCGCGTTGGTCAAGCGCAAAGACAATCGACTCATCGATCCGCCCCGAGCTGAACAAAGCCATTCCACGGATGAACGGTTCGATTCCCGGAATGCCTCTTAAGCCGCCTGAAGTGTCGATGGCTTTGAGCGCGGCGGAAGGGTTGAATCGGTAGAGTTCCAGGATGCCCCGGATGCTGGCTATCACACCGCTTTCGGGGTGACGATCGTGCAGACGCGCGAAGATCCCGTCGAGGTTCTCCGGCATTCTGTCGTAGGACGCCACGAGGAAAAGTTCTGCCGCTTCGGCTTCGGCGGACCATTTGGGACGTTCCTCCCCGAAGCTCCTGAGGGCGCCGGCCGCAGAGTCCAGTCCTTTGCCCTTATGGATCGCCCAAAGCGCTTTGGTAAATGCCAGGAACAGGAGATCGCACGATTCGCCTTCCGAGGTCACGGTCTGGGCAAGGATCCGCTCAATTCTCGATGCGTCAATCGGCGAGCCCCAATAGACCCTCAGAAGTGCCACAGCATTCGATACTGACCTTTCGGCATTCCACAGCTCGTATCGCTTGCGCTCCAGGACGGATACTTGCTCATGAAAATGGCGTGCCGTTGCGGCGTCGTCCGAGCTCCGTTCAAGGCGCAGCGCAGCCAGGACCCTCATCAGAGAATCAGCCGAGTTGAGGTCAACGTGGGATTCCTGTGGCAAACCGCTGAGGGCTCGGGTGATTCGACTCTTCAGGACCCGCCTGCTTGTGAGCACTCTTTGACCACGGAAGTAGTCGGCCAGGACCGGTGGCGTGATCGAAGCGGAGACAGTGTTGTGGAGGTCCTCCACAACGGAAATGAGGCCGCGCTGTTCGAGCCTGTCGAGAACATCGGAATGAACTACCTGTTGCAGTACGTCGAGGGGCGTGGTCCCGGCGATGGCCATGGCTTGAAGGCCCGTGAGTTCGTCGGCTTCGAGTCCTTCGAGGAGGGATTCCACCGTGCCATGAAGGTGCTCGTTCCACAGGGTGTCGCCCGTCATGCGCCATTGACCATGGCGGAGGACAATCAAGCCACTGAGGGAAGCAGTTTCCGCGATGCGAACCACAAGCCGCGGGTTCCCTGCCGATTTCGTCAGGATCCGGGCAGTGGTGTCGGTGTCCGCCGGGGCTCCCAGAATGCCGGTGAGGAGCTCGTTCACTTGCTCGTAGCGAAGCGGATTCAGGTGAACCCTGGCTTCCGGTCCGGGGCTGAGCACCGCTGGCTGTGCCATCGAGTAGATGGATGACTCGCTCATGGTGACGATCATGGGCCGTTTCGTCCGACGCCGGACGGCGTCCAGAACCGCAACAGTCTCCGTGTCGACGAAGTCGAGGTCATCGACCACAAGCACGCGCTCCCCTGGCCTGGAGAGCCGGCTCGCCAGGGTGTCAGCTACACCGAGGACTCCCAATTGGCCTATTCGAATATCCAGGCTCAGGCTATGTATTCCACCAAAGGGTATTTCGCGATGTGAGCGGAGTCCCGAAACGGAGTAAACCGTTGCTCCGGTATTTTCCAGATCGGCGATAGCCTTTTGCACCACACTCGTGCGGCCGCTGCCAGGCGCGCCGACAATTCGAACTATCATTCCGCGAGCAACGTAGTCCAGCGTTCGCCGAACTTCCTGATCGAACACTCGCGATCCAACTTTCTCTGACGCGCTGATCCAGCACTCTCCGGTCCTTAGGTGGTGCGAGGTCCAGACGATTCAACTGTTTCCTGCCCAAAGCCGGGCGTTGGCAGGCGGACTCCCAAGCACTCCCACGGAATCCCCCGGGGTGCGCTGACGAACCTCGTTCCAAGGGAAACCGTAAAGTCCGAAACGGCCATCTAAGTGGTGTTTTGGCAAAACTCAGTGTGCGCGGGGAGCCGTCTACGTGTGCCGACGTGGGGTTTTGTTCCGCATCTCCGTGTGCGCCGAAGAAAACTCAGTGTTCCCCCGGCGTCCAAGGAGGTGGGGTTTCGCGATGAATTTTCCATGGTGCTCCTGGTGGTGGTCTCTTGCTTCCGACGCTACGGGGGTTTCGTGGCCGCCTCTAGATCGAACCTCGCGCATGTGGATATTTATTCGAATCTTGTTTTCATAGATCGAATATAAATTCGAATTTGCAGAATGGACCACAACCTCTTGGGACCCTGTCAAGAGGCTTTCTCGTCCATGTGGACAACTTCTTCTTTTCTCGCATTTCAGATGCTAGGATCTGCTGACATTCGCGTCAAAAACTGAATCATGGGGGCAATAAATGAATACTCGCGCGCCTGAAAACAACGGGGAAATAAAGCACGCGTCGCACGACTTCTTGAAATCTCGGAAGAATATCTTCAAGGTCTTTGCCATCGTCACGTCTACTGCCGCAGCACTCTCCCTTGCCGCCTGCGGCGGAGCCAGCCCAACAACCTCCCAAGCGGGGGCCACTCAATCGGCATCAACTTCCGCCTCGGCGACGCCCACCCCAACTCCCACGCCCACACCGACCGCGCCGAAATCGGTGTCCTGCGTAACGGAGAACACAACCGAGAGCTACCCGCCCAAGGTGTTCATCTGCACAAAATCCGACGCGGGCACCTTAGTTTGGATGGAACGCTCAGAGTCAAAGAAAGTAACCGACGCTCGCGCAGCAGCAGCTGCGGCGAAGGCGGCGGCAGACAAGGCCGCAGCAGACAAAGCAGCAGCTGACAAGGCCGCTGCTGACAAGGCGGCGGCAGACCAAGCAGCGGCCGACGCGGCTGCGGCTCAAGCCGCCGCAGCACAGGCAGCGCAAGCAGCCGCAGCACAGGCGGCCGCAAAGCAAGCGGCTCCCGCAGCGCCGTCGGGCTGTGACCCCAACTATGCCTGGGCGTGCGTCCCGATTGCTTCAGACGTCGACTGCGCAGGCGGTAAGGGTAATGGCCCAGCCTACGTGCGTGGTCCTGTCAAGGTGATCGGGACTGACATATACGGTCTCGACAACGACGGTGACGGCATCGGCTGCGAGAAATAGCCGTCGGATTCTGCTGGATCATTCTCTTCGCCGAAGTTGCCGGTCCCGTGATTCCGCGGGACCGGCGTTTGTCCATTCGAATGATTGAGCAGAATCCGACATCCGAGCGAAGACGATCCAGGGACGGACATGACCAAGCCCAAGGCCGAGCGCTACAGCAAAAGCTAAGCGACACGCCAAATCCCTGTCGCTACCGGAATTCCGGTGTCGACAGGGATTTGGCGTGTCGCCGGGTATATGCGCGTCGAAAGGTCCCCACGCGACCCGGAAATGGGCACAAAAAAGCAGGGCCGGTCAATGACCGGCCCTGCTTTTTGAAATCCGAAGCTTAGAGAGCCTGGATGTTTACTGCCTGGGGACCCTTGGGGCCCTGCTCGACGTCGAAGGAAACCTTCTGGTTCTCTTCGAGGGAGCGGTAGCCGCCCGAGTTAATTGCAGAGTAGTGAGCGAAAACGTCCTGGCTGCCATCTTCCGGGGAGATGAAGCCGAAGCCCTTTTCGGAGTTGAACCACTTGACGATACCTGTAGCCATTTTTTCAGTTTCCTTACTGAAGGTGGAGGTTGTCCCGACTGTCGGGCCTCCGGTGTGGGGTGTTCTCCACCGTTACTTCAGAAGGTCGCGGTTGATGAACCGCGGGAACTGCCTGAACTACCAAATGCCAAACACAACAACAGCTCCAAGCATACAGGCCTTTGGCCGGATGGCTACTATTTGTCGAAATCCTTCATCTGCCGCGCGCCGCCAACCGCGGCAACAGGACACCGCCTCGTCGCTTCGATGCTGCTCTACACCGAGCTCTCGCCGCTGCGCTGGACGCCGGCCTCTCGGTCCTCGGCCCCGGAAAATAGTCCTTCCTCCCCCTCCCTTAGCACCCCAAGAGGCGTAGAGTTCCGCCATGGAGCCGATTCGGGTCGTCCTTCTTCCGGGGAGCGTCCTTCCCGCCGAACCCGCCTACGGGGCGCTGATCGAAGCGCTGGGTCCCGACGTTGACGCCGTCGCGAAGGACCTGGAACTGTACGACGGCGATGAGCCGCCGCCGGGCTGGAGCCTGGACACCGAAATCGATGGTGTCCTCCGCGAGGCCGACGCCCGGGGCTGGGAGACGTTCCATTTGCTCGGCTATTCGGGCGGCGGGGCAGCGTCTTTGGCGTTCACCGCCAAGCATCCACAGCGACTGCTCAGTCTCACGCTCCTGGAGCCCGCATGGGCGGGAAGCTGGGACTGGAGTCCGGCGCACACCCGGCTCTGGAAGGACTATGAGGCGCTGGAATCGCTACCGCCAGATCAATTCATGGCCGCGTTCATGAGGCTGGGAGTGAAGCCCGACGTCGTCCTTCCGCCACCGCCCGAAGGCGGACCGCCGCCGTGGATGGCCAAGCGGCCGGCGGGGATCAGGGCATTCCTGCGTGACTTCAAGATTTACGATCTGGATAGGGCGCGGCTTGCTGCGTTCAATCGGCCGGTGTTCTTCGTCCTCGGCGGCCTGAGCAACCCTGACGACTATGGCGAGGTTGCCGAGCGGCTGTCCACGGTATTCCCTGACTTCCGCCTCGAGGTGTTCCCGGACCGCCACCATTTCGATCCCCCGCACCGGATCGAGCCCGACCGGCTCGGCGCGTTGCTGCGGGACCACTGGGAACGGGCGAATCGGGTCGTTTAGGGCGCGGTGTCGGCTCCCACGAAAACATCAGGTTCCCGCATATAGACTCATCGAAACGGCGCCCTGACATGGGGCGGTTCGGCCAGCCTGAGAGGGATACGGCTCGATGAGTGAAGTGAATGTGCCGGCACAGCCGCCGGTTTTGGACGTCAGCGCGTTGCGCGTCGCGTATGGCGAGCGGACCGTCGTCGACGGCGTCAGTTTTCAGATTCATCGCGGTGAGATCTTCGGCTTGCTAGGGCCGAACGGCGCAGGGAAGACCAGCACACTCAGTGCCATCGAGGGGCTGGTCAAGCCGAAATCCGGGCAACTGCTGGTGGACGGAATCGATGTTCAACAAGAGCCTCTGGACGCGAAAGCGCGCCTCGGGGTGCAACTGCAGTCCTCCAGTTTCCAGGCCGAACTGACCATTCAGCAGATCGCAAGGCTTTACGGCGGGCTCTACGGAGTGAAACTCTCGCGTGAGCAGATCGGTACGAGTATGCGGGCCATCGGGCTCGAACAGGAATTGGGCAAACGGTTCAAACAGCTGTCGGGCGGGCAGCAGCAACGGCTGGCACTGTTCATTGCCACCATCCACAACCCCCTCCTTCTGCTGCTCGACGAGCCAACTGCCGGGCTGGACCCGCAGTCGCGCCGTGGGCTATGGCGCCGAATCGAAGAACTTCGTGGAGAAGGCAACAGCATTCTCCTCACCACCCACTCCATGGAAGAAGCGCAGGCCGTGTGCGACCGGGTAGCGATCATCGACCATGGCGTACTTCTCACGGTTGGAGAGCCCTCGGAGCTGATCGACAAGCACAGGGAGGATCCGCGCGTGCTTTCAGTGGCCCACGGTGCGCCCACTCTGGAAGACGTCTTCATCGGACTGACAGGAAGTGAAATCCGTGACTAACGCCGCCGCGGTCAATACCGCCCGCCCGCCGCTCGGCCTGGCGATGGGCTCGTTGCTTCGCGCGGACTCCATTGTGATGCTCAATAGCAAGACCTCACTTGTCTTGAGCGCCCTGCTGCCGATCGTGATCCTCGTGGCCACAACCTTCGGCAAGGGGCAATCACGCCTCGGAGGATCCACCCTCATCATCGGTTTGGCCTTGACCCTTGGCCTGCTCACGTCGTGCTTGCTCGGTTTCACGCTGGCCCTGGCTCACGATCGGGACATCGGTGTGCTGCAAAGGCTTCGGGTCACACCGGCACCGAACTGGATGATCATGACCAGCCGCCTCATCGTGCAGGTGGTCACCAATCTGGTCGCTTCCATCATCGTGGTGATCGTCGGTGCAATTGTTCACGGCCTGACGCTGAACGTTGGCCAGTACCTTTTGGTCATCGCCGTCGCTATTCTCGGGGCCGCCGTCTTCCTGGCCATTGGACAAGCGCTCGTCGGCTTGATCCGGTCCACCAACGCCATCAGCGCGATCGGCCGACTGCTCATGATCGCCCTGTTGCTCCTAGGCGTCCTCGGCGGAACCGGCATCCTCGGCGACACGATCAAGTCAATTTCGGACTGGTCTCCGGTCGGAGGCCTCATGACACTCTTTTCGGATGTCCTGAACCAGTCGGCCTGGAGCGGCCAGGACACCGGCTCGCTCCTGGCATGCGTCGCTTACGTCGCGGTGTTCGCCTTCATCGGAATCCGCTGGTTCCGATGGGAATCGCGGTAGTGCGGGGCTAGCCGCGGCGTCCCTGGCAGCGCCGCGCGCCCCCTCACGCTGAGGCGGGCTCCCACGCGAACCCGTCCGGGTCGGTGAACGGGCCGGCGTCGCTGCTGATCGCGAGACGGTGCGAACCGGTGCCGTCGGGAGAGACGCCGGCGTCCTTGGCGAGGGCCCGGCGCGCGTAGAGACCCAGCTGGACGGGACTCGACGGCATGGCGAACTCGACGTACTTGCCGAAGCTCTTCCCAACGGCGAGGCCCCGGTCCGCGTAGAACCGTTTGCTAGCCGAAACGTCCGCGACCGCCATTAGGAGCACGATCTTGTCGACCTCCCGGGTGGCCGGACCGCTGTTCTTCTTGGCCGACGTCGCGACCTTCCAGATCGCGCCGTCCGGAGCCTGTACGACGCCGCCGTAGCCCCACAAGGACTTCGCCACTGGTTTGAGGGTCGTGGCACCGGCTTCCACAGCGGAATCGATGAGGCTGCTGACGGTGGACGGCTGCGACACGACGAGCGACAGCGTGAACCCGCGGAAGCCGTCAGTAGGAGCGTTCGAGGCCCGCACGCGCACCCGCTCGCCTAATCCGAAGGCGGCGTCGTAGAAAGCGGTAGCGGCCGCGGGGTCGGGAACTTCGAGGGTGACTGAGTCGATGGCGGTCATGGCATGTCCTTTAGTGGGGTGGGTTGCTTTGTGATTTCGACTTTATGCCGAGGCTCCACTAACCGCTTCTTCAATCCTGACCGATGTGTTTCGCACCCGTGTGCCCTGGCTTCATGTCGATGTCAACCGAGGAATGGCCGAGCGGTAGTCGAGTATTCTGATGTCAGTGATACTTCATTTTTCTCTGTGACCCAGCGTCTTTCAGCGCTTCCAGTTCGCTCCCTAGAGGAGCGGTGATTCCCTGCGCCTGCCAGGGGAACTCCATGTGGATTTCCCCTGCTCACCGGCCCAAAAGCGAACTCACCACTGGAAGATCAAATGGAAACAACATCAACGAACTCAGCCGAGCCCTTTTCGCCTGCCCTAGACCGGCAATCCCTGCGCCCTGACTGCGGAAACTGTTTTGCCCTATGCTGCACGGCCTTCGGATTCTCACGTTCCGCGGATTTTGCGCTCGATAAACCGGCAGGCTCTCCTTGCCAAAACCTCGCGCCTGATTTCTCGTGCAGAATCCACCACAGCCTGGGCCCGAGGGGCTTTCGTGGGTGCACGGTCTTTGACTGTTTCGGGGCAGGTCAAAATGTATCGCAAGGGTTCTTCGCCGGAAAGAGTTGGCTTGAGAACCCTGGCACAAAAGACGAAATGTTTTCCGCGTTCAAAGCTGCCCGTCAGCTTCATGAGATGCTCTGGTACCTGGCCGAGGCACAGAACCGGGCTTTCGATCCCGATACGTCACGCCGTGCGGTTCAACTCCGGAACACCGTCGAGCATGCAGTCCGCGGCGAACTGCCGGAGCTGCTTTCACTGGATATTCGAGATCTTCATTCCCAGGTGAGGTCAACGCTCATGGATGTCAGCGCAGAAGTACGGGCCTCCTATTTTGCCGCCGGTGATGACCACCTGGATCCAGCGCTCACGCCGGGAGCGGACCTGATGGGCAGTAATCTCAGTTCCCGCCGGTTGTGCGGGGCAGACCTCCGCGGGGCCTACCTTATCGCTGCGGATCTGCGGGGCAGTGACTTATCGGGTGTGGATCTGCTCGGCGCAGACCTCAGGGATGTCCGGCTTGAACGCGCCGATCTTTCCAAAGCCTTGTATCTGACCCAACCGCAGCTCAACGCCGCGCAAGGTGGCCGTGCAACTCTTTTGCCTTCGGATCTCGAAATGCCCCCGCACTGGCACAACCGATGATCACCCTCCCCGCCAGGCACGTCAGTCCAGGCAGAGGCACAAAGGATGACCGGCGGGGTCGAGGAACACGCGGAATGTCGTTCCCGGTTGGTTCTCATGCTTGGTCGCGCCGAGTTCGAGCACAGCCGCCTCAGCGGTGTCGAGGTCGTCGACCACGACGTCGAGGTGCATCTGTTGCGGGACGTCCTGGCCTGGCCATTCCGGCGCCCTGTAGGAGTCGACTTTCTGGAAAGCCATCGAATCGCCGTACTCGGCGCGGACGGACCACCAGTCGTCGTCGTTCCGCTCGATTTTCCACTCGAGCAGTGCGCTGTAGAACTCGGCCAGGGTCTTGGGGTCGGGACAATCGAGTACCACGACGGGGAAGCGTGCGATAGCCATGGCCAACACTCTAGGACCGTTTCCGGAGGATCGCATCAAGTTCGACCATCCGAATTAGCCGAAACTACCGGTACCGTGTGGCAAGCTCCGGGCTCTGCGCTCCGAAAGCGGCGAGGTCCGCTTGGAAGACTGCGTCGAGAAGACCGCTGTCCTCTACGCCCGGCGCGCAGACGGTTTCGCCCAGTTCCAGGCCGGGCTGGTTGGCGCAGATCTCGGCGACCGAGCCGATACCCGCCGTCGTGGACAGATCGGCGACGACGGTCCGGACCGTCAGTGCTGTCCACCTCCCGCACCTGAATCTCGGGGCGTAAAGTTCTGCCAAGGGACCGGAAGGATCGCTCATGGAGACTGCCCCGCCCACAGCCGCACAACAGAACAGAGCGGCACAACAAAACCGCCCCCTCGAGATCGACACGCTCGTTGTCGGTGGAGGCCAAGCGGGACTGGCCACGAGCTACTTCCTCAGCCGGGCCGGCGTCGAGCACTTGGTCCTTGAACGGCGATACGCGCTGGGCGGCGCGTGGCAGGATCGCTGGGATGCGTTCGTGCTGAACACGCCGAACTTCTCGCTAGACCTGCCCGGGATGCCATACGCGGGGCCGGAGCCGGAGGCGTTCATGGCCCGTGACGACGTGGTGGACTATTTCCGCGACTACGCGAAGAGGATCGGTGCCCCGGTCCGTACAGGCACGGACGTCACGTGGATCTCGACGTCGGATGGCAGCTTCAGCGTTGAAACGTCCGACGGCGGCTGGCGGGCACGCAATGTGGTGCTGGCGACCGGCGCATATCAAATACCGAAAATCCCGGCACTGTCCGCCGGACTCCCGAAGAGTGTCCTGCAACTCCACACGCACGACTATCGCAATCCGGAGCAACTGCCGGACGGTGCCGCGCTGATCGTCGGGACCGGGCAGTCGGGCGGGCAGATCGCGGAAGACCTGCTCGCGGCCGGGCGCGAGGTGCATCTGGCGGTGTCGACGTGTCCGGAGGCGCCCCGCAGGTATCGCGGGCACGACATCCTCTATTGGCTCCTGCAAGCTGGAATCCATGGGCCGGAGTACGGGATCAACGCCTTGACGGTCGGACAGTTGCCCTCTCCCGCGGCGCGGTTCGCCTGCAACCCCCTGCTCTCCGGCACCGACGGCGGCCACGACATCCACCTCCGCGAACTCGGCCGCCAAGGCGTCCAGCTGCACGGGCACCTGGAAGCAGCCGACGACGGCGAACTCACCTTCACGGACGACCTCCCCCAACGCCTCGCAACAGTCGAGGCCGGGTTCGGCCAGCGCATGGGCCGTGCGCTCGACGCCTACATCGCCGCCGCTGGAATAGACGCGCCTGAGGCTTTGCCAGCGCCCGCGGACGACTGGCTACCTGTCGCCTCGCCCCGGGTCAACCTGGCCGCAGAGAACATCACCTCGGTACTTTGGGCCACCGGTTACCAACTGGACCTCAGCTTCGTGGATATTCCTGTCCTGGACGCCTGGAACTACCCGCGACATACCCGCGGCGTCACCGAACAGCCGGGGCTATACGTAGTGGGGTTGCCGTGGTTGACGGGGCACTACTCGTCGATCGTCGGCGGGGTGGGCGTGGATGCGGAGTATGTCGCGGGGTGCGTGGCGGGGCGGTGAGGCTAGTCTTCCGAGACCAACGTTTGATTGGGCCGGATGTAATAGGCCTCCAATTCAGGATCGCCCAGTATTTCGCCGATCAGGGATGGTGACCCTCCGATGAAGACCGAGAGAGCATGGATGTCATTAGCGACGCACCACGCTCCATCCAGAGGTAGCCAGTTCAAGGGCAGTCTTCCGGCAGGATTGTCCTCGATGGATTCCAGCGCCAGTTCGAGCGGTCCCCGCAACACATGCAGTCCCCGACCAAGGCCATTGACAATGACGGGCGAAGTTCGAACGCGGCCATTGAGGTCGCCATATCCCTCCCACACCAAAAACAAGCATTCAGGTGACGGCCTGGCGCCCTTCGCTATCCTGGAAACCAACCGTTCGGCCACTACGGAATCAACGGAACCGTTCTGGGGTTCGTAGACTTGATTCGGGTCGGGAACGCACGCCGCCACGATCTCGCTCCATTGGGTGCCACCGTCAACCTCCAGCTGATCACCGGCAAGCTGTGACCAGCGCAAACGTCGACCAGTTGGCGACATAGCGGGATTCAGCACCCGGGCATAAGCGGGATAGACGGGAGGGATAAGGCAGGCCAGCGATCCCGCAGGCTTCCCGATGGTCTGCTGTAGGAACCAACGGATGCGCGACTCCGAGTCTGCTTCCCGGCGATCCATCAAACCAAGCGTCCTCTCATATTCGCTTTCCCGGAAATTTAGCTTAGATCAATTTCCAGAACCCATCCAATGATATTAATGAAGCGCTCAGAGTTGAGTTCGGCCTCGGCATAGAATTCTGAACTGACAGATACAACCACTTTTCCTTGTTGAGGAAAAACATCCTCAGTCAACTCGATATGAATCGCTTCTTGATTCCTCGAAGTTCTGCAGTCGCCGATTTGTTCGACATGACAAGTCAAAGTCCTGTCAGGGCGGGTCAATGGATCCACGTCTGAAGCTGGTCGATGGAATATTGCCACTTGCAAAAATACTGGATTCGCTAACCCCTGAAGGAAGAATCGGCGAGCCAATGACGGAGGAGCCTGGAATGTCTCCGGAACCGTTCCAGTCTTGTCAATCCTCAGAGTTCGTTCCCGGGACTTCCAATCGAGTACATAGGCTTCACGCTCGCTGCCTGCATAATTCAGTATCGGCGGTTCACTTGGAACGTTTTTGAACTCTTCAAGACCGACAGCTGCCTCTTCCGCGCGAAGATGGTCTTGCTGACTGCATCCATGGACGGCTCCGGTCGCACAAATAATGGCTGCGACCGACGCGATCGCGAGGGTTGGCCTTAGGAGTCGCACCCGAAGCGTGTTGCTATGTCGCTGGACGTTCGTGCAATGTAGTTGACGCCTCCAATGTTAACCCGGTGGTAACCGTTTCCTCGGTAGGTCTGATCGGAGTTATTACCGCAAATGGCTTTGGCGTTGACATCAAGTTTTGCAAGGCGGTTGTATGCATCGCCGCTCTTGAAGGCCGATCTGTGCCAGAGGCCGAACCATCCGGCTTTCATGATTTCAGCCCCGACGATCTGGTATGAGGGCGCTCTCGAACAGTCCTTGATGCCAGCGTGGACCGATGACATTCCACCACTAAGATGGACCCTTTCTGTGTAGCCCCCGCATCCATAGGGATTGCCGTTGATCGTGGACCTTGTTAGTAGTGATCCGGGTCGTGACCCAGATGTCAGTGCGGAGTATGAGGAGTCGCTAAAGACGTCTTCGGCCTTGCCCGAACCATCAGCCGCAAGCGCTGGTCCCACTCCTGAGCACACAATAATCCCCGCCGTAATGGCGGAGATTATTCCTCGTTTTAAAGTTCGATTCAACGCTCTCTCCTTTGATTCTTGCCAGCCCGGTTAATGTGTGAATCCGCGAGTCTCTGGTCTTGACGACTCACGACCGATTAGAGGGCGGGACAATTCTAGCCACGGATAATGCCACTGAGTGTTGAATCTCCAGGAATTGAGTGGTGATAACCGCAAAATTGAGTGCGTTCGCTAGCAACACCTAGATCTTCTCTTCAGAATCCAGGTCGGGACCGTGCGTTACGTAGTGGGGTTGCCGTGGTTGACGGGGCACTACTCGTCGATCGTCGGCGGGGTGGGAGTGGACGCGGAGTATGTCGCGGGGTGCGTGGCGGGGCGGTGAGGACATGGTTGCAGTAAGCCCCCCTTCACCGTGATTTTGTGTAAGACTTCCCGCATGAACGACCCCCGAAGCCGCCTTCTTCCCCTCCTCCGCCAAGGTGAGCAGTTGTTGTGGGCGGGACAACCCGATCCGAGGGTTCGCTTCACTTCGGCTGACGCCTTCCTTGTACCGTTCAGTGTCCTCTGGGGAGGGTTTGCCGTCTTTTGGGAGGTTACGGCTATCACGGCAGTGAGGCAGCCCCTGTTTATCATCTGGGGCATTCCCTTTGTTCTCGTGGGCCTTTATTTCATTTTCGGGCGTTTCATCTTCAAAAAGCGGCGAAAGAGAGCAACGATCTACGGCCTGACCAATTCTCGTGCAATCGTCTGCACGGGCGACAGGTCGGTAGCCGATTCCCCAGTCATCGGAATGCCTACGAAGGTGGACCGAGCCAGGGACGGACGGCATGTAAACGTGACGTTCGGATACCAAGGACTTATGGGTGTTTTGGGCATGTACCAGAACACAGGGCTCGATTTTTTCAGCCTCGGAATGGGACAGGCGGTCGCCTTCTACGATGTCGATGATACTGACGGGCTAATAAGGGCCTTGGACCAAGCGCGGATCGGATGAGTGGCAGTCGCCTCCGCATGGGAAGGTCGTCATGAAGAAGTGGGTCCGGCGGCACCCGTATCTGGCCTTGGCGTTCGGTTACGTTCTCGTCGTCGTCTTTGCCTTTGCTGCCTGGATGGTCTTTGATGCAAGCGACCCTGCAACTGTTATGTTCAAAACCTTCACGAACACCTTGGTCTACTGGCTTTTCGCACTCTTCCACGTAAGAAATGTGCGTAAAACCAAACGGCGCCTCGACGCACACGGCCAGTTCAGGGCTTTTGTCCGCTACCCGGACTCTCGTCCAGGATCGCTCAGCGCCATCTGGAACCAAGGCATCGCAACGCCGGGTGCGGGAACCATCCGGTTTCAGCCCGCGGTCTACGACAATCTGGAACCGTCCGGGCGGTCGACGGAGTTGAAAGTGCAGGAGGTGCTTCCGGAGCGCCGGAAGGTCGGCGGCAAGGAGCGTAAATATATGCCGGTGTACGGGTTCCAATCCGTGACCTTAGTGACGGACGAAGGCAAGGTTGAACTCGCCGCGAGCCCGGAGTCACTGGATAGGCTAGCCAAGGCTGTACCGCCAGGTCGTAGAAAATCAGCAGGTTCAGAGTCTTCGCCCTGAAAAAGATTCCCTCCAGCTCCTTGTCGGAAGCCCCGCCGGATGGTTCCGTTCTGTCATGCCACGGTCCGCGGGCGCCGGTTTCTGGTGCCCGCCAGTCAGCATCCACTTCAAAAAGTCGTCGATAGAGTTGCTGCTTGGTGAGGCCGGGGCGGGATGCGTGCCAGCCCCATCATCCGACAACATCATTGTCCAATATGGGCTGGTGCCAACTCGATCGACCATTACAACGAAAGCGAATCTTTGTGGGCATCTTCAGGAAGAAGTCTCAGGAACCGGAAACCCCCGATCCGCACCTCGTTCCTCACCTTGTCCGCCGCGAATAGTTTCCGAACGATCACGCGCGAAGTCTTCGCCGAGATGGGACTCGAAGTCCAGCTCCGGTTGCGTCCGCGGGTCCTGAACATACACTGATTCCAGTCGATGATCTGGGGGACGATGCAACCGGAAACCGTTCAGCTGCCTGATGATCTGCTGCTGCCCGCGACCGCCCTGCCTCTTGCGGCCGCCCCCAGATGGGCGGGCTCGCGTCTCCGCCGGCGTCTGCTGTGGCGCACTGGGTTGAGCATGTTCGTCTTCGCCTTCCTGGTCGTTGGCCTGGTTATTCTCTTCGGTTCGATCACCAGGCCATACTGGGGCGGATTCGTTCGTGTCCCAGCGGTCGTAACCAGCCAGCACGCCTACTTCTCCCGAGGTGACCATTGCGACCTGGGCCTGCAGTTCACTATGGACGGGCACCAGCACACGGCCACGTTCGACCCAGCGTCCACGTGTGGGGGGATGCCCAAACCTTGGACCACAGTCACGGCAAGCGTTGACCCGGCCGACCCCTCCCACGTCTTGATTGTCGGCCTCGATCAGTTCCAAAGGAACCGGCCGTTCATCTTCGCGTTCGCGGGCGCCATCTGGCTGGGTATTGCCGGCGCGTTCCTCGGAAATAGCCTGTCGACCTACCGCCACGTCCGGGCACTGGCATGCTCTCAAAAGTGGAAGCAGTTAGGCGCCACCGTCCTCAGGCGCACCGTGTACAAGAACACGACAAATCTGACGATAGGTGCTCCTGGAGCGGAGGGAGTCCAGCAGATTTTTCAGCTGACCTACACAGGCAGCGGCCCGTGGTCGGGCCGGCCCGCTGTAGGGCAGGTGGTGCAGCTGCGGATTCTCGCCAACGGCGGCCAACACGTCCTACTCTCCGGACCGGACAGCAAGAACGCCGCCGCGGGCCGGGTGTTTGTGCCAAACAGCTTCGAACTACGGACACTAGGGCTATAACTGGTGCGGACAGTCCCCCATTCGGCCGGTCCGTGCCGTTGTGGAGATCGTCCGACTCGCCGACGGTGCCTTTCGAATAGAGCCGAGGACCTAGGCGCTCCGGTGAGGGATCCCGGACCGGACGGAAGATGGCCTTTGGGTGCGTGAAGTCCACAATCTCGACCAGGACCAGCCTGCTGAACAACGCGTTGCAGGTCCGAAGTCGTGAGGTCGGGCCAGGGTGCGGCCGCTTGTGCTCACCCGAGCGGCACCTGTACTGGCTTGAACCGCATTGGTCCGCCGTATTCGGGGCCGTCAGGGTGCTTCCCCTGTGGGCTCCGTTTCTATCGGGAGCACGCGCGCCTGCCGATTCATGCAACCATCGCAAATGGCCACGCTGACCGAATTCGAGGCGGCCCACTACGCGCCCCCGCAACTCGTATGACTGCGGCACGGAAGCTGCCCAGGTTCAGACAGACCCCCGTGAGTCGACGGATACAACCAGTTAAGGTGAGCCCACGGATACAACCAATTTACACATCAAACTCTTGACCGGGTGAGGATCGCACCCATAGAGTCTCTGATATATGAGTCATATGTCACATTGGGCAGCAGTGATACATGACGACGCCGAAATCATCTCGCGAGTCCTGCGCGGCCATATCGGCTGGCGTCAAGCCAGTCGGCATCGTCCACCGGTCACTAAGGGCTGCGGCTGTCCGTGCGTCTAGGAAACGGCGTCAGCGGTTTGCGCTGACGTCAGAAGGGAACAAATCTCAATGATCTATCCGACCGGGACGACGGCCTCCGTCGACACCTCCATATCAAGAGAGACCAGCTCCAAGTTCAAACGCCGCTTCATGGTGCGGCTTGTCGCTGTCTTCATCGGCGGGATGTTCCTCGATGGTTACATCCTCGGAATTATCGGCCCCGTCAGCGGACTCATGCGGTCAGATCTCCAGCTCGACGCACTATCTCTGGGCATGATTGCTGCAGGCCCGCTGGTTGGTATCTTCGTCGGCTCCCCGCTGGCCGGTTGGGCTACTGACAAGTTCGGACGAAAGCCCATGTTCATGGTGGACATGGGCCTGTTCCTGGTCGCCTCAGGGGCCCAGTTCTTCGTGACTTCCGGAGAAGGGGCCGTGATCCAGCTGGCCGCCATCCGGTTCTTCATGGGCGTCGCGATCGGCGGCGAGTACTCGATCGGTGGGCCATTGCTATCAGAGTTCTCCCCGCCAAAGCTCCGCGGGCGATTGCTCGGGCTGACTCTGATCGCCTGGTACGTCGGTTTCATGATGGCATTCATCATCGGCACGCTCCTGCACGACGCCGGCACCCCATGGCGCCTCGTAATCGGGACAAGCACGATACTCGCATTCGTCCTGTTCCTCGCCCGCTTGGGCCTCCCCGAATCTCCGAGCTGGCTCATTACGAAGGGACGGCATGAGGAAGCACTCGCGATAGCACGCCGATATGTCGAATCGCCCCAGATGCACGACAGCATCACCGGAGAGATGGATCTGAGGATGATCCAGGAGGCCCAAGCCGCGCAGAGTAGGACCAAAATCAAGGGCGCTTCCTTCGGAATGCTGTTCTCAAGGCAGTACTGGCGCACCACCCTCTTCACCTCAGGTTTTTGGTTCTGCGCGGTCACTCCGTACTTCGCGATCGCGACCTTCGCCGACGACGTGCTCAACCAATTCGGCTTCGGCGGCTGGACCGGTGGAGTCGGCCTGTCCGCACTTGCGGCCGCGGGTGTTGTCACCACCGTGCTTCTGATTGACAAGCTCGGCCGTCGAATTCTCACCGTGCCCGGGCAGTGGCTCTGCGCAGGCATCCTGCTGATCATCGGAGTCTGGGCGAACGCACCAGCGATCCTCGTGCTCGTCCTGTTTCTCGCCTTCTCCTTCTTCAATGCCGGCTACACCACGATGACCCAGGTCTATCCGGCGGAGGTATTCCCCGGCCACCTGCGCGGCATCGGCATGGGCTTCGCCGCGGCCTTCAGCCGCATCGGAGCCGCACTCGGCACCTTTGCCCTGCCATGGGCGATCAGCAACATCGGCCTGGGCCCAAGCATGGTCGTGGCCGCCGCCGTCGCATTACTCGGCGCAGCCCTCTCGCAATGGCTCGCGCCCGAGACAAAGGGGCGCACCCTCGCCGAGATCTCAGCAAACTTCTCCCACTGACGCCGGCGTCCGACTGTCCCGTTCAAGGATCCCCTTACGGGCGGGGGCCTGCGCGTCCTTGACCCTACGGTCAGGCACCGCTGGTCAGCTAGCGTTGGTCAAACGATGGCAAGCAGTCCACCGCGGAAGCAAACAAAAAAGATTCTTCGGTCTGTGTCGATCCGGCCTCGCGCCGTTCGACCTGTGGGTGAGAAGGTCGAAAAAGCGACCTTCCGGAATCAAGGAGCATTCGATGGCCAAGTACATGTTGATCATGCGTCCCACGGACGAGTCCTTCGCGAACTTCGCGAACACGGACTTCGCCGAAATCATGGATGCCATGGGAAAGTTCAACGACGAGTTGATTCGTGCCGGTGTCCTGCTGGCGGCCGAGGGGCTGGACGACGCGAATGAGGGCGTCGTGGTCGACTTCACCGGCGAGACGCCGGTTGTCACCGATGGCCCGTACGGAGAGACCAAGGAGCTGTTTGCCGGCTACTACATCCTTGATGTCGCATCGAAGCAGGAGGCCGTCGAGTGGGCCAAGCGGGCGCCGCTCACGGCGGGTAGCAAGACCGAGATCCGCCGCGTGACGACGATCGATGAGTTCCCGCAGGACAACAAGTGGATCCAGAAGGAACGGGCGTGGCGCGAGCTGACCGGGCAGCTCTGAGCCGACGGTGAGCAGCGCAGAGGCGCGGGGCGCCGTCGAGGCTGTGTGGCGGATGGAGTCCGCCCGCATCGTCGGCGCCCTCGCCCGCTATACGGGGGACTTCTCGCTGGCCGAAGATCTCGCCCAGGAAGCCCTCGCCGAGGCGCTGGTGTCCTGGTCCGTAAACGGGGTGCCGGCCCAACCGGCAGGGTGGCTGCTCACTACGGGCCGCCGTCGTGCCATCGATGCTTTCCGGCGGCGCGCCGAGCGCGACGAACGGTACGCTCTTCTCGCCCGGGGCCTGGACGACTCGACGCCCGGGGCGGACGCGCTGTTCGACCCTGACGCGATTGATGACGACGTGCTCGGGTTGATGTTTATCTCCTGCCATCCCGTGCTGTCGAAGGAGGCCCGGATCGCCTTGACGCTGCGGGTGGTCGGCGGACTGGGCAGCGACGAGATCGCCAAGGCGTTCCTGGTTCCGGTGGCGACGATCCAGGCACGCATCACGCGGGCCAAGAAGACGCTGGCCGCCGCACAGGTGCCCTTCGCTGTGCCCGACCGGCAGGAGTTGAACGAACGGCTTGGCTCGGTGCTTCAGGTCGTCTATCTCATCTTCACGGAGGGCTCGTTTGCATCGGGCGGCGAGGAGTGGATCCGCACCGATCTGGCCAGCGAGGCCCGCCGGCTGGCCCGCGTCCTGATGCGGCTCGCGCCTGAGCCGGAGGTATTCGGGCTTCTCGCGCTGCTGGAACTCACGGCAGCCCGGTTCCCGGCGCGACTTGATGCGTCCGGCCGCCCGGTGCTTCTGGAGGACCAGGACCGGAGGCTGTGGGACCAGGCGGCGATCCGGCGCGGGCGTGCGGCGCTGGCACAGGCTGTGGGGGCTGGACGTGGACTGGGTGCATACGGGATCCAAGCCGCCATCGCCGAGTGTCACGCGGTGGCTCGCTCGGTTGCCGAAACGGACTGGCAGCGGATCGTAATCCTCTATGAAGCCCTCGGACGGCTGACGCCTTCGCCCGTTATCGAACTCAACCGAGCGGTCGCGGTCGCGATGGCCACCGGCCCCGCGGAGGGTCTCGAGCTGGTAGACGCGATCTCGTCACGGGGCGAACTGACGGGTTCGCACCTGCTCCCCGCGATCCGCGGCGAGATGCTCACCCGGCTCGGTCGTCGAGACGAAGCGCGGTCCGCTTTCCTGCAGGCCGTTGAGCTGTGCAGGAACGCCGCCGAACGAGCTGCGCTCGAGCGCAAGATCGACGGCGTCAGCCAACCATAAAGGGGGCCGCCGTCGACCGCGGCAACGCCCGAAGACCACCCCTGGTGTTGAGTGCTTGAATGAGGGCATGGTGGATCGAAGCGTACTTGTCTCCGGTGGCGGCATTGCCGGCTTGACCGCCGCGTACTGGCTGGCGAAGGCTGGTTGGTCAGTCACGATTGTGGAACGATCGGCCGATGCGCGATCTAGTGGCAACCCCATCGACGTACGCGGAGACGCGGTCGCTATTACACGGCAAATGGGCATCTGGTCGCGCCTGGAGGAGGCCGCCACTGGTGTCGAACGCCTGGTCTTCGTCGATGCCGACGGGCGGCCGCAGGCCACCATCCCCACCCGGCAACGCGCCGACCGCGACGGAGAGGTCGAGGTCGAGATCGCACGCACCGACCTCGTCGGCCTGTTGCTTGAGAAGGCCCAGGAGACAAGCCGCATCATCCGGGACGACTCGATCACCGCCTTGCACCAGGACGACGGCGGAATCGACGTCGAGTTTCGGCGGACTCCTTCCCGTCGCTTCGACCTGGTCGTCGGGTCCGACGGACTCCATTCCACAGTTCGGCGCTTGGTATTCGGCCCCGAAGAACGTTTTTCCCGCCCATTCGGCATGTTCGTGGGCACCGTGCGCGCCGCTGCACCGATCCAAGATCCGCGCACCGTGCTGATGTACAACGAACCGGGAACCTCCCTGACCATCCATCCGGCAGGTGGGAAGCCCGGGTTCGCATTCATCTTCCGGGGGCAGCACGATTTCGACTACCGCGACGCGGACCAAGGCAGACGCCTCGTCGAGTCCACCTACGCCGACGGCGGATGGCTCACCCCGCTCGCGCTCGAGGAATGGGGCGCGTCCGACGAAAGGTACTTCGACGCAGTCACCCGCATGGACGTACCGCAGTGGTCTGCCGGCCGCGTGGTGCTGCTCGGTGACGCGGCGAGTTGCATCTCGCTGTTCGGTGAAGGATCCAGCAGCGCGATCGTTGGAGCCAAGACCCTCGCCGATGCGATTGCCGCCTACCCGGATGACCACACCGCCGCTTTCGCCGTCTATGAACGCAGCCATCGCAAACACGTGCACTCGCTACAACGGGGCGCCGGCATCGCATCGCGCCTCCTCGTGCCCAAAACGCAATCGGGCATCACGATCCGCAATGCTGTGTTGAACGCGCTCCCCTTTCGGAACACCCGACAAGCCCCGGATTCGCGGCGATAAGCGACGAACTTTTCCCAACGCTATTTTGTCACCTAGTGACCGTTAGCCGGCCCTCATCTGGACCACCGTGAGAAGCTGAGGGAATGATTCTGGAGCACGCAATCCTCCCCGTCCGTCCCGGCAGCGAGTCCGATTTCGAAGAGGCATTCCGGATGGCGCGACCTCTGATCAGCCGGCAGCAGGGCTTCCGGAGTCTTTCGATTTCACGCTCGATCGAGTCCCCAAACCTGTACCTTCTACTCGTTGAGTGGGATTCGGTGGAAGCCCATTCCGAAGGCTTCCGTGGGTCCGCCGACTATGAGCGGTGGAAGGAGCTGCTGCACCATTTCTACGATCCATTCCCGGTGGTTGAGCACTTCACGACGGTGCGGTAGCCAGCCCCTTACCCGGCATGTGGATACAGTTTGAGAGTGAATTTCCACGCGTTCAAGCGTTTCTTCGATCTTGCGCCTGCTCTTGCCGCTGCACAGCCTGTCATCGAGGTTGAAGAACAGAACAGCGACTACGAATCCGGTGTTGCCCGCATCGGGAATGAGCTATGGCGAATCCGCACCGCCCGGATCACACCGACGAAACCCGGTGCCTTCGTCGCGGTCTGGAAGCGCGGCGAAGGCGGATCGACCAGGCCCTTCACGGCTGACGAGTCGATGTCCGGACTGCTCGTCTTCGTAGAGGATCAGGATCGGTTCGGGTACTTCCAGTTCACCAAAACCCACCTGGTCTCGCTCGGATACGTCAGTTCCGACGTTCATCCCGGCAAACGCGGTTTCCGCGTCTATCCCGCATGGTGCACCGACCTGAATCCTCAAGCGTCACGCACGCAGCGCGCGCAGGGGCCTGCGTTCTCCGAGCTCGCTCCGACAACGGCAGGCGACCACTTCAGCGCCCTTCGGGCAACCTTGATCTGAGTTCTTCTGCATAGGAAGCGATGGCCTGGCGCTGGTCTCGGGTGAATCTTCTGACTTGCATGTCGAGGACTACCCGACTGCCCAGTTCTCCCAGGCCCAACAGCTGACCCACCCGCTGGATTGCTTCGTCCACGTTCTCTGAATCCTCAACCACCTCGAAGACCTCGCCCCGCCGATCCATCGCCTTCACGAGGGCCTCGTGGAGCATCAATTGTTCCCTTGTCCGCCGCTCATCCTCATCCTCATCCATGCCGCGATTCTTGCACGAATGGTTGCGTCAAACTGCCGGTGCTATCCCGCCTGCCGCGGCACCCAAAGCGTGCCCCTACTCGAAGTGTGTTTCGATCCCGCTCCCCGAGACTTGTTCGATCAGTTCGGTGGCTATGTCCCGTAGTTTGCGGTTGCGGTTGCTGGAGACCTTAGTGAGGATTTCCATTGCTTCTGCCTGCGAGCATCGGTTTTGCGCCATGATGACACCACAGGCCAGGTCGATGGCGGTCCTGCTTTGCATTGCTGATTCCAGGTCCTCTGCCCGGTGGTGGGCTGAGTCGATGCGCACGGACAGGTGGAGAATGTTGCGGGCGGCAGCGGCGAAGCCCACGGCCTTGTCGAAGACATCGGGGGTGAACGCGCTTGGCTTGGATGCGAAAAAGTTCAGCGCCGCACTAGCGTCCTCGCTGATTTCCATGGGAATCCCCAACGAGCTATGAACGCCGATCTCGGCGAATTTCTTGGTGAGCGCCGGCCAGCGGAGATCTGTCGAACCGTCGTCGATGATCACGGGAGACATCTCGCGGAGTGCCGCGATACAGGGGCCGTCACCGATAGCCTGCTCAAACCGGTCAATCTGCACGGCGCGTGGGGAGCTGCCCGCTGCAGTGAGGGGCCGGCGTCTGACTTTGACGGTGATGGCGCATTCAATCTCGTCGCCGGAAGCTTCGGAAATCGAGGCAGCGGCGAGCTTAGTGAGCCCGCTCAGGAAATCAGATGCATTCCCTGCGCCGACCAGAACAGACTGAAGGTCCAGAATGCCTTGAAGCAGGTCCGCTGCTTCGTTTTCCGGTGAACTCGACATTCGCCCATCCTACTTTCATCGTTTGCCAAGGAGAACGGTGCGCCGACGCTGGAAGCCCGCATCCCGCCGTCGTATGCTGCATGCAGTCCTAGGCTTTCGATCCCCTACCGCGGAGTACGCACATGCAGATCCCCAAACCGTCCGACGCCGACAAAGACCGCTTCCGCGCGGTGGTGCCGGAGAACCCTGACGTCGTGGTCAAGCCGATGTTCGGGAACCTGGGCGCCTTCGTGAACGGCAATATGTTCGCCGGACTGTTCGGTCCGATGATCGGCGTCAAGCTTTCCGACGCCGACCGCGAGGCACTGGAGGCCAGCCACCAAACGCTCCCGTTCGGCCCGGAAGGCCGCGCCATGGGTGGCTACGTCGGGCTCCCCGAAGCCTTGGCCGGCGACGATGAGCAAACGGCGGAGTGGGTCGAAAAGGCGTTCGCTTACGTTGCGACTCTCCCGCCGAAAGCCGCGAAGCCGCGTTCGGCGAAGAAGTAACTGCCGCGGAGGCGGCGCTCAAAGCTCAGAACCGGGACGTGTGGTCTTCGATCAGTCCGCTTGCCGCAATCTCACGGAAGGTATAGATCCCCCGGACTGCGGCGGCCGTGTCCCGGAATGGTGACGAGACCGCAAGCTCTTTCCCGAACTCGTCAACCAGCCTGACCCTGCAGCTGCCCCCGTTGTCAGTGAACACTTCAAAGTGTCCCGCCATCAGAGAAGTTCTCCCCGACGGCGTACAGGAGCAAGCTTGGGCAGTCCGGGATGCCGAGAAGCCGGGCTGCTGTTAAGCGGTTGATGATGTCCCGATTCGCGTCGCCGCTCCAGTTCGCCCGTCACGAGGTCAAGCAACGCCTGCGCTGGTTCGGAGAGCCTGTGGGTTGCCGCCGTGTGGGCTATTTCGTCGCAGTGAAGAAGCACAAGACGGATGCGTTCCAATTCGCGCGAGGGCACGGATGGCCATTGCCGAAAGAGTTGTTGAAGCGCACTGTGCCTGGGTAGGTGGTTCCGCCAAGATTCATCGGAGGTGTCTCGCGTCCAGGATCCCCGGCGCCGTGCAGCGGGAACATGGGGGTGACTGGGTTGAATAGGTGCCATGACTGACCTCCTCGTACTAAATCGAGAAAGCCAGCTGCTTGACCCCTACCAGCATAAGTGACCCAGGTCATATCAACCAATTTCGGCTTGCTTGGAATCGCGTGGGGCTGGTGAACGCCCCGCGGGCGTGCTGGGCCGGGCCACGATGAGGAGGCCGACGAGGGACAGCAGGGCCCCGACGATCATGATGGCTGCCATCGGGACGGCTGTGTCCGTGCCGCCCAACCCTGCGATCGGCGCGATGATGCCGGCTGTGGTCCATTGCACCAGGCCAAGGACGGCGGAACTCGTGCCCGGGTGCGCCGGTACTTCGGCCGAGGCAAGGGCACCGCCGTTGGTATTGATCAGTCCCTGGGCCACCATGAGCGCGAAGAAGCTGCCCATTGCCACGAGTAGAGGAGTGCCCCACCAGAGGGCCCCGGCAAGCATGACGATGCCGGCGGCGAGCGCGATGGCCTGTCCTACGAGGATGACCCGTCGGGTGGGTACCCGGCCCGCCAGCCGCGCCGAGACGAGGGCGGCGATGGTCATCCCGCCGGCGTTCGCGGCGAAGACGATGGAGTACGCCACCGGGGAGAGTCCGTTCATGTTCTGCAGGATGAACGCGGACGTGGCGACGTAGGCGAACAAGGCGATGAATGCCGAAGATGCCACCAGGACGTGTCCAACGAACCGGCGGTTCGCCAGGACAGTGCGCGCCGCGTGCCCGAATTCACGCAGTCCGCCCGCGTGACGTTTCCCGGGCGGCAGGGATTCCGGCACGACGAACAGCGCACAAAGGGTCATCAGGACACCAAGTGCCGCCAGCGTCCAGAAGGTCATCCGCCACCCGGTCAGCTGCAGGATCACCGCGCCCAGCAGAGGGCTGATGATCGGTGCCACGCCCCCAATCCCCATCACGACGTTGAGCACCCGGACCAGCTGCGGGCCGTGGGCCAGGTCCACGATGACGGCGCGGCCGATCACCATGGCCCATCCCCCGCCAAAGCCCTGCAGGAACCGGGCAACCATCATGAATCCGATGCTCGGGGCCAGGGCGCAGCCAACCGTCGCGATGGTCATGAGTATCGTGCCCGCCACAAGCGGCAGGCGTCGGCCGCGTTGGTCGCTGAACGGACCCCCGACCAGTTGCCCGAGTCCCATCCCGGCAAAGAACGTCGTCAGGGTCAGCTGCACGGATGACGCCGAGGTGCCGAACTCTTCTGACACGCGTGGGAACGCCGGGACGTACATGTCGGTGGCGAGGGGTGCGACTGCAGTCAAGAAGATGACAGTGGCGACTAGTGCTGCCGGGACGGTCCCTGCCGTCGCAGCCCGTGTGGTTGTCGGCGTCGTGCTCACGGGCATACGCTGGTGCTCCATTTCATCGAATGCTTGACCTTCGATTTCCATGAAACCCTCGATGCGCAGGCGTAGCGAGGGCCCTGCCGAAACGGGTTATGGCAGAACCTCCCAACCGTTCGTGGTTACGTCGTACCGTTTCCATATGGATAACCGAGCCGAGGTACGAGAGTTTCTGGTCTCCCGCAGAGGACGCATCACCCCCGAGCAGGCGGGCATCGAGCCCATCGGCGGCCGGCGCCGAGTGGCGGGTCTCCGAAGGGAAGAAGTCGCCCGTCTCGCCGGGGTCAGCATCGACTACTACACCCGCCTCGAGCGTGGAAACCTCACCGGGGTCTCGGACAGCGTCCTCGACTCAATCGCTCGGGCTCTGGAGCTTGACCGCGCCGAACACGACCACCTCTACGACCTGGCACGTGCGGCCGGTCCCGCTGCGCGGAAACCCGCGAGCCCACCGGCGTCGGCCGTGCGGCCCGTGATGCAGTATCTGCTCGACGCCATCACCGGCGCCCCGGCCTTTATCGGCAACAACCGCATGGACATCGTTGCCGCCAACGCCCTCGGCTATGCCCTCTACTCCGAGATGTATCGTGGCCCGGCACGCCCCGCGAACCACTCGCGCTTCATCTTCCTGGACCCCCGCGCCCACAACTTCTACCCCGACTGGGACCGTGCAGCGAACGTCAACGTCGCGATTCTGCGCCGCGACGCGGGCCGCAACCCCCATGACAAGGACATTGCAGCACTCGTCGGCGAACTCTCCATGCGCAGCGACGAATTCCGCGCGCGCTGGGCAGCACACAACGTCCGCCGCCACTACTCGGGCACCAAGTTCTTCAACCACCCCGTGGTCGGGCTCCTGGAACTGACCTACCAGGCCATGGAACTCGAAGACGACCCAGGCCACACCCTCACGGTTTACCCCGCCATTCCCGGCAGCCCCTCCGAAGAAGCCCTCAAGCTCCTCGCCTCCTGGGCGGCCACCGAAAACTTCGCCCAGTCCCCCAACCCCACGCTGGACCTTAGAGCCAGCACCATCAAAGGTGAGGTCTGAGCCTTCTCCGCCCGCGTCCACGGGCTCTCGTGTCTTAAGTTCCCACGAGGGCGTAGTGTCGAATTAGGAGATTTCGGGATGGTCGTTCGGGTCCGGGGATTGAATATCAGGGCTGTGCGGCGCGCGAGCGGGCACGGCTGCAGGCCTGGGTCGAAGATCCCGGGCGCCCCTTGGAATCGAGGCCGCATGGCCAACAACAACGCAGTACCCACCACGGAACAATTGCAGGATCTACTGCTTGAAAGCCCGGGATTCACCGAATTTCTCCTAGGTTTGGCTACCATCTCAGCGTCGTTGTTGGACGGCAGGGAACCTCTCTTGTGCGCTATTACCGTCGAACGGGATGCCGGCCCTTCGACGGTGGCGAGCAGTACCGCTGCGGCGCAGCGCTTGGACGAGAAGCAATACGCGTTCGACGACGGCCCTTGCCTTACGGCCTTGCGTCACCAACATCGCGTGCTGATTGACGACCTGCAGGCCGACGACCGTTGGGCACAGTACGCCCACCAGGTGGATGGCGAAGGTATTCGCTCTGTCCTCGCAGTGCCTATCCAAACGGACTCTTCCTCACGCGCAGCTTTGAATTGCTACGCCTATGCGCCCGGGACCTTTAATCCGGCCATCGTCGCCCGCGTGTTGGAGCATGCGGAGACAATTTCGAAAACGCTGAGGTTGGCGCTGCGGCTTCACGTCCCGGAGCCATACCCTGAACATTTGCGCTCGGCCCTCCAATCGCGGGCCGTGGTGGACGCGGCGCTGTCCTTGATCATGCTCCAGAACCGTTGTGGGCGGGACCGCGCCATGGAACTCCTTCAGCTTGCTGCGCGGAACAACAACCGGCGTCTTCATGACATCGCCACCGATATCCTGAAAGCCTCAGGCCCCCTCGATTGGACTTCCACTGGTGCGTCCCATGAATAATCGTGAGGGGTCGGGATTGCGTCATCCTGAGTGGGCATCCGCGCAACGGAGAAGCGCCGCCGAATGGTACCGTGACGGCCGCACGGCCTTGGCTGGGGTGTGGGCCTACTTTTACGGGATTGGGGGCGATGTGGATGAAATGGCTGTGGACGCGTACCTTCATGAGCTCGGCGAGCTCCCCCCATCGCAAATGAACCTTCTGGCCTTGGCAATGCGGGAACTGGACACAGAGGCGATGCGGGAACTGGATTCGGAAAGGATGGCGGACACATGAATAGTGCGGAGCGGGGGCCCACCCGCACTGCGTCGGCCGGCTTGGCTGCCTACCCGAACCAGGATCTTGGCGTGACCCTCCAGGATCTTGTTTTGGAGAGCGTCGACCTGGACGAATTCCTTGCTGAGCTAGCGACCCTTGCAGCGGCCGCGCTGACAACTGCCTCCAACGCCGTCTCGTGCGGCGTCACCGTTGTGACAAGGAAAAAGGGCGTCACCACGGGCAGCAGCGATGAAAGAGTGGGCGCTCTCGATGAACTGCAGATTGAGTTCGGCGACGGGCCGTGCCTCACGGCGCTTCGGCACAATTCGGTGGTTCTTGTCGTCGATAGCCGCCACGAAAGCCGTTGGATCGACTACATGGAGGCTGTTTGGCGGAACGGCGTTGGAGCCATCCTGGCAGTGCCGCTTGATCTGGACGGTGAAACCGAGGCCGTCATGAACCTCTATTCGACCACCCCGCACGGGTTTACAGGACCGGACATTACGGCCGCGGAGGAATTCGCCGAGGGTGCAGCAACGTCCCTTCGCCTGGCTTTGAAGATCTCCCAGTTGCGTAACGCCAAGGACGATCTCACTGCAGCCATGCAGTCCCGCTCGACGATCGATACCGCCGTCGGGATTGTCATGGCGCAGAACCGATGCGGCCGCGACACGGCCTTCAAGGTCTTGACCAGGGCGTCGAACAGCCGGAACGTCAAACTCCGGGACATTGCCGCTCATGTCATTGCCTACGTGTCGGGCGAGACGGATCCAGAAGCTTACTTCGACGAATAGCCAAAGCGCTGGGAATGGTGCGGACTAAGCTAGGAACAGCGCACCAACTGCCGTGTTGAATTCTCTTCACAGGAACGCTGCGGCTCGATGCACTGGACCTAGATGAATGAGGACTATGGCGCGGAAACTACCGCTGGATGAACTGTCGACCGTTATCGCGCGAATCCAGGGCCTGCTGCTGACGGAAGAGAAAGTGGACCGCGCCGTGCGGTTGCTTGCCCGTGCCATCAAGGACTCCGTGCCCGGAGCGAGCGGCGCGGGGGTCTCCATCCTGGACTCGAGGGGCAGGCTGACCAGCAGTGCATCGACCGACGAGGTGGTCACCCGCGCGGACGCACTCCAATATGAATTGGGCCGGGGGCCGTGCCTGACGGCTTGGGCGATGGAGGAAACGGTGATCGTCCGGGACGTCGAAACTGATCCACGGTGGCCGGACTGGACTGACGCGGTGAAGGGCATGCCTATCCGTGCGGTGGTCAGCACCCCTTTGATCGCCGAGCAAGAATGCATTGGCGCCTTGAAGATCTACTCGGACCGTGCCGGCGCTTTCGACGAGGACGCGGCCCGGGTGCTGGAACTATTCGCCGCCCCGGCAGCGACGCTGCTGGCGAATATCCAGGCCAGCGAAGCGCCACACCGCATCAGCGAAGCCCTGGCGGAGTCCCTCCACAGTCGAGACCTCGTCAACCGCGCCTGCGGCATACTGATGCAGCGCCACTCTTTGACCGTTGACATGGCCCTTGCCGAACTGATGCGCCGGGCCCGGCTGCAGAACAGCACGCTGGGCCAGATCAGTGCCGATCTCGTCGCCGGGATTCCGGCGGCCCTGGACTAAGGCCGGCCCGTGGGCTTCGATCAGCACGAACCACAACAGCAGCGCATGCTGGCCGCTGCCATGAAGTCAGCACAAATCAACGTCGGCGAACTCTGGCTCAAGTACTTCAGCCTGGGCGGCGAAGTTGGCGAGTACGAGGTGGAAGCCTATCTCCAAGGCCTCCTCTCCCTGCCCGTCCTGCAACGCGACCTCCTGGCCATGGCCGCCAACGAACTCATCGACACGTCCCCTCACGGTCGCGCACCCTACTCCGACGAGCTCGGCAGCCCGGATGGCGAGTCTCCGAGGAAGGAACCCGGGTCCGGGACGCAGGAACTGCCGGAGCCTGATTCCGGGGAGTAGGCGGCGGCTCGCGTCGCTCCGGTTTGAGGCGTACGACGGCGGGCGGCAGCTGGGCGGTGGCGTTCAGTCCCTGCGTGGTTCAGTTGCGGAGCGCGACGGTGGTGTGCCGAACACGTAGATACACGTGGACCTAAACACGTAGACGCTGGCTCGGCCAAGGACTCGAATGAAATCCCGCCACGTGTGTTTCATGGTTGAAGCCGCTTGCTGGCGCTCGCAATAATCAGTGACCATGATTTCCTCAGCAATGTTCGCGAGTTGCTTGGGTCACTGTGGATCGGATACCCGGCATAGTATTTGCATTTATCTTTCGTGGCACCTCGGCAATTCACCGTCACAGGGGAGAAAAAGCCGGTCAAAGCCGCTCCCTCTGGGGTCGCGGGGCGTAATCCCAGCGCCATTAGTTAATTCTTCGCAATTGGGAATTGCGGGTTGCCTATTCATGTCCTCGTCTGGCGCGGAATTCGACGCTGAAGAGCTATCTGGCGTCGGGGGCCCAGTGCGGCTGAAGGAAGACGGTCTCGGTGACCGGCAGCTGCACGGAGGTGCCAGTGGGCGGTTGAAAGGGGCGCTGGCAGCCTCCGCCACACGGAGAAGCAGGCGCTGATGAACACGGAGATGGCCGCCTGCCAACACTGAGATTGGCCATTTTCACACTGATTTTTGGCGAAATGACACTGAGATTCGGTACATCGCACACGGAGACGCCCTCAGTCGGGCTTATTTTGCTGTTGATGAAATCTCTAACTCTCTTCCCGGCCACTGCTCCTGATCGTTGCCACCATTTCGTTCGGCAACAATCAGGCCACCTGGGTGCTATCTCTGGCGAGGTCGGCGACGAGTCTTGCGACATGGTTTGTCTACAGGAAGCAAAGTGACCACCTCGAATGCTTCACCACGAATCATCGAGGCCTATCTCCAATTATTTTCGGAAGAGGTGGTGTCAAGGATAGACATCAAATACCAGCGAGTTCAATAACTGTAACTTCTAAAGAAAGACAGTGAACATGAAAAAAGTAAATGGTTCTATCATTCTAACAAATCGGAACGGCATTAATCGACCAAGATTCACTTTTGTTGCCTTGGCGTTGGGGCTTCTGCTTATCAGCGCTGCTCCGACGGCCGTGGCGGCTCCCGTGGGCGATACCGCGGAGGGGTTAGGTAGATCGAATAATCTTACTGCCTCGGACGAAGCCAGAATCCGGGCGTCTTTCAACGAATTCAACGTAGGCACGGCTCAGCAGGACAAGTTGATCAAGAAGTTGCGCGCCGGGCAGCCTCTGGATGCGTTCACGGGTGTCGAACCTGTCCTTGTCGAGGATCGGTCAACCCGCACCAAAGAGATGGTTATCGAGCGGTTTGCTGATGGCTCGTTCAAGGCGCAGAGCGTGGAAAGGCCCTTGGAAGCGGCCTCCGCATCTGTCACACTAAGGGCCGTAATCACGAACTGCAGCTACTCGGGCGGTAGCGGCTATGCCGTTTATAGCGGGTGCAGCATTGCGGCTAACTGGAGCGGAATTATCAACGTTGCGTTTGTTGCCACGTATCAACATGTCAACGGCGGGCCCAGCAGCATCCTGTCCGTCGGAAACTCCACTCAGAATTGCGCGGGCGTGAGTTGTTCGTCCCCGACGGTGTGGATTGGTCGAGGAACTTCCATCGGAACCACACCAGCATGGGCCCAAGCACAATCCAGGGTCCAGGCAGCATGGGGATCGTGGGAAGTTTGGGTACAGCTTCAGGTGCGCCCGTACACAGCAACGGTGTCACAATCATAGTCATGGCCCTATCCGTGATGCTGAACCCAACTGATCCGATTAATCCAGAGGTCAACTCCTGGGCTACTCCTGCTTTTGGCATCGTCTATGTGGCGTTGGTAGTCGTCGCGCTTGCATCGCTTACCGCCTCGAAGGGGATTCCCATTCCTGTCAAAGTAGCGATTGGCGTCGCGATCTTCGTCTTGCCGTTTGTAGGCTCAATAGCCTGGATTATCTACTCACAAGTGCGGCACCGAGGGCTCGGAAGGCCGTACAAAGGATCGTAGATGCCTGGTACCGAGCGGTAGGTCCAAGTACGACCTTGGACCTACCGCTCGTCTTTCCCGGATCGTCAAACTTTGCGTATATGGCGTGCAATCGTCGCCCGACCTCGGCGATTGTTCGGATGGCCGTCTCCATCGCGATAGCTGGGGAGCAAATCGTCCTAGGCTGCGAGCCGTTCTATTCAACCGATGTGTCGATCTCAGCCATTGTGGCCGTAACGACGGCCGAGGACACATCCCTCTCTGACGGATATGGCTTCCGGGTCATGGGCAAGAACACCCGAGGATTGCTGGTTGGTGGGCCTGCAGTCACTTTGGAAACGAACAACCGCCGATGGATCGTCTCAACCGCCCATCCCGATGTGGTCACGTCAGCTATTCGAGATCAAATGACAACAAGGTAAACAACTCCACAATCCAAAGAGACAGGAGCCGTAAAGTGATCACCCCTGAACAATCCCGCCATGTGATGCTTCACGGTTGGAGCGGCTTACTGACGCTTGCAATAGCACTCTTGGGCGTAGCCATGATTTTCATTAGCCCCCTTCGGGAGATGCTTAGACCGCTGTGGACCGGATACCCAGCGATAGCCCTTGGGTACATCTTTCTTGGTGTCCCGGCAATTCACCGTTATCGGTTAAGAAAAGCGGGCCAGCGCCGTTCTATTTAGGGCCGTCGACTGGCAAAGGCGGCAACCTGGCACTCGGAGCACCAGAAACAGCCTGCCCAACCGAGCACGGCCGCCCTTGACTCTGGTGATAACTCCCACCGTGAGGTCTTGTTGCGATCAACTCACCGCGGATGACCGGCGAACGCAGGGAGTTGACTGGCGTGTTCAAGAATCTCCGCCTAAAATGTCCGACCCCGGTCCTAACGTGAGCACAGCAGGCTGCCGAGAGTAAGAGCAGGGGTAATTCAACGCTTTCGCACTCGCGGCCCTGCATTGTCTCCGAATCGCTCAACCCGAAGGACCTATCATGACCGAACCACTCGCACCGTACGCCCAGCCGGCACCGGCCTCCCCCGCGCCCTCGAAGGGCAGCGGCTTCGGCACCGCCGCACTCGTTCTGGGTATTCTCGCCATCGTCTTCTCGATCATTCCGATCGTCGGTTTCGTTGCTTTCCTGCTCGGCCCGCTTGCCATCGTCTTCGGTGTCATTGGGTTGACCCGTAAGTTCTCCAAGAAGGGAACCTCTGCTGCCGGACTTATCTTGGGCGTTCTGTCCGTGATCGTCGCCATCATCGTCACTGCCATCATCGGCGCTGCGGCTCAGAGCGTCAGCGACTCGGTGAACAAGGAACACAAGATCGAATACGTCGTTACCGTCACCGGTAAGGCTCATGTCTCCTACTGGACCGATGGAGGCACCTCCAACGAAGACATTACGGCCAACTGGAAGAAGGACGTCACCGCCAAGGGCTTCAACCTGAGCTCTTTGATCGTCACCGGTGACTACACGAGCCCGACCAATGTCACCTGCGAAATCCTGGTCGACGGTCAGAGCGTGTCAAAGAACAGCGGCTCTGGAACCACTGCCATGGCTTCTTGCAACGGCAGCAGCAAGTAGCACCTGTTTGATCGCAGGATCCGGCGCTCCTTGCCTTAGGTCAGGAGCGCCGTATCTCCGTGTATTGCACTGATTCAACGAATCATGAATGGGATCAACGATCACGGATACACCGTCTGAACCGGACCTTGGTCCCGGGCGATCCGAGCCAGCCGTACTACCCGAATGCCGACCAGGGCGCCGCAGGTCGGCTCACGATCGGACGGCGCGACGCCGGTCGGTTGCCGAAGGGTCTTCGCTCCTGGAAGGTTCAAACAGTCGCCTCGATGGGCCGGTATCGTCGTGCCCGCAGCTCTTTCCGCCGCCGGCGGGGACATCTCGAATTGGCACAGATCGACGGCGACGCGACCCACCGCGCTGATCGTGGTGGACCGCGACGGCGAGAACCAGATCGTGGTGTGCCCGGATGCGATCTCCGGGTTTCCTTGGACGGCGTGTCGTTTGCAGGGCACGAGACGGTGCTGCGCCAGCTCGAGGTCGGGCGGCCGATGGTGCTGGAGGCGGCTCACCGCTCCTCTGGCTTCGTCGTTTTGAACGCGGCCCGGCGGCGGACCTTACGGCGCAGCTGCTGCTGTAACGCCGCGACGTGGTACTCGTCAACGAAAGCGAGTACTCGCTGATCGCCGCCCTGCCGGAGGCGAAGCTGGTGGCAGTGAAGTACGCCAAGGACGGCTCTGCGATGTCCGAACATACCGGAAGGTGGCGAGGCACCTTCGGTTGCGGTGACGGTGGCGAACACGGTGGGTGCCAGCGATGCCATCTGCACCGCCCTGGTCCTGGCGCTGCGGAGCGGGCTCGATTACGCCGACGCCCCGGCGGCGGCCAATGCTTTGGGAGCGGGCGCCATGGGCGATCCCTCTTCGCAGCCGCACCTGGTACACAACATCGAGCGGGTCGGTTCTGTTTCAGGCAGGCCCCGGTGATCTATGCCTTCCGCCCGGAGATGCCCCTAATTATTCCGAGGGCCAGCGCATCACGTTGCCGCGTACCGCCGGCTCTTCCATCCCAGCAAGCTCCTCCGGCAGAAGGTGCTGCATGGTCCCAACTGCCGGCTTCGGCTCGCGCCCCCATAGGCTTTGAATGCCTCCAAGGTGGTCAGATCCATCAACACAATGCTGGCAGCAATGTGCTTGGCCGCAAGCGGCTCACCGTGGCTATCCGGGTCGCCCCAGTAGATGCACCGAACACGCGATTCCTACCACTAGTGCCATGGGTAGGAGAACCACCAGGCTGAAGAGAACTGCTCATGATCGGTTGGAATACCGGGACGCTGGTCCGCCGGTGACCTGTCGACCGATAAGATCGTGTCCCATGACCTTAGTGCAATCGGACCCATCTCCTTCTGACGCTCAAATGGTGGATCTCTTCGCCGGTCCAGGTGGATTGGATGTCGCTGCACGCTGGCTGGGATTGACCGTGGCTGGAATCGAGTGGGACGAAAATGCCTGCGCAACCAGACGGACCGCCGGGCTGGGAACCGTGCAAGGTGACGTACGGGAGCACGGTCCGGCCGAGTTCCCCCATGCGACGATCCTCGCCGGGGGGCCTCCGTGTCAGACGTACACCGTTGCCGGGGCAGGCGCCGGTCGTAAGGCACTGGACCAGGTCCTGTCGTTCATTGCGCGCATGGCCGATGGGGACGACGTCACCACCGAGCTAGCCGCGCTGGATGATGAACGAACCGGGCTGGTGCTGCAGCCGCTGCGATGGGCACTGGAGGCCCATCAGGCGGGGAACGCCTACGAGGTGATCGTCTTGGAGCAGGTGCCGGCGGTCCTGCCCGTCTGGGAGGCCATGGCGAGGGTCCTGGAACCACTGGGCTACCAGACCGTGACCGGCATCCTCCACGCGGAGGAGTACGGGGTTCCGCAGACCCGCCGCCGCGCGATCCTGATCGCGAACCGGGACCGCGTCCCCGTACTTCCAGCCCCAACGCACCAAAGATTCAGAAGAAAAGCAGTGAACGAATCCCCAGACCAACCTGCGTTGCTGCCGTGCCAGAGCATCGGCGAGACCCTGGACCGGGGGGAGCCATTCGTACTGGTCTCCAATTATGGAACCGGTGGGGATCCGAAGGCCCGCGGTCGACGCACTTCCAAAGAACCGGCTTTTACGGTTACAGGGAAAGTCTCCCGAAATCGCCTGTTCTCCGATAAGGGTGAACTCGATCGCCTCAAAGTGTCAGAGGCAGGCCGGCTCCAGACGTTCCCCGTTGACTACCCGTGGGCGGGCAAGGACGTCGCCCAACAGATTGGTAACGCCATTCCTCCCCGTCTCGCGGCTCACGTCCTTGCTGCAGCTCTCGGTCGAGAACTTGCCCCGGAGTTCCTCGACACGATGACAAGAACAAAATGGATCGACACCGACGACGTATTCGCAGACATCATCGACGAAGCCCTAAGCCTCGTGTCGCACGTCTGAGCGTCTCCTCAGTATGAAGATCCTCTTTCCGGATCCGTTTGTCTGGTCTCGTCCGTTGTAAATCAATGGGACTGAGGACAGCGAGTGGTAACCGTGGCGGAGATCAAAACTCAGCAGGAACCGGACGGAGCGGGAAGGAAGGAAGGAAGGAAGGACGCCCGTCGTCGGGTAGACCTGATCCGCGGGAGGGGATCCGGTTGTCGTTCATTCGGTCGGTGTCCAGATCTGGAAGCAGCGCTGTAGGGGGAACGCTCCCGAGTTGCGATTGAGGAAGTCGTTGTTCGCGCGCTGTGGGGCGAATACCCTCTTCACCAAAACACGTGACGGTGTTTGTCGACAGCTATTTCTGGCATTCTTGCCGGCTACAGGGGAAACTGCGGTGGTTCAATTATGACGGTTCGGAGGCTCGAGAAGAATCTGTCACGGGACCGATTCTCATCTGCTGACCACCGGATGGGTGGTCCTGGTTCTGGGAACAAAAGGAGTTGGACCCGGCGCAAAGGTCACCAGGTTCCCAATACCGGTGAGAGCATTGCAGTGGCCACACGGCGAGTGTAAGGGTGGCGGTGCGCTTGAAGTCCGGTCGGCCTCGTTAGGATCGAGGAGCCGACTGGGGAAGGGAACAGCAGTGACGCAGGATTTTATTTGGAGCGAACCGGATCAAGTACTCCTCAACTTCCTTGAGACATGGCGGTCGGTGGTCCCACGCATCTACCGGGAGGACCCGAAGATGCTCGAGGAGCATGTGGGGCAGGAGAACTCGTTCCGTACGAGTGGCTACTCACGTCGTCAGATCACCGAACTAGTCCAGAATGCAGCCGACGCGATTCTCAGGTCGGGAAAAACGGGAAGAATCAAGCTCATCCTGACTGATCGCTACCTTTACTGTGCGAACGACGGCAAAGAGTTCAACCAGGCAGGAATCGACGCGATTACTCATGCTTACCTCAGCGACAAGAGGGGCGAAGAAATCGGTCGGTATGGCAACGGCTTCAAGTCCGTCCTGGCCGTGACCGAAAACCCGCAGGTCTTCAGTCGTTCGGTTAGTTTCCACTTCGGGGCACCTGAGGCTCGTGCAATCCTAACGGAGGTTGGCGCGCGCGGGAACGACCTGCCGATACTGCGCCTACCCACGGTCTTGAATGCGGCGGACGCGATCGCCGAAGATGCCACGCTTCAGGAATTGACGGAATGGGCCAGTACAGTCGTGCGACTTCCGCTTCAACAAAACGTGGAGCTGGAGGATCAGCTGCGCGGTTTCCAGACCCAGTTCCTGATCTTCACGCCCCATGTAGAGAAATTGACGATGATCATACGCCGGAATGGGGGCCAGCAAGAGATCGAGCATTCGTGCCGATCAGTAGGACACTCGTCCTACGAACTGCAAGGCCCCGGGCTCGCTGCCCAGAAGTGGGCGATCTTCAAGAGGGAACACCAACCCTCGCTAGCGGCACGACAAGAGGTGGATGATGCTATCGCCCGGAAGTCGATCCTCGTAACCTGTGCCATGCCTTTAGACACCTCAGGCAGGGAAGGTGAATTCTGGGCCAACTTCCCACTGTCGGACCGAACCTCCGCCGTTGGTATCTTCAACGCACCTTGGGCCTTAAGTGAGGACCGAAGCCACATCTTGACCGAAAAGAAGTACAACGCGGAGATTTTCGACGCCCTGGCTCAGCTGTTCGTTGATGCCTTGCCGGACCTTCGGACGCAGGAGCAACCCGCGCGGCATCTCAGATATCTACCGAGCCGGCCCCAGGAGTACCACTCCCTAGCCGACAAGGCATTGATCTCCCACATCCACCGCAAGGCTTCGGAAGCGGCTTTGATCCCAGACGCCAATGGGCGGCTACTCCACGGATGCGATATCATCGCTCTCCACTACGGGGTCGTATTACCAGAAAGTGCGATGGCCGTGTGGGCTGCTGCTCCACACACACCTGACAATGTACCTCATGTGTCGTGTTACCAAGACGATAAAAGCGGGACTATCAGGGTCCGCCTACGAGAATTGCATCGACGGGCGTTCGCCGACGCCGGAGCGCTCCTGCAACGGGATTTGCCTCCGTCGAGGAACGAGCTCCACCCCTCAACGTGGTTGGGCATGCTTGGCGATGTTGATGAACTTAGGTATTCACAGGCAGCCCTCGGTTTAATTCCCAGCATCGAGTTCGAGAAGGCGCGGGTAAGCTTCTCCGCGGCCCGCATCGTTCCTACTGACAGGGGCCGACGAGTCGCCCTGAACGAGCATGCGAAGGTTTACCTTCCCCCCGAGGGCGGACCAGAGCTACCAAGCTATGAGCTCATTGTTGGCGACATCGCCAAAAACGTCTCCTTCCGCAAGATTCTCGAGAATTTCGGATTCAGGACGCTCGATGCTGAGGTCGTCTTCACCTCAATGCTCTCTAGCATGGGGCCAGATTCCACGGATCGTCAGTGGGAAGACCTTTGGGACCAAGCACTCAACCTCGAACCTCGTCGATTGGCTCTCATACTCAAAAGCTGGAGACATGAGGGCAACATCGTCAAGGTCATCACGCAGGCCTCGACGTGGCGCGATTCTGAGGAGGTCTTCGCTCTTCAGAACCCCGCCGTAGACATCCCGTGGCCGGATCGAGTGCTACTACCTAACTTCCTTGCCAAGGAACTTATTGAGGTGCTCGGCATTGTGACCGGTTTCTCACATTGGTATCCAGTGATCGAGGAGCCTGAGTTCACGCGGTATCGCGTCTGGGCAGTTGAGCATGCCCGGGAGGCAGGCGCCGAGGATAAAGATTCAGCACCGGAAGACTGGTACTTCGCGGAAGAACGAGGGGCCGGCCCCATAGGACTCCTCAAAGATTTGTCCCATGTGAACCCTCAACCTACGGGTGACCTGGTGAAGTTGACTTCCGCCCTGCTTAGGACGAGTACGTCTCGAGAGTGGAATCTTCACAGCCCTGACGGATCCGAGTGCTTCCCGGTACCTGCCCCGCATCTGTGGGCCGTAATGACATGGGGTCTGGCAGACACGTCCTTCGGTGTCGTCCGTCGGGCCTCGCGCGTGGTGTCTCCCCTCCTGCAGCAGTATCTTCCTTGGGTACCCCTTCCCAAGGATTCGCACTTCGGTATCCTGCCGTTGCCTGGGTCGATCGAGGCGATCGACCCAGAAATTCTCGTCGAGGGCATGAAAGCAGGTCGGGGCATGCAGGCCACGGCCGCAGTGACCAGCTCCCTCGTGAGCTTCCTGTCCAAAGCTCTTCCGAGAACGCGCGACGAAAACCGTTGGGCGGGTGAGGTTCCAGCGGTCGTCGGTACTGAGATCGATCTTGTCCCCGCAGGGCAGATCTTCATCGCCTCCCAAGAGGCGCAGGTCCATGTCCTAAAACGATCAAAGAACCCCTACCTCTTCGTCGAGGACGAGACTGTCCGGAACGTCCTTTTCGAGCACGCTGACTTCCAAGACGCCGCGAGCGCCATTCAGTTCGAATTGATTCCCCAGCAGCCTGCCGAGCCGGTGCTGCTCACAGACTGCATTCCGACCGTATATCGTCTGCTTGACCGCAAGGATCGACGGCTTACCATCACGGAATGCTCCGGAATCGTGGCCCGTCAGTTGACGCCGGCTGGTACCCAGGAGCAGCTTCTGATGCGGGCGTTCCACGACGGGACGGTATATGTAACCAGTGATCCTTCCGTGAGGAGGAATGCTCACGACCTGCTTGCCTGGATCAATCAGGAAGTCGGCCTGAGGTTGAGTGCTGCGGACGTTCAGAATGCTGTACAGGCGCTCTTCGACGCTGATTTAGACGAGTTGAGGCAGCGGTCTCGTGCCGCATCCTCCAACGAGGACCGCTTGAAAGTACTGGTGTCGCCGGATCAGCTGAATGCGAAGCTTCCTCCCGGTCTTACAGATACTCTTCGGGCGATGGGAACCCCTGTGCAGGATGGAGATCTGGCAGGGCTGTTCCTCGATTCCTTCGGGACCGACTCTTTGAGTCTTCTGATAGATGAGTTGAGGGCTCTCGGATTGACGCCACCTGACAAGTGGGGAGGTCTCGGCCCTGCTCGCAGGTTCGTAACCGATCTAGGGTTTACGCCGGACTTCGCTGGGACGTCCAAGCCTTCGCGGCCACCGGCGGAGATCGTGATGGGTAAACCTGGACTCGGGGCGTTACATGACTACCAGCAGGAAGCTCTGCGTGAACTCCGTTTCTGTCTTCGTTCCAACCCTGGTAATGCCGACAAGGCCCTTTTGGAATTGCCGACCGGTGCGGGAAAGACCCGCGTCGCTGTGGAGTCGTTGGTCAAGGCGTTCTTGAACAACGATTTCGGGACCATCGGCCCGGTGTTGTGGATCGCGCAGTCCGAGGAACTGTGCGAGCAGGCAATCACAACGTGGAGCGAAGTATGGCGAGAGTTCTCCGATGAGAGATCGTTAAGCATCAACCGATTCTTCGGCACGCATCGACCGCAGGCGCCCGAACTGGAGTTGAGCGTGGTAGTGGCGACCGATGCGATGCTCTACGAGCACATCGGCGACGATTCGTACGACTGGATCTATGCTCCTGTCGCCGTGATCGTCGACGAGGCCCATCGGGCGGCGGACAACAAGATGTACAGGAGGATCTTCCAGAGGCTCGGGGTGGACCTTGGGAACCGCGAGCGTCCACTAATCGGTCTTTCGGCCACACCCTACCGGGGACGGAACCCTGAGGTGACGAGTCTGTTGGCGAAGCGGTTCGGGAACAACCTTGTTCAGACGTTGGGCCCCGATCCCATCAAGGAGCTCCAAGATCGTGAAGTGCTCGCGCGTATCGATCATCAGGTCCTTCCCGGTACCCGTTTGGCCGTCGGCGTGTCGGAAATCGAATTCAACAACTTGTCGCAGGACACGTTGAACCGGGTGGGTGAGGACCAGGAGCGGACGATGGGCATCGTCAATCACATCATGGCGTTGCCGGAGGAGTGGAAGGTTTTGGTGTTCATGCCTTCAGTGCTCTCAGCTCAGGTATTGGCGACGATCTTGAAGAGCAAGAGCGTGCAGGCGGCGTCGGTAAGTGGTCGGAGCTCGCGCGGGGAGAGGGCGAAGGTGATCTCCGACTTCAAGCGCGGCTCCCTTCAGGTCTTGGTCAATTGCGAGCTGCTGACGCAGGGTTTCGATGCACCTCAGATCCGCGCCCTTTACGTTGCCCGGCCGACCTTGAGCGAAAGCCAGTACGTGCAGATGGTCGGTCGTGGACTGCGAGGACCCAAGAACCGCGGATCCGAGCGGTGCCTGGTGGTGAACCTCGAGGACACGATCGAGAACGTCGACGTCGACCTGGCATACCGGGGGTTCACCCAGTACTGGGGGGTCGAGGGGTCATGAGGTTAATCCCACCGACGGAGTACATCGACGCCCAGAGTCATGCGGAGCGCAAGGTCGCGGAACTCCTCACGGCGATCCGATCCAACGAAGAAGGTGTCGCCTATCATTCGGTCCACCTTCCTCGGCACCGCAAACAGGTAATGGGTGAGGCGGACTTCGTGGTGCTGTGGAGGGGGGCGATCCTCGTACTGGAGGTCAAGGGAGGGCGGATCGGGCGGACCGAGGACGGCCTCTGGTACTCCGTGGACCGGCAGGGCACCCAGCACCCTCTTCGGCGCAGCCCATGGGTGCAGGCCAAGGACGCTTCATTCGCGTTGCTCGATATCCTCACCAGGCAGTCGGGTGAGGGCGGGTGGCCGTTCGCCTATGCGGTGGTGACGCCTGACCAGAATCTGACCGCGGACGCGGAATGGGTTCCGCAGCAACACATCGGGTTGGACCGGATGACTCCCGCCGGATTGGAAGGGAGCCTGGACGCGTTGGCTCGTCTGGCCCGTACACCACCGGGTGACTCCGACTACTCCCGGCGCCAGGGTCTACGTCCGATGGCGAACCTCTCGACCGTCTTCACCCTCCTGCGTCGCGAGGTGGACGCCATGCGAACCGTGCCGGACACCGAGATGCTCATCGACCGGAACATCGTAACTATGACCGATGAACAGGTCGACGCGATGCGGTCCTTCGAACGCAATCCACGGGTTCTGGTCCTGGGCGGAGCCGGTACGGGCAAAACCGTAGTGGCGATCGAAGCGGCACGTCGGGCGGTGGCCGACGGCAGTTCGGTGGCTTTCGTCTGCGGCTCCCCCGGCGTTTTGGGGTTCGCGTCGGAATTGTTGAGCGACAGCCAGGTGCGATTGGTACCCTTCGATTCGATTCCCGGCGAAGCCGTCTTCGATGTGGTGGTAGTCGACGAGGCACAGGACCTGCTGAACCTGGAGGACATGAGCAGACTCTCTGATTCTGTCCGCGGCGGGTTGCAGGACGGTCGGTGGTGGATCTTCCTGGACCCGAACAATCAAACTCATCTGAGCGGGGTGTTCGACGATATGGTCTACCACGAGATCCAGGCCGGTGCCATCATCGTCGATCTGACGAAGAACGTCAGGAACGCCCGCACGGTCGTGACTGCGGTGCAGTCCCATCTCGGGGCGGACCTGGGAAGCCCACGCATCGGTGAAGGACCCGACGCATCGATCGTTCAGGCCCGCACACCGGAAGAGGCCCGCCGTCTTCTGGACGGTCGCCTCAGGACTCTCCGAGACCAGGGCGTCAGTCGGAAGAAGATCACCATCATCAGTGCCGCCGCCGACCCCTCGGCGTCAATCCTGGCCGTCGAAGGCCGACCACCGTCGAACTACACCATCGAGAACCAGTCCTACGAGTTCGTCACAGCAGCGAACATCAAAGGTCTGGAGCGGGAGCACGTGATCGTCGTGGACGTCGCGGACCTGGACACGGCCGGGGGTCGGGCCGGATCCTATGTCGCGATGACCCGGCCTCGTTACTCTCTCTACGTCGTCAGTTTTCCCGGCGCCTACCAGATCATGGAACGAAACGCGCAGCAGTACATACAGCAACAGGTAGGAAAGGCCGGTGCCCGCAATGAATGAAGCCGTCGAACGCCAAAAGCGCGTGGTCGAGCACCTCGAACAGCAATACTTGGGCCCAATCGAGGGACCGGAGGAACTACTCAGGAACCGGCCGAACGCCACCTACCTCGTCGGAGTCCTCTACCCCGTCGGTATCGGGGTAGAAGTCGAAGAACCGCAACCCTCCGCCGAGGAGAACACCGGTGAGGCAGAGATCGACGGTACCGAGGAACTCTCCATCGACATGGCGAACGCCTACCAGCCCTCCTCCAGCGCCCTGTCGTTCATCCATGACGGCGAGGCAGTGAAGATCGACCTGGGATACGCCACCTACAGCGAGGAGAAGACCGACACCCACATCGCATGGCGGCGTCAGGGCCACCAGTTCTTCGGCATCCGCTGCGAGCAGCGAGCCGTCGCGGAGCCCCCCGGGGACGGGCGTGTAGCACTGGACGTACGATGGCGGCCTTTCGGCCAGAACAGTTCACTGGTCACCGTTGCCGTCAGCAACACCCGCGTAGCCCCGAAGAATGACGAAGGAGAAGGACAACTACGCACCGAGGACTGCTTGTACCAAGTCGCCATGACCGTACGCTCGATCGGGGGCCGGATCCTTCCCTACAGGTCGGTCGAGGACCTCCGACTGGATCCGGAACAGGAAGAACTCGCGGTGCGCTACCGACACCGTCAGATCTTCGCCGTGGGCCACGGGACATCGGTGCGCTGGGAACATGACGGGACCGGCGGGTGCTCCTCTGTGTCCCTGGACCCCCTACCCCGCCATACCGTTCCAACCGTCGAGGCCAAGACAAGTGACGCCGGTATCCTGCGGCTGGACCGACTCACCCAAATCCAGGACGACACCGCAGACGTCCTCGCGGAACTCAGGACCTTCGTCGACGAATACCGGCTTTGGACCCAGGAACAGCAGGACCAGGCACGAGGATTCGACGAACACCATCGGCCGGCAGCCGGGAGGATCACCGACCGACAACGCGACGCCGTCGACCGTATGCAGGAAGGAATCACCTTACTCGAAGGCTCCTCGAGCGCCAGGGACGCCTTCCGCCTGGCCATGTCCGCCATGCATGAGCAGATGCTCCAATCAGATCGTGCGAAAGCCACCGACTCAGAAGGAAATAAGCCCAGACGCGAGCCGACGTGGCGGCCGTTCCAGTTGGGATTCATCCTCGTCGCCCTCACCAGCACAGCGGATGCCAATCACCCGGACCGGGACCTCGTAGACCTGATCTGGTTCCCCACCGGTGGAGGTAAGACAGAGGCCTATCTCGGGTTGGCGGCCTTCGAGATCTTCCGGCGCCGTCTCGAGCACGGGATCAAAGGAGGCGGTACAGCCGTCATCACCCGCTACACCCTGCGCTTGCTGACGACACAACAGTTTCAACGCGCCGCGACCCTTGTGTGCGCCATGGAACGCCTCCGGGCGAGTGATCCACTCGCGCAGGGCATGGCACCCTTCACCATCGGGCTCTGGGTCGGCAACGCCACAACTCCCGGAACCCAGAAGGAGGCGATCAAACGCCTGGAGCTCACCAGGAGACGGGAGATACCCGACAACCCCTTCCAACTCACCGAATGCCCTTGGTGCGGGCACCGCATGATGCCAGAAGCCAGGTCCGAACAGGCCGGGGACTACGGGGCCGTCCACTCGGCCGGGGACATCTGGCTCCGCTGCCCAGACCGGACCTGTCTCTTCCATGACCGACTTCCCGTCGAAGTCGTCGACGAGAGGATCTACAGGTATCCACCCACTATCCTGCTGGCGACCGTCGACAAATTCGCGCGACTGCCCTTCAAACAGGAGGCAGGGGTCCTGCTCGGCGCTGGCACCACGGCGAACGAACCACCGTCCCTGATCCTCCAGGACGAGATGCATTTACTATCCGGTCCTCTGGGCACCACGGTCGCGATCTACGACGCTGCCGTCCTGGGCATCATCGGGGAGGTCGGCGGACGCCCGAAGATCGTCGCCTCCACCGCGACGATTCGCTCCGCCCAGGACCAGGTGAAAGGCCTCATGGCCCGTAGCGTCCAACTGTTCCCACCGTCGGGGCTCAATGAGGAGGACAGCTACTTCGCCCGCCCAGTGCAGGACCCCAACGCCCCGGGCAGGACCTACATCGGGCTCATGCCTCAGGCCTTCACGCAATCGACCTCGGTAGTGCGTGCGATGGGCGCCATGCTGGAGGCACCCTCGCGGGCCGCCCAGGGAGCACAGGACCTCGAGGGAACCGATGCCTACTGGACGGCCGTGGCCTACCACAACAGCCTGCGCGAACTGGGGCGCACCGTGACCCTCGTCCGCGACGACGTCAACAGTCTCCTGGCCACCCGACGTGGACCCGAAGGCAGGACACGCCAGATTCGCGGTGACGGAATGGTGGAGCTGACCAGCCGCGTGGATGCCGAGGACCTTCCCAAGGCCCTGCGACGATTAGGACGCGGCCTCGACAAAGGCGATGCCGTGGACGTGGTCGCCTGCACGAACATGCTGTCGGTGGGAATCGACGTCCCACGGCTGGCTCTGATGCTCATGAACGGTCAGCCCAAGACCACCTCGGAGTACATCCAAGCCACCAGTCGCGTCGGACGCGGTGACGTCCCGGGCGTCATCGTCACGTTGTACCGAGCCTCGCGCCCGCGCGATCGTTCTCACTACGAGTCGTTCCTCGGTTACCACCAGGCGCTCTACCGCAGTGTGGAACCGACCAGTGTCACCCCCTGGTCCGCCGCGTCCAGACACCGATCCCTAGCAGCAGTCTTGGTAACAATGGTCCGGCACCTTAGCCCGTGGCGCGAGGACTCCCAGGCCGTACTCTTCCGGGCCGATTCCAACGTGGTGCGTAACGTCCGGGCGCTGATCCTGGACGTCGTGGAACGTTCGGACCCGGACGAGTACCAAGCCACGCAGGAGCATCTTGACCGGTTGATCGACCAATGGCGTATCCGCACCTCACCCGACCCCGACACTGGGCAATCGATGCTGCGGTACCAGCCCCTGCGAGCGAAGAACGAAGAGCCTGCCCTGATGCGCGCTTTTGACGAGGACCGGGATGGGTGGGCGGTGATGAATTCGATGCGCAGCGTCGATTCGAACATCAATATGAAGATCATCGGGGAGAAGGCATGAATCCCAAAGCTAAAGCAGGGCAGGACAAGGCACCTGAGATGCGTCAGCTCAGACTGCAGGAGACCATCTACCCGTTCGGAGTCGGCGCCATAGTCGATATCAAAAGCGAATCGTTCATCGGAATGGATACAGGGACGTGGAACGAGAAGACCTGCGAGCCCCTATCCTGCCCGCCATTGGAACGGGCACTGGGGGTCCTGCAGCTGCGTCGGCCCCCGACCGCGGGGGAATACAGTCACAACGCAAATTACGCCCTGCCCTACCGGCGGTTCCCGAAATGGCGCTTCTGTCAGGACTGCACCCTGATGTCCAACCGGATCCATCACAAGAACGGAGCCAGTACCAACAGCTGCTCCAGATGTGCAGGACCGATGGTCCCGATGCGTTTCGTCGCCGTCTGCAACGCTGGAGGCCATGTCCAGGACCTCGACTGGCGGCGGTGGTCCCATTTCGAGTCCTCGAACGACGAGCAACGCCAGTGCAAGGATTTTGAGCACCTGGAACTTCGGACCACGCCGGGGTCAGGCGAAGGCTTGCGCTCGTTGCGGGTCCTGTGTCGCTCCTGTGACGCCTCGAGGCACCTGGGTTCGCTGGGACGCAATACGTCCTTGTCCGAGGAAGGGTACAAGTGCTGGGGCCTGCAGCCGTGGGAACCGCAGGACACCGCCAAAGAATGCACAGAGGAACTGCGGGTTGTCCAACGCGGCTCCACCAGCGTGTACCAGGCGGAGACAGCTTCGGCGATCGACATCCCGGAAGTGGAATCGGCAACGGTGGCGCTGCGGGACAAAGTCCTCCAGAACGACATGTTCAAGGCCGTCTTCGGACAGCAGGCGGGACCATTGCTGGACCATGCAGTCCCCGTCGTTTCCGCCCAAACCGGAGCCCCGGAGCACATGGTCCGTCACTTGCTGACGACCGACCCCGCGGCCGACACCATACAGCTGCAGAGCAACTTGCACTCAGGAGAATGGGCGGCGTTCGACAGGGTCCTGGCCGGGGACATGGAAGTGACGAACCCCGATTTCGACGTGTGCCCTTCCGACTACCCCCAAGAACCGGGCGTGCTGCCGTCCCTGGCCGGATTGGTTTCGGACGTCGGCCTGGTGCGCCGGCTACGGGAGGTACGAGCCTTGCGGGGTTTCCGCCGCTACGAGCAAGAAGACTTCACCCGGGTGGACCTCGGAAGCATCGACGGCCTCAAGTGGTACCCGGCTATCGAGCAGTTTGGGGAAGGCATCTTCCTCCGATTCAACGAGCAGGCCCTCCGTGCATGGGAGGAGGACCCCGCCGTCCAGCGACGGACCCAGCACTGGATCGATCGAGGGGCGAAGCTTGCGAACCGTAGAGGAATCATCGCCGATCTCCACCCCCGCTACGTGCTCCTGCACACCCTGGCACACCTGTTGATGCGGCGATTGGAGTTCCAGAGCGGGTACTCCGCGTCGTCCCTGTCCGAACGTATCTACGCCTCGAACGACGGCCCGGACCCCCAAGGCGGTCTGTTGATCTACACGAGCAGCGGGGATGCCCAGGGCACACTCGGTGGTCTTGTCCGTCTGGGAGAGGCACGGTACTTCTCCCGGCTGCTCCTGGGCGCGGTCGAGGACGCAGACCGGTGCTCCAACAACCCGGTGTGCGCCGAGAGCCGGGGACAAGGTATGAACAGCCTCAACCTGGCCGCCTGCCACGCATGCAGCCTCATCTCCGAAACCTCCTGCGAGCGCAACAACATCTATTTGGATCGTAGGCTCCTTGTGGGCGATGAGTCCGTGCCAGGTTTCTTCCGCACAGTCCTGATGGATGCTCGGGCGAGCATCCAGGGGTGAACCAGAGGGTGGAAAGAGGCGGGTAGCGGTGTTGGGACCTTCAACGACGCCATGAACCTCGAGGACACGAAAGTTAAACACACCACGATAAGACTGAGGGGACGATGATCCCGAATAGTCGACCGACCATCAACTACAGACTACGCCAGGACATGAACATGGTCACGCACAAGACCTACCTTTCGTTCTGGCTCCGTACACGACAGGAATTTCACAATGATTCGTCACCACCGCTTCGACAATGAGCATTTCCGGTGCATGTAAGGTGATGGACGATGACAGCTAACGTCTCTGATGACCCATTCGCTCTATTCGGCGGCCCGCAATGGGAAGCCGAAGGCCAAGGGAGTGCGAAAGACAATGTTGGATCCCGGAGGACACGACGGGCCCGTCCTACATCCCCGGACCCGGGCAAACGACCCGAACCGGCATTGAAGTCGCGCCCCCGCAGGACGACAGCTGTTCCACCTACTCCCTCCCAGGACCCAGAAATTCACCACATGAAGGGCTCGATTCAAGCAGTCGACCCAGATGGGACTGGGTGCGGGCGTGCTATCCGAAATGCTCTGGACCAGGCCTACGACGGTCGGCGGACGGGGCGCTGGGACTTGACCCAGCTGACGAAAGCAGAATCAGCTCATATTGGACCACTCATCGAGGTCTGGCTGCAACGGGTACTCGATCTCGACGACGGCGTCACTACCTCTCTCCAGATCGGCGGGTCCGACGTCGCCTGTATATGGAGTGAGAAGCTCGACGGCTGGACACTCGACCGCTCTGTTCCCGAACAACGTGAATTGCCCTACTTGGTGATATGGGCCAACGAGGAGACCTCACGATTCAGCCTTGGGATCCTTCGCCCCGGCCCTGACTCGCGAGGAGTGGCATCGATAGACCGAGGACGCCCCCGATTGTCCCAGGTCGGGATCGACCAGATTCTATGGGTCTTCGACGGTTGTGCCCTACCGGCCAACGTACTTATGAAACATCCCGAAACGGCGATCGCGGCAGTAAGTCAATCCTCGGGCCAGACAGCCGTCAACATGTTGTTCCGTCAATTACAAGGTGAGCTGGTGCATCATTCCGCTGTGGAGACGGTCGCCCAGCAGATCGACTCCTCGAAGCGGATCCGTGATGCCCGAGCACACCTAAGAAACGAGGGAATCGTCATTCTGGGGCACTATCATCCTCAGCCCGAGATCGCGGCTGCGCTCGGGCTGCCGTCCCCACGAGCGGGAACCTTCGTAAGTCACCGTTTAGCCCCCATGGAAGCCGGCGAGCTCGGAACCGGCGCGGAAATCGACGGGGGTCGGTGGCGTCTTGCCGTCCCAGCTGATCCCGTTACCATGGCACCGGCGCTCCCCGTCCACGGCAAACAAAGAACCTGACGCTGACGAGCACGCCATCAGCCTCTCCCTCACCGTCCTCGGCGCCTCCGGCCTTATCGGCATCTGGATCGCGGTCATCACCGTTGACTCCCGGCATCACCGTTCACTCCTAGTCACGGCAGCGACACCGTCGTCCTCATGACCGTCTGGGGCGCCGACCCAGGTGCGATCGGCATCTACAACCAGGCCGGCATCCTCCGCGCCGGGGGGGGAATACCGGGATGCTGCCAACGGCTTCACCGTCCTGACCGTCCAACTCGGCATCACCATGGGCGCACTCGACGGCTCCGCCGCCCTTGTGATCACGTTGGTCGGCAAGCGGCACGCGTACCCGCCTGAGCCAAAGAATCCGGCCGGTCAGACCACAAACTCAAGGAACTGTGGGCCAGGATTAACCCAGTGGTAGAAACAAAGAGCGGTGGACCTCCTGGCGCCTACTCGCCCACTGACTCCGTACCCAGCACCACGTTCACCGGCGCCTCACCAGCCAACAGCAACGAAATCTGTTTCCGGATCAGCCGGACCATCCGGGGGAACATCGCCGAACTTGCCCCGCCCACGTGGGGCGTGATCAGCACGCCAGGGACCGTCCACAAAGGATGGTCGGCCGGCAGCGGCTCCGGGTCGGTCACGTCCAAAGCAGCCCGCAGCCGTCCCGAAGACGTCTCCCGCAACAAGGCTTCCGTATCCACCACAGGACCCCGCGCCACGTTTATCAACAACGCGCCGTCCGACATGGCGGCGAAGAACCGAGCATCCACGAGCCCGTGGGTGGCCTCAGACAGCGGTACGCTGACCACCACGATCTCGTGCAGCGGCAACTGGTCATACAGAGTGTCGATGCCTAAGATCCGTCTGTGGTCATCCTCGCGTTCTCGGCTTGCCATCCGCGTCACGTGCGTTTCGAACGGCAAGAGCCTGGCTTCAATGGCCTTCCCCACTCCCCCGTAGCCAAGCAGGAGAACCCTACGGTCCGCCAAACTTGGGCGCAGGCCGTTGGCCCATGTTCCAGACGCTTGGTTACGCACAAACTCCGGAATCCCGCGCTGGCTGGCGATCATCATCCCCAAGGCGAGTTCCGCCGTCGACGTCTCATGGACTCCGGCCGCGTTTGCGAAAGCGCAACCCGGCGGCAAGACGTCAGCGACGCCGTCGTACCCTATCGACTGGCTCTGCACGAGCCGGACCGTCACGCCATCCAGCGCCGCGAGCGCGTCTGGCCGGCCCATGTAAGGCGGCACCAGCAGGTCGAAGCCGGCCGCGGGGGCTGGACCAGTCAAGTCCCACATCACGAACTCGACGTCGGCGGAAGGTTCCATGGCGTCTAGGAGTTTCTGGTCGGGCAGGCACACCCGCAGCCGGGCCGTCACCGCGCCACCATCAGATTGACCTTCGCAGCACGCAGCGCAGTTCCGCTCATTTCCCTATTCCTATTCCCGTTGCGGGTCGATTTAGCCAGACGGCATCTCGTGTTCCCACACCAATTTACTTTCCCGCCGCGGTCCTGCGGCCCGTTCGGACATCAGCACCGGTGGGGCCACGTCCGGGACAACGGGTGGGACCCGGGCCTATAGTGTGGGATGACCGGGAAGCAAGCCAGGATGAAGCGTCTGCTGACAACCGCCCTCGGGTGTGCAGTCAGCGCCGCTTTTGCTTCGATCGTCCTGCTGTCGCTCGGCTGGGAAAAACCCAACTCACTTCCCATTTTCTTCATCACTTTGGTGGCCGCTTGGCTTGTTCGCCAGTGGCAACCCGCGTGATTGACCGGCTCAGATTCAAGCTATGGCGACGGCGCGGGTGGACGGAATTCTGGGTTCGCTCGCCCGAACCATTGCCCGGCGGCCTGGCCAACGGCTGGGTGCGGGGCCTGCTTTCCGTACGCGCACCGCTTGTTGACTTCGTGACAAATGAGTCCCGGGACGGATCATGGGTCAATCCAGCTACTTTCCTCGTCAATGGGCGCATCCCCGCGGACCGCGGGCACCTGGAGCTGTCGGATTTCGCGGAAGTCAACTTCGGCCCGGGATTCCGAGTGGTCTCAATCCAGACCACATACGGACCCATCGATGTGGCCGGGTATCCCGAAGCCCTCGACCAACTCGAAGCAGAACTGTTCGGCCAATCCGAGGTTGCCAGTCAGTAGGTAGGCCGCCCTGCCTGCCTCAACGTTGTCCCTCCTCCACCGACGTGCCTATAGTGGCCCTACCCGCACCCCTCCCTGAGCACCGTCCTGCCGTCCAGCACGTTCTGCCACCTACAGGAGAGAACCCCATGGAAAACCGCACGCTTGGTTCATTGACCGTTTCTGCCCTCGGCCTCGGCTGCATGGGCATGAGCGAGTTCTACGGCGAAGGGGATGACCACGAATCCCTCGCCACCATCAACGCCTTCCTCGACGCCGGCGGAAGCCTCTTGGACACCGCCGACATGTATGGGCCCTTCACCAATGAAAAGCTCGTGGGCAAGGCCATCGCCGGCCGCCGTGGCGACGCTGTTGTGGCCACGAAGTTCGGAAACGAGCGGCGCGAGGACGGATCCTTCCTGCGCGTCAACGGCAGACCCGAATACGTCCGCTCCGCCTGCGACGCCAGCCTGCAACGCCTCGGCGTCGACTACATCGACCTCTATTACCAGCACCGTGTGGACAAGACCGTCCCCATCGAAGACACCGTGGGCGCCATGGCCGAACTTGTCCAGGCCGGAAAGGTCCGGCATCTGGGACTCTCGGAGGCAGCACCGGACACCATCCGCCGCGCCCACGCAGTCCATCCCATCACCGCTTTGCAGACTGAGTACTCCCTCTGGGAACGGGAACCCGAAACAAAGGTCTTCCCTGTGTTGGCCGAGCTGGGCATCGGATTCGTTCCGTACAGCCCCCTCGGCCGCGGGTTCCTGACGGGCCAATTGCGCAGCGAGGCCGACTTCGCGGAGAACGACTTCCGCCGCCACTCCCCTCGCTTCCAAGGCGAGAACTTCGAGCGCAACCTGGAACTCGTGGACCGGGTGAAAGAACTCGCAGACCAGAAGCAGTGCACCCCGGGGCAGCTCGCCCTCGCCTGGCTGCTGGCACAGGGCGAGCACATCGTCCCGATCCCGGGCACCAAAAAGCGCGAACGCCTGGCAGAGAACCTGGGGGCCACCGCCGTCGTACTCTCCGAAGAAGACCTGAAGCGCCTTGACGAACTCGCCCCGGCAGGGTCCGCTGCAGGATCCCGCTACCCGAACATGGCCAGCATCGACACCTAAGCCCGAGCGTCCTCAAAGCAGCCAGAAACAAAACAATCGGCCTGCGTGGATTACCACGCAGGCCGATTGTTTGGGAGCTAGAAGAGATTAGCCGTCGTTGCCGGCAGGGGTGGTGGCGGCGGTGTAGCCTTCGAGCTTCAGCGCGGCCTGGGCGTACTTCTGGGTGAACGTGTCCGCGATGTTGACCTTGGAGGTGTCAACGCCGATGGTCTTCTCTTCGTCGAAGATCGTCTTGGGGCCACCTGCAGGCATGATGCCGTCCGGGAGGAACTGACCCTTGTCCTGGTTCAGTGCGGCGACGTACTGGTCCTTGGAGATGGTGCTGTTCTGGACGTAGGACTGGGGCAGCTTATCGGCGATCTCCTGGGCGGAGTGGGTGCTGATCCAGTGCATCGTGTCCACCAGGGCGTTGACTACCTTCTGGGCTGCGTCCTCGTGGGTCTTGACCCAGTCCGACTGGGCCAGGAGGCCGGCCGACGGCAAGGTGCCGCCAAGCGCTGCCTTGGCCCCGTCGGAGGTGGCGAGGTCGATCGCGGAAACGGCGAGGTTCTTGTTCTCGAGGGCGCCCACGGTCGGCTGGGTGGTCATGACGCAGTCAGCGGACCCGCGCTGGATCGCCGCGATTGCGGTTGCTCCGGCGCCGACGGCGATCGTGTGGTAATCGCTCTTCGCGAGCCCGGCCTTTGCAGCGATGAACTGGGTCAGCTCATCGGTCCCCGAGCCGAGGTCGGTGACGCCCACGGTCTTGCCCTTGAGGTCTGCGCCCGTCTTCACGTTCGCCTTGGGGTTGCACATGATGCGTTCGCCCGGTGCGCTCGAGAGCTGCACGAGGTTGATGACGTTCTTGCCCTTGGACTGGAAGTCGACCGTGTGGACGTACCATGCACCGGCCATGTCCACCTGCCCGGATGCCATGGCGTCTTCGGCGCCCACGCCACCCTGGGACTCGGTGGAAAGCTCCATCTTGACGCCGTACTTCTGGTAGAAGCCGAGCTGCTCTGCGAGCTGGTACGGCAGGTAGATCTGCTTGTCGATGCCGCCGACCATGAGCTTCACGGTGGGCATCGAGGCGGTGTCCGCGGCAGCACTGCCGCTTGCCGTGCTGTTGCTGCTTGCGGTGCTGGTGCCGCAGGCCGCGAGGCTCAGGGCGATCACTCCGGCAGCGCCGACGGCGTAGATCTTGTTCTTCATCATGGTTGTGCTTTTCCTTCTATTGTGAGGATTCGAGCGTTGGGTGAGTTGAATGGAAGACGGCGAGCGTCAGATCGCCTGTGCTTCGGAACGGTTTGGTGGCCGCCACTTGAGCAGGGTGTGCTCTAGCAGGGCGATGAGGTATTCCGCGCCGAGCGTGATGACTGCGATGATCACCATGCAGGCGAAGACCGTGTTGGGATCGAAGGTTCCCTGCGCCTGGCTGATGATGAGGCCGATTCCCTGCTGGGCGCCGAGCACTTCAGCAACAAGGGCACCGATGATCGCGAAACCGAACGCCGTGTGCAAGCTGGCGATGATCCAGGTCATTGCCGAGGGGATGGTCACGTGGATCGCAACCTGAAGCGGCGATGCGCCCAGGACGCGGACGTTTCCGACCAGGTTCTGGTCCACTTCACGGACGCCCTGGAAGGCGTTGAAGAAGACGACGAAGAAGACCAGTACCGCCGCGAGGAGCACCTTCGGGAAGACGCCGAGGCCGAACGCCACGATGAAGATCGAGCCGAGGACGATTCTGGGGATCGAGTTCACGATCCGGATGTACGGGCCGACAACTTCCGACAGGTACTTGTTCGAGCCGAGGAGTATTCCGAGCACGACGCCGACCAGCGTTCCGAGCGCGAAGCCGTAGATGGCTTCCTGCATGGTGACCCAGAGGTTCTCCCAGATGGTGCCGAATGCCGTGCCCTTGGTGAAGAGATCCACCAGGCTGTTCCAGATTTCGGACGGCTGGCCGAAGAAGAACTTGTCCACCCAGCCGGCCGTGGTGAACCACTGCCAGCCGCCGATCACGATGACCGCGAGGATGGCGCGGCCGGCCCAAACCCACGTGGTGCGGCGGTTCATGGCACGCCGGGCGGAATTCTTAAGCTCACTCGCTTGTGCTTTTTCTTGCTCTTGCACGGGAGCACCCCTACTGATTGTGGTTGTCATGCTGCTACACCCGCCGATTGCTTGTAGGCGCGGGTAACTTCGTCCTTCAAGGACTCCCAGATTTGGCCCTGCAACTCCAGGAACCGCTCCTCGTGCCGGATCTTCTGGACATCTCCACGCGGCCTGGGCAGGTCGATCTCGAAAACATCCTTGATGGTGCCGGGGCTGCTGGTCATGATGACCACCTTGTCGGCGAGCGCCACTGCCTCGTCGAGGTCGTGCGTGATGAAGAGGACAGAGGGGCGCAGTTCCTCCCAGAGCTGCAGCAGTTCGTTCTGCATGATGGCCTTGGTCTGCACGTCAAGTGCACCGAACGGCTCATCCATCAGGAGGATCCGCGGGTTGTTGATCAGCGCGGCCGCCATCGCGACGCGCTTGCGCATACCGCCGGACAACTGGTGCGGGTAACGGTCCTCGAACCCGGCCAGGCCCACGCGGCGCAGCCAATCCCTTGCGAGCAGCGTGGCTTCCTTCTTGGGTGTCCCGAGCAGGACCGGGCCGATCAGCACGTTTCCGAGAACGGTCTTCCAGGGGAAGAGCGCGTCCGCTTGGAACATGTAGCTGACGCCGTTGGTGATGCCGTCAACGATCTGGTCGTGGACCTTCACCGAGCCGGCACTTGGCCGTTCGAGTCCGGAAACCTGGGCCAGGGTGGTGGACTTGCCGCAGCCCGTCGGTCCGACGATCGCGCAGAACTCGCCGGGTTCGACCCTCAGCGTCACATCGCGGATGGCAGTGAAGGTCTCGTTCTTGGGAGTGAGGTAACGCTTGGTCAACCCGACAATGTCGATGCCCGCGGCGTCGTCAGCCCTCTCTGGGGCCCCGGGCGGCCGGTTGGGGTGGATGGCATTCATTTGCTAAGACCTCTCTGTCTTACGGATCCCTTCCTTGGGAGTCCGACGAATTCGTGATGTGGATCACTGAAACTATGTAAAGCTTAGGAAGCGATCATCAGGCCCAGAAGTCTTCAGTAAGTTGTGCGCCTTAGCCGCAAAAGTGCACGTTTTGTGCGTTTTCTGCTGTCGCCTCACCTACTGGGGAAATGCCCGGGAAAGGAGCCCAAAACGTTGATGAGGACATTGGTGGTTGACGACGATTTCCGGGTCGCCGGAATCCACGCCGCCCGGGTGGCCAGGGTTGACGGTTTCGAATGCGTCGGTCAGGCATACACCGCTGCGGCCGCGCGGGAGGCGATCGAGCGCCTCAACCCGGACCTGCTCTTGCTGGATGTACACCTGCCGGACGAGGACGGGATCGCGATGCTGCGATCCCTGCAGGCCGCCGGTACCGAGGTAGATTGCATCGTCATCACCGCGGCCCAGGACCTGGCCACCGTCAAGTCAGCGATGACCAGCGGCGCGGTCTACTACATGGTCAAGCCGTTCAGCTTTGACCGGCTCCGAACGCAGTTGGAGGCTTATCGGAATTGGCGGCAGGAGCTGGATTCCGCTTCGACTGCCGACCAGGCAACTATTGATAGCCTCTACAACGCGCGCTCTGCCGGGGTCAGGCCCGCGGCCCCGGCGCCTCGCCTGCAACCCACCATGCAAAAAGCGTTCGACGCCGTCCGCGCCGCCGGGGGTCCCATCAGCGCCGCTGAAATCGCCGGACAGCTCGGTGTCAGCCGCCCAACGGCCCAGCGCTACCTCAGTGTCCTGGAACAGAAAGGCCTTCTCGTTTTGGACCTCACGTATGGCGGCACCGGCCGCCCGCTCAACTCCTATACGGTGAGTTGAGCGGGCGGCCGGCTACAAGAAGCGCTACGTCCGGCCGAGAACCTGGCCGCCACCGCAGGCTCGGCAGCGCGAGCGACCCTGCTCAGTGGCAGGAATAGTCGTAGTCGAGTCCGGCGGACACGTACTGGGTCACAGACACCGGGCTCCCAGGCGTAAGGCCAGGCGAAGAACAAATGGACTTCGCTCCGCGCAAGGTCTTGGCACCGGCAAGCCAACTCGGCAGCCCACCGAACGGACTGCTGACGGGCACGGTTCCGGCGATAGTCCCCCACTGATTGGCCGTCGAATAGATCCCGACACCTGCACCGGCAGCGCCGCCGGAGGTGATGCTCGTGAAGTAGGCGACCATTCCTTCTAGGTCGGCCCTGTTCAGTCCGGTGTTGGTCTGCCAACTGTTGCCGGTTTCTACGTCCAGCCACCAGAAGTAGTCTCCGGGGTTGCTCACGCCGCGGATCGTGGCATCGTCATAGGCCTTCGCGTAGCCGTACATGTAGGAGCAGGCAAGATCGACCCCGCCGCCGCACGTCCCGTAAGGATTGGCGACCTGCGTGCCTGCGTAGGAGTTCGACGACGGCCACCATGAGCCGGCGAGTCCTGGGTTGGCAGTGTTCACGTACAGGGCGACCTTGGGCTGCGCTGTTCCCCCAGTTGAGCCAGCCGCCCAAACCAGTTGCTGGGCCAAGCAAGGGTTGGTGTTATTGGCCAGACCGCCAGTCACGCCCACGATCGCGAAGGCTTGCCCCGCAGGGAGGGTTTTGCCGCACTGTGGCCAGGAAACATCGTTGCCGACCAAGTCCGTAGTTCGCGTCGGTGCGGCCGCTGCTGCGGGAGCCATGCCCGCGAGCGACAGTCCAATAAGAGCCAGGAACGTGCATGCCATCTTCATTCCAAAACGCGCCATGGCACATAGTACGCCCACCCTCCCGCACCAAGAAGCGCGAACGCCCCGCCGGGAAGCTGGGGCCACCGCCGTCGAACTCTCCGAACAAGACCTCAATCGACTGGACGAGCGGGCTCCGGCGGGGTCAACTGCCGGAACCCGCTGCCGTGCCCCGCGGCTACTCGGCCGCTTCGGGCTCGGCCTGCTTCACAAGGGCAGCCTCGAGGTTGATCTTCACCTTGTCGCTCACCAGGAAACCGCCGGTCTCCAACGCTGCGTTCCACGTCAGCCCGAAATCCTTGCGGCTGATCTCGGTTTCGGCGGAGAACCCGGCGCGGGTCGCGCCGAAAGGATCAACCGCGACGCCGGTGAACTCAACTTCCAGCTCCACCGGCTTGGTGATCCCCCGGATGGTGAGGTCGCCCGTGAGGGTGTAGTCATCGCCGTCGCCCTCTACGCTGGTGGCCCGGAAGGTCATCTCCGGGAACTTCTCGACGTCGAAGAAGTCGGCGCCGCGGACGTGGCCGTCACGGTTGGCATCGCCGGAGTCGAAGCTCGCGGTCTTGACGGTTGCGTGAAGGGACGCGTCGGCCAGGGACTCGCGGACGCGGGCCTCGGCGCTCGCTTCCGTGAAGCGGCCGCGGACCTTGCTGATGCCGGCGTGCCTGACGCTGAAGCCGATCTCGCTGTGGGACATGTCCAGCAACCAGGTGCCTGAAGTCAAACCTGCGGGAAGAGTCATTTTTGGATCTCCTGATTCGAAAGAATTTCGCGTGGATCGATCCCTTCCACCCTTGTTGAGCCTCGGCATGAAGTCAAGGATTCTGGTGCGATCCGGCCCTTGGCTAAGCCACGTGTGTAGCCAATCCAGCCAGGAAGTCCTCGGTGAACCGCCTCACCCCGTCCCACTCGGTGTAGACGTAGTCGCGCGAGGTATCCGTGTCCAGGCTGCCCTTGTCGCGGGCGATCTTCTTCATCATGGCGCGTTTGAGGAAACCGTAATGGGTGTAGAGGAGGGCGCCGCTGAAGAGCCCCACGTGGGCCGGACGCCACCCCGTCTCAGCCTCGAACTTCTCCACATAACCCTCGGCGTTCACTTCATCGCCCTGGGCGGCAAGGCTGACCGAGAAGAAGGCGGAGGGAAGGCGCTCAAGCGCGGCGGTGTTCTTCCGGACAAAGTCCCGGACATAGCCCTCGTGCTTGCCCACATGGACGGACGCCCCCACCAGGACGGCGTCGTAACCGTCCGGCAAGGTATCTCCGGACTTCTTGATGTCCGCCGTCTGCACCTCGTGGCCATGGCCACGAGCGACGTCGGCAATATATTCAGCAATCTGGGCCGTCTGTCCTTCAACGGTCCCGTAAGCAATGTAGATGTTGGCCATATGCCAGTCTGTCCCGGCTCCGGGCGGCCGTTATAGGGTCCAAGGTCCTCCGGATATTCACCATGCCTCCCCTTGACTGGCGAGCACCGTCGGCAGAGAGTGTCACATGTGAGGCGTGATGCCGTTCGGGAGTATCTGGCAAGTGCCCTGTGGGCGATGCCGACCTGCGCCGTCGTCCTCGCGATCATCGCGGGCGCGGGCCTTTCCGCGGTGCAGCTCGACACTACGTCACCTTTCGCCGTCCTCCTCTTCCAAGGGACATCCGACGACGCGCGGAACCTGCTCATCGGGATCGCGAGCACCATGGTGACGGTCATCGCCGTCGTGCTCGGCCTCACTGTGGTGGCACTGCAGCTCGCGTCCACGCAGTTCAGCCCGCGGCTGCTGCGGAACTTCCTGCGCGACATACCCAACCAGGTAACCCTCAGCGCCTTCGTGGCCACATTCGCATACAGCACGGCGGGCCTCTACACGGTAGGCATCGCCGCCGGACAGCGCACCCAGGACTACCCTCGCCTCGCCGTGAGCGGCGCACTCCTGCTGCTGTTCGTGAGCATGGTCATGCTTGTCTTCTTCGCCCACCATCTGTCCCACTCGATCCAGGTGGACCAAGTCATGAAGGGCGTTGAGAAGGCCACCCTCAAGGTGATCGCGCGGTCCTTCGTCCCTGGTGATCCCGGAATCCGCATGCCAGACCCGCCGCCCGGCGCCACCGCTTTGCTGGTGCCGCAGTCCGGATATGTCCAGGCATTCCATGCAGAGGCGTTCGTCGAAGTGCTCGCGAGCCGGGGCCTCACGGCCCTGATGGTGCCCATGATCGGCCGGCACGTCGTCGCGGGTTCCCCGCTCGCCTGGGTGTGGGAGACCGCCGGCGAGCGCGTGCGTCCCCTAGCCCCCGACGGCGGCACTGAACTGCGCCGGGCGCTTGCCCAGAGCGTGCGGATCGGTTACGAACGGACCCTCGAGCAGGACGTCGCCTTCGGGATCCGGCAACTCGCCGACGTCGCGTCCAAGGCGCTCTCGCCCGCCATCAACGATCCCTACACCGCGAACCAAGCGGTGGACCACCTCGGCTCGATCCTCGCCGCCCTCTCACTCCGGCAGCACGGGCCGCAGGTCGTGGCGGACGCGCAAGGCACGGTCAGGCTGCACGTCCCGGGCCGCGATTTCGCCTATCTCGTGGATCTGGCCCTCGGACAGGTGCGACGGTACGGCGCGAACGAGCCTCGCGTTGTCAGGGCCCTGTTGCGCGTGTGCCGTGAGCTCGTGTGGTTCGGCGACGCGGCCCACCACGCCGTCGTGCGGCGCTACGTCGAGACCCTCATGAGCGACGTGACCCGGCTCGTGGCCCAGCCGGCCGATCGCGAACCCCTCCTCGCGGAGGGCGCGGCGCTGCTCCAAGCGTTCGACGTCGCGGACGGCACGGGCGACGCGGGCGACGCCGGCAGCTAGCTCGGTGCGGGCATCACTCGATTTCTGCTTCCGCGGCTACATTGCGGATGCCGCGGGGGCGTCCCGCTTTGGTCCAGAGCCGGTAGAGGAGCCCTGCGACGGCGAGGGCGGCGGCGAGGCTGACGATCGGGAAGCCGCGGGAGAGATTGGCGATCAGGGTGAAGGCCACAGCGACGGCTCCGACGGTGTTGAGGATGACGGCTGGCGGCTGGCGGTCCCTCCGGGCCAAGAGTGCCATGGAAACCAGGCCGCCGAGGAAGCTGAGGAAGACCGCGACGGCGTAGAACAGGACAAGCTCCTGGTCGTCGCCGCCGGCGATGGCTGTCACTGCACCGGCCAGGACGATGAACACCGCCACGCCCCAATAGGGCGTGTGGTGGCGGTTGGTACGGCCCAGGAAGAGCGGAAGGACGCCGACGGTCTCACCGTGGGGGTTGATGTGGCGCGCCAGGGCTTTGAGCAAGCCCGGTCCCGCTTGGAAACCCGAGGAAGCCGCTGAGAGGAGCAGCAGGGCAGTGAGGAGTTGGAAGGCGGCGAACACGGGCGCCGGGGCAGCGAGGCGGGCGAGTTCGGCGATCTGTGTGCTGTCCTTCGGCGGAATGCCGATGTGCAGCTGCGCGGCCTCCACGGCGAGGCCCAGCGTGATGGAGCCGACGATGCCGAGGGTCAGCCAGAGAGTGAGCTGCCCGAAACGCCGCTTCCCGTCATTGTCGAGCTGCCCGAGCTGGGCAACCGCCGAGGTCGCCGCTTCCACACCGGTGGCCATGGCCATGGCGACCGGGAACGCAAGCACCACGGCAAGGACCGGTGGATGCCCGGGAGCGCCGACGATCGTACTGAGCGGTTTAGGTGCTGCGCCCAGGCCGTAGAGAAGGACGACCACGGAAACGACGATAAAGGCCATTGTCATCGCTGCGAAGACCAACCTGCCAAGGTGACCGAACCAGGTCGCCGCACCGACGAGGACCACCAAGCCGAGTCCGAGCAACAAACGCCAGGGAGCAAGGGCGGGGAAATAGGCGATCACCGCCGAGGACCCCGCCGAGACGCTGATCGCGATAGTGAGCAGGAAATCCACCACCAGCGCGCCGATCGGGATGAAGGACCAGCCGTCTCCGAAGGCCTCACCCACCGCGGCCGGCGCCCCGCCGCCTCTCGGGTAGCGCGCGACGAGTTGCCGGTAGTTCACGATCACCAAGGCGACGATGGCTACCACCAGGACCATGGCCGGGACCAGCAACGCCAAACCGCCGTTCAGGGCGCGCAGGGCCGCTTCGATGGCGTACGCGACGGAGGAGACGGGGTCGGCCATGACCGCGAAGGCAAACGCCAAGAGCAGTGCGGTGCGGGAACGCAGGCCTCTTCCCAGTCCACCTCCGGGGGACGTTCCGCTCGGAATTTTCACTGGGATCTCCGGTTCCATGACAGCCGTATCGAGCTGCCGACCAGACTTCCCGGCTCACCTCCGAATGCCTTCCGCCCGCAGCTAGGAGCGCGGGCGGGAGACGCTATCGCGGAATCGCTACTGGGGAATAGCGCCGATCTGCTGCATGAGGCTGAGGGTGTCAGTAGATCCCCAGTGCTCGGCAACCTTGCCGTCCTCGACGCGGATGATGTCGGTCCCGCCGAATTCGACGGTGTTGCCCGACGCTGGAACGCCCGCCATGTCCCCGCGGTGCGTACCCGTCATCACCACGTGGCACGCCTCCAATCGTCCGTCAGTCAGCCACGGCTCTATCGTCTTGACCTTGATGTCCGGGAACGCCGCCCGGATGGCGGTGACGAAGAACCGGACGCCTTCCTTCCCAGGCGGCTGCCCGGGGAGAGCCTCTTCGTGGTCCACCAGGTTGTCCGTCGCCAGTTCATCAATGAGATCGAGGTTTCCACCCTCGATGATTTCCTTGTAAAAACGCCCGATCAGTCCAGTGCCATCTGTCATTTCCGTCTCCTTAATGAACGAGACCGTCCCATTTTTCCCCCGCACTTACATCCCGACGCCGGGCACCATCCACGGTGCAACGGCGATCGCCACCGCGATCAGGGCCAGCGCGACGGCGACCAATCGGTTGGCGATCCGTCTCCACGGAAGCATCTTCTCCAAAGCAATGAATGCCCCCACCACAGCCATCCAGCCGACGCTCATCACGCCGAGCGCGAAGAGTGCCACCATCAGCGCCCAGCAGCAGGCAACGCACCATGCACCGTGCTCGAGTCCAAGACGCAGCGCGCCAAACCGTCCATAGCGGATGCGGCGCAGGATGAAGTCCATCGGCGTCCGGCATTTCATCAGGGAGACGTTCTTGGCTGGCGTGAGTTGGTAGACGGCCGCCAGAAAAATCACCCCGGCTGCCAGGTAGCGACCGCCCGGATCGGAGGAAAACAAACCGGGGATGAGGGACGCGACCATCGCGTAGAGCGCGTACGCGGCGAGGCCGAAGATCGTCCAGGAGATCAGGTAGCCGGCCACGAAGACTGCCGTGGAACCTGCCGGAGCATAGCGTCCGGTCTCCCGACGGTGGTGGGTGATCCGGGCGTAAGCAACCACCATGGGCGCCACCGACGGAAACATCATGGCCGCCAACATGACCACCCAGGTGGTGAGGAAGAAGCCGAGCGGTCCCGGATCTGTCCAGCGCCCCATGTCCATCCCGGATGTTTGCACGGCAGAAACGATCCAGCTCACGGCCGCAAGAATCAGCAAAACAGCAACCAGGCCGGCCTCGCGAGGATCCAAGTTGAAGGCTGTGGCGCGCGACGTGCCGCCCGCCACAGCTCCGCGATTCAACTTTCTACGAGGCAGGTTCCCGGCTGTCATGCCCTGCCCTTGGGGGAGCCTTCAGCCATTTCGCTTGCGTAGGTGAATTCTCCGCTCTCGCCATAGATCCCGTCGAAGTCCAGGCCGAAGAGATCCGAGTGCCCCGGCGCCTTCCCGATCATGTAGCTGGCAGCGAAGGCGTACATCGCGTTCGTGACGGTGGTGACGCCGCCACCCGGCCCTGGCAGCGTTTCCAGTGTGTAGTTCACGCTGTCTCCCACCGAGGCGGACGGGTTATCGCCATCCGAGAACGTGACGCCGGCTCTCTGCACGCCCAGCCATTCGCCGTACAGGGCAGCCAGATCCCCGAACGGTCCGCCGACTTCGCCGTGCAGGATGCTTTCGAGGGCGGTCGCCTGCCCGTCCGAAGGGCCTTCATCGACGACGACGCCGATCTTCCAACCGCCCGCGGTCAGGTTCGACGGGAAGAAATTGACGAAGGCGAAGTCGACACCCGAAAGGTCGGTGTCATCGAGCTTCCCGTTCGCAACATGGAACACTGCCACGCCGCGGCATTCGCCGTTAGCGCTGTTGGGCCTGGCGTCCACCGGGCACGGACAAATCAACGCGCAACTGCAATTTGCAACATATTTTCCGGACATTTCCCAAGACATTGAGGACTCTCCTCGCTAGTTCATTCGACTAGCGGAGCTCCCCCAGAGGCAGCGCCGAAAACACTCAATACGAGACCACGAACCTCGTAAGGCCGAGATTATTCCCACCGGTTATAGGTGTCAACAAGCTCTGCGAGGCCAATCGGCGAGCGTCTCAAATACCCACTCAAAGGTGTGCGGCTGAGGAGTCGAGGCCGGAGATCCGTCGCCAGTCATGCAACGGACATCGGAACACTTAACCCACTGCCCCCGGCTTCCGCCAAGCCAGCGCCAACACAAACACCACCGCGCTCAACCCCAGCATCACCAAGACCATGAGCCCCCAGTTTGCCTGGTTGACTCCGGGACCGTACAGCACACCAATGAGCACCGTCGCCGTAATGGCCCCGAGGTATCGGCACGTCTGGAAGATCCCGGCCGCCACTCCCCTATCCTCGGGCCGCGCGGACACGTACAAACCTTGGTTCGATGCCGTACTGACCACGCCATATGGCACACCCATCAGCGCCGTGAGCACGAGCACCAGCGGCGGCCAGAAGGACAGCGTCAACACTCCGAGCGCACCGGAAGCCAGCGCCAAAAGCACGACGCCGGCGATCATCACGGACCGCACGCCGAACCGCTCAATGAACCGCACCGTCACCGGCGTCATGAAAACCGACATGGCAGCAAGGGGCAGCATCAGCAGGCCGACCACGCCGGCGTCGTACTTTCCAGCCTGCTGCAGCAACTGCGGAAGGCCGAAGAACGCAAAATAGTAGACCGCACTGAACACCGCGAAACCCAAGTACAACAGCAGCAGCGGCCGGTTCCGGCCGAGCAGCCGCAAGTCCAGGAACGGCGGACTGAACCGGAACTCGCGCCACGCGAACAGCCCCGCAAGGACAACCGCGACGGCGATGAACCACCAACGATAAGCCGGCATCACGTTAAGCAGCGCCATCATGGCGAGCGTCAGTGAGGCGATGAACGCCAGGATGCCCGGAATGTCGGAATCGCGCAGGAGGGCGGAGAGCTTGCCGCTTTCGCGTCCGACGTCGGGCGGCGCCACCCGCTGCACCACAATGAGGGCCAGAAGCGAGATCGGCACGTTGATCGCGAACAGCGCCTGCCAGCCGACCAGGCTCACCAGGAGGCCGCCGACGACGGGTCCCACCGCCGCTGCCGACGTGTTCGCCATCTGGATCCGCCCTAAGGGTCGGGTTGAGCTGATGTTCGCCTGCCGGCTGAGCGTCGAGACCATGACAACGGCGCACGGGTACGCCGTCGCGGTCCCTACCGCCATGAGTGCGCGGGCCACGCAGACCAGTGCGAAGTTCGGCGAGAACGGCGCCAGAAGGCAGGAAACGGCGACCACCGCCATACCGAAGGTGAACAACCTTCGCGGACCGAAGCGGTCCGCGAGCCGGCCCATGAGCGGCTGGCCGGCCGCCGAGGCGAGGTAGAAGGACGTGATCACCCAAGTGACGGTGGCGACGTCGAGCGCGAAGTCCTGGCGCAGCACCACCAGTGCGACCGCGATCATCGACGAGTTCAGCGGATTCAGCGCCGTCCCGAGACTCAGTGCAGCGATCGCTAGGCCGGGGCGGGGTTTGTTGGTCACGTCCCTAAGTCTGGTCCATCGTTGCCTGAGGTCACGAAACGGCGCGTCACGAACCTCGGCTGGGAGCCGTCAGCTCTGCGCTACGGACAGTACCGGCTTCTTTTTGCCGCTGGCGTCTTGGGTCAGCGTCGGGGCCGGAGGCTTCGGCGGGGCCACTACCGGCGCAGGTGCCGGTGGTGGCGGCGGCGGTGCGGGCGGAAGGCAGGAGTAGTTGTAGTCGAAGTCCGTGGTGAATTGGGTGAGCACAACCACGCCGCCGGCAGTCAGGGGCGGGGCCGAGCAGAGTTCCGCCGCAGTCTCTGGTGATGTTGCTCCGGCAAGCCAGCTCTTAAGCCCGTTCAGATTGCTATCGGGATGAAGCTGGCCGGCGATGAGCCCGAACTGGTAAGAGGTTGAGTAGATGCCAACCTGGGCGCCGATGCTTTGCAGGAACGCGGCCATGCCTTCAATGTCGGCGGCGTTGGCCACGGTGTCCCAAGACCATGCATTCCCCGTCTCCACATCCAGCCACCACAGGCGCTTGGCGGGATCGGGCACGCCGTACCGGGTGACGGCGTCGAAGGCCATTCCGTAACCGTAAAGGTAGGCGCACGCCGCCGAAGCTGACCCGTCGCAGCTCCCATACGGGTTGGGCCCGGCCAGACCCACCTCCGCATCGGATCCGGGCCACCACGCGCCATAGCCCGCGGGATTGGCGGTGTTGACGTACACAGCGGCTGCGGGTTGGCTTGTCCCGCCCGCCGAGCCGCTGGCCCAGCCCAGCTGCTCGGCGAAACAGGGATTGGCGGTGCCCGGACGGCCGCCGTTCACGCCGACAATTCCGAACGCCTGGCCGGAAGGAAGTCCGCCACCACATTGGGGCCAGGAAATGTCGCTGCCCAAGGAGATCCCAGAAACTTCCATGGGAGCGGCATTAGCGGCGGATAATGGTGTGGCGGTCGTAGCTAACAAGAGGCAAGCAACGGCCATGATTTTTGCAGTTTTCATGATGTGCGTCCTTGGCATGGTTCAGGGCCCTGCCGGGGTTGGTACTGCCGCACATTGCATCCCAAAAGCAATGGCAGTGAGCCATCTTCGGCTCACTACGGATCCTACGGACGGGCTTCTGGGCAGCCTTGAGTGATCTCTACTGGACTTGGTTAACGAATTTGCGAGTAAGTGGCGTGGTGCACTTGGAGTACAGCTCAGACGCCGGAGTACTCAGCCCTAAACCTTCGTCAGGAAGCGACGAGTCCATCCGCGACTACCGCCAGCATTGATGCTGCCGCATCGGCGGGAAGTTCGCTGTTATCCACTACCGCGGCCACGCCGCCGACGAGCCTGCTGATCTGCATCGCATCGACTCCGGGGCGCAAGGCCGAGTCCAACGCTTCGATCACGCGCTGATTGGCGCCGAGGTAGGTCTGGCACTTCGCGGCAAACGGGGATCCGGGGTCGCCCAGCGCTGCGGTGATCCGCGCGGCGGCGCCTTTGTGTTCTGTCAGCATCGACGCATAGTCGGTTAGCCAGCTCAACAACCGTTCCCGTGCCGGGGCGTCGAGGGACAGGGCCCGGTCGACGGCGGTGCGGACCTTCTCTGCCCACGCCTCGAGGACCGCGTCGTACAACGACTCCTTGGTGGGGAAGTGCCGGTAGAGCGTGCCGGGTCCCACCTCGGCCGCTTTGGCGACTTCGTCCATCGAAACGGCTTCGAAGCCTTTGACGCGGAAGAGTGCACGCGCAACCTCCACGATCCGGTCGCGGTTGCGTTGAGCGTCAGCGCGCACAGAGAAACACCTTTCGATTCACCCTTGAAAAACGGAGAGTGTCTCCGTATAGTTCTAAACGGAGCAACTCTCCTCTTAGTGTACGTCAGCCCCCTCGGCTAGAACAGGACACCTCCCATGACACCCACAATCGCCACACGCGCCCCAGCCGGGATCGTTTCATCCGGCCGTCGGGCCGGCAGCATTGGCCTCTGGCTGGTCATGCTGGCCCAACTCATGCTTGTCCTCGACGCGACCGTCGTGAACGTCGCGCTCCCCCACATCGCCACCGACCTCCACTTCGACCGGGCCGAGCTCAGCTGGGTCCTGAACGGCTACGCCGTCGCTTTCGGCGGCCTCCTGCTGCTCGGCGGACGGATCGGAGACGTGATGGGCCGCCGTCGCACCTTCCTGGTGGGCGTCGCAGCCTTCACGCTCTTCTCACTGCTTGGCGGGCTGGCCACCTCGCCCCTCCTCCTCGTTATCGCACGGGCGCTCCAGGGCCTCGGTGCCGCATTCGCCGCCCCGAGCGTTCTCGCGCTCATCACCACTAGCGCAAAGGACGACGGCGCGCGGAACCGGGCGCTCGCCCTGTTCTCCGCCATTGCCTCAATGGGTGGCGCGCTCGGGCTCATCCTCGGCGGGCTCCTCACCGACACCACCAGCTGGCGGTGGACCCTCTTCATCAACGTGCCGATCGGCGTCGTCGTCCTCATTGCGGTGCCGCGCCTGGTCGCGGAAACTCCCCGGCGGCCCGGACGCTTCGACATCCTCGGAGCTGTGACCGCCACGGGCGGCGCCATCGCCATCGTCTGGGGTCTCATCCAAGCGGGCGACGTCGGATGGTCCAGCCCGCGCACGATCGGCGGCCTGGTTGTCGGGGCCGCACTGATCGCAATTCTCGCCGTTACCGAGCGGAGGGTGGCCCACCCGCTGCTTCGTCCGCAACTGCTGCGCAGCCCGAGCCGAGTGGCGGCGCTGGCAGCGATGGCAGCAACCTACGGCGGGATGCTGGCGATGTTCTTCCTCATGGTCCAGTACCTCGAAGACGATCTGCACCTCACGCCGATGGTCACCGGACTGGCCTTCCTGCCGATGCCGCTCAGCATCTTCGCGATGTCGCGGATCGTCCCGCGCCTACTTGAGCGCTTCGGGGCCGTCCGGCTGGTCATCTTCGGTACCGCTCTCCGCGTCGTCGCCTTCCTGCCGCTGACGCAACTGAACACGGACACCCCGCTCGCCCTCGTTTTGCTTGCACTGCTGGGCACTGGAATCTCGGCCGGCATGACGTTCATGCCGCTCACCACGCTCGCGCTGCGCAACGTCGAACCCGAGCACGCAGGGTCTGCGTCCGGACTCTTCCAGACGATGCAGCAGCTGGGCGGAGCTGTCGGCCTGGCCATCGTGGCTTCGATCTACGCGGCCTTCGCGATCCCCGGCGACTTCCTGACCGGCGGGCGGGCCGGGTTCTGGTCTGCAACTGTCCTGTCCGCGCTCGCGCTGGCAGCCGTCCTGGGGTTGATCTTCAAACCCCGGAAAGCTGTATGAACGGTTTTTACCGGCCGCCTAGGCCTTTGGCGTAGGCGGCCTGACCCGCATGCTGAAGGCAATCCGCAATCGTGCTGACCAGGCGCACGCCGAGAGTGACGGGCGGATCCCAGCGGGTGTCGACGATGCGATCAAGGTCCGTGTCACCGAGCGTTTTCAGAAACGCAACCGTCTGCCGGTGCACGGCGTCGTAGTATTCGAGCAACAGCTCCGGCGGAGCTTGAACCGCATCGACTTTATCGCTCGAGTGGCCATAGCCGGTGTCGCGTTCGGGTAGCGGCAGCTTGAAGCGGCCCGCGAACTCCTGCGAAGTCCACACCTGTTCGACGCCGGCGGCGGACGCGACTTGGACGTCCTCCACCCGGCTGAGGTGCCAGATCAACCACGCAATCGAATTTCCGGTGCCGGCGGGCCTGTGGATCAAGGACTCGTCGTCGACCCCTTCCAGCGTTGCGGCCACGACGTCACGGATCCGGCCAAAGGAATCCAGCAGCAGTTCGTTGGATCTCATCGCGTCCTTTCAGTGGTGCGTTGGCTACGCCTACCACCCAATCAGAGCCCGAACCGCCTGGGCAACCTGTTGTGGGGTTCGTGGTCCGGTCGCGACCACATAAGTTTCGATTTGGGTCTCGCTCAGGATTTCACCGAGCTCCACGCTGCGATCCAGGTGCCAGGTCAGCTCCTGGCTGTTCGGCTCGTGTCTGTTTCTGAGCCGCTCGTGAATCGCCTCGATGGACGCGTCCAGCCGGATCACCGTGAGTTTCCCGCCGCCGAGGGCCGCACGATAGCGATCCACCTCCGAGGGTTGCTCAATCACCCCTGCCAGAATGAACCGCCGAACGCCGACGTCACGATAGTTTCCCGCGACAGCTTGGAGGTTCCGCAGTTCAAGCTCGTGGTTGAACCGGTCCGTGGCCGGTGCGGGCCAGCTCCGCCGCAACTCATCGAGGTCAATCACGGCGTTGCTGATTCCGTCGTCGGCGAGAAGCCAGTGCAAGGCTTCGCCGGTGGTCGTCTTGCCGGCACCAACCGTGCCGTTGAGGAAAACACTCTCAAGGTCCAGAGCCATCCAAGGAGTCTAGGCGGCAGATCGGGCGCACCCTGCCCGGGTATTCAAAATGGCCACGTATGCAGCGACGGGAGGCGATCCGCGGGCATAAGCTACAAGCAGAACGTCTCTTCCGACGCCGGGGAGCTCAAATGGACACTGAATTCGCTGATGTCATCGGTCATGATGTCACGACGATCACTTGCCTGTGCGGAAACACCGTCAGTAAAGAGGGATTGATTCAGGCCAACTCGCAGGGCGTCCCTGTTTTCGCCGGGGCCGACAAGCCCGTGCCCGCCGGACTCGCCCCGTGGCCCGACGATGAGGACCTCTACACCTTGTGTCCGTCCTGCGGCCGGGTTTACCACGACACCGTCATTGAAGCGACAGGGACCGCCCCCGTGGCCTTCCAAGTTGACGTCACCGCCGGCCCGATCGCCGAGGCGATCCGGGTTCATTGGGAGCTCAGCACCTGATTCTTGGGACGTGTTTTCCTTG